>NZ_JAEN01000003.1:0-297661 GCF_000518925.1 Paracoccus sp. J39 | reverse complement strand
AACCCCGAAGGGTTCGCTCGACTTGCATGTGTTAGGCCTGCCGCCAGCGTTCGTTCTGAGCCAGGATCAAACTCTCAAGTTGAAAGCCACCGAAGCAGCTATCCTTGACAGAAGAACCTTGCACATCTGTCACCCGCGACTAGCGGGTGATCATCTCTGCTTGTCGTTCCACAAAACGTGAACCGTCAAACAGTGAAGCTGACACCTGGATCATCGGGNTCCCCCTACCAGGCCGATATGCAAACTCCCTCGCCGAAAAACGACCAGACCGCCCGCATATCCCTTCAGATATACCATAATGTCAAAAAGCAGAGGAAACAAAATCGCGGAAGATGCGTCATTCGCTTGACGCCCCGTCCGGTCAGTCATTCCCAGATTGTCTCGGTTCCGCTCCCGCTTCCCCGTCCCGTCCGACGCTGCCGTCGTTCGGTGAGCGGGTATCTAGACCCCGCAAAACAAACCCGCAAGACCAAAAATAAAGAAAAATGACAGAAGAAGGTAACTGCCCGTAAAGTAAGGGAAAATGGGAAGGATCAGGGCCGTCGCCGTGAAGCGGCGGGGGAATCACTCCGCAGGCCGCGACAGCCCGGCCGATCTCCGCCGCCGCGCTTTTCCCGGCAAACGCAGGCCCAGCAGCACCAGAATCGCCCCGAGAATCGTCAGCGGCCAGGATTCCCAGACCTTCAGCGCCCAGAGCCAATGCACCGCCGCCAGAATCGCCGCCGGATAGACCAGCCGATGCAATTGCCCCCAGCGCGGGCCCAGGCGGCGGATCGAGAAGCGGTTCGAGGTCAGCGCCAGCGCCAGCAGCATGGCAAAGCCCAGCATGCCGAAGACCAGATAGGGCCGCTTGGCCACGTCCCTGAGCATCTGCGCCCAGAGAAAGGCCATGTCGAAGACCACCCAGGCCGCCAGATGGCAGGCGGCATAGCTGAAACAGATCAGCCCCAGCGCCTGGCGAAAGCGCATCAGGTTCAGCCGCGCCAGCCGCAGCAGCGGCGTCACCGCCAGCGTCGCCAGCAGGAAATAGATCGCGGTGCGGCCCAGCCGATGCTCGATATCCCGCACCGGATCGACGCCCAGATGGCCGTGCAGCGTGTCCCAGACCAGCAGCCCCAGCGGAATCAACCCCAGCAGCCAGACCGCCCAGACCGGGACATGCCGCAGCCAGCGATTGAGGTGCTGCGGCATCAGTAATGCTTCGCCAGGTCCATGCCCGCATAGAGCCCGGCCACCTGATCGCCATAGCCGTTGAACATCAGCGTCTCCTGCCGGCCGCCGAACAGTCCGCTGCCGATCCGCCTTTCGGTGGCCTGCGACCAGCGCGGATGGTCCACCTGCGGATTCACATTGGCATAGAAGCCGTATTCGCCGGGCTGCAGCATCTGCCAGCTGCATGGCGGCTGCCTGTCGGTCAGGGTGATCCCGACGATCGACTTGATCGACTTGAAGCCGTATTTCCACGGCACCACCAGCCGGATCGGCGCGCCGTTCTGGTTGGGCAGCACCCGGCCGTAAAGCCCGGTGGCAAGGATGGTCAGCGGATGCATGGCCTCGTCCAGCCGCAGCCCCTCGCGATAGGGCCAGTCGATGATGCGCGACCGCTGGCCGGGCATCTGGCCGGGGTCGTGCAGCGTGCGGAAGGCGACGTATTTCGCGCCCGGCTGCACGCCGGCCTTGCCGAGCGCCCCGGCCAGGGGCACGCCGAGCCACGGAATGACCATCGACCAGGCCTCGACGCAGCGCAGGCGATAGATCCGCTCCTCCAGCGCCGCCTCGGGGGCGAGGTCCTCGACGCCGTAGCTGCCGGGCCTGTCCACCATGCCGTCGATCTGCACCGACCAGGGCGCGGTCTTCAGGCTGCCGGCATATTGGGCCGGATCGGTCTTGCCGGTGCCGAATTCGTAGAAATTGTTGTAATTGGTGATGTCCTCGAAGCTGTTCGACGTCTCGTCGGTCGAGAAGGCCGAGGGCTTGCCGCTGAGACCGAGAGCCGGCGTGGCCAGCGCCGCGACGCCCGCCGCCAGAAAGGCCCGCCGGCTCAGGTAATCCGCCTCGGGCGTGACATCGGACCATTTCAGCGCCATGGCAAATTCCCCCTCTGCCCAGAGCCATCATGCCACCCGCCCAGGCGGATGCCGATGAAATTCCGCGTGATTTCCACGCGAGGACCGGAAGGAAAAGGGCGGATGCCGACGCATCCGCCACTTTGCGTCAGTGCAGCGGCACCCGCGGCCCGTCCTCGCCGGCCGAGCCGAGATGCGCCGTAGTCACGCGGTTGCCCACGATCAGCCCCTCTGGGCCGGCGCTGACATGCACGGTCTGGCCGTCCAGAACCTCTCCGGCCAGGATCATCTCGGCCAGGGGGTTCTGCAGGCTGCGCTGCATCACCCGCTTCAGCGGCCGGGCGCCGAAGACCGGGTCATAGCCCTCGTCCGCCAGCCATTTCAGCGCCGCCTCGTCCAGCTCCAGCCCGATCTTGTGCTGCGCCAGCCGGCTTTCCAGCTGCCAGAGCTGGATCTTGACGATGCCGTCCATGTTCTCGCGCGTGAGGCGATGGAAGATGATGATCTCGTCCAGCCGGTTCAGGAATTCGGGGCGGAAATGCGCCCGGACCGCATCCATCACCTGCGCGCGCGCCTGACTCGAATCGGCGCCCTCGGGCAGTTGCGACAGCGCCTGCGCCCCGAGGTTCGAGGTCAGCACGATCAGCGTCTGCTTGAAGTCCACCGTCCGGCCCTGGCCGTCGGTCAGCTGGCCGTCGTCCAGCACCTGCAGCAGCACGTTGAAGACGTCCGGATGCGCCTTTTCGACCTCGTCGAACAGGATCACCTGATAGGGACGCCGCCGCACCGCCTCGGTCAGCACGCCGCCCTCGTCATAGCCGACATAGCCCGGAGGCGCGCCGATCAGCCGCGCGACCGAATGCTTCTCCATGAACTCGGACATGTCGATGCGGACCATGGCCGAGTCGTCGTCGAACAGGTATTCGGCGATGGCCTTGGTCAGCTCGGTCTTGCCGACGCCGGTCGGGCCCAGGAACAGGAAGCTGCCCAGCGGCCGCTTGGGGTCGTTCAGCCCGGCCCGCGCCCGGCGCACGGCGTTGGACACGGCCGTCACCGCCTCGGACTGGCCGATGACGCGCTTGCCCAGCACGTCCTCCATCTTCAACAGCTTCTCGCGCTCACCCTCCAGCATCTTGCTGGTGGGGATGCCGGTCCAGCGTTCCACCACCTCGGCGATCTGCTCGGGGCGCACGGCTTCCTCGACCATCGGCCCGTCCTCGCTGCCCTCGGATTCGGCCAGCTGCCGCTCGAGGCCCGGGATGATGCCATAGGAAAGCTCGCCGGCGCGGGCCAGGTTTCCTTCGCGCTTGGCCTGGTCCAACTCGGCGCGGGCGCGGTCGAGCTGTTCCTTGAGGTTGCGCGAGCCCTCCAGCCGATCGCGTTCGGCCTGCCAGCGGGCGGTCATGGTCGCGGATTTCTCCTGCAACTCGGAGAGCTGCTTCTCCAGCTTCTCCAGCCGGTCCTTGGAGGCGGCGTCGTCTTCCTTCTTCAGCGCCTCGGCCTCGATCTGCATCTGCAGGATCTGCCGGTCGAGCTGGTCCAGCTCCTCGGGCTTGCTGTCCACTTCCATGCGCAGCCGGCTCGCCGCCTCGTCCACCAGGTCGATGGCCTTGTCGGGCAGGAAACGATCGGTGATGTAGCGATGCGACAGGGTCGCGGCAGCCACCAGCGCGGCGTCGCTGATGCGGACGCCGTGGTGCAGCTCATACTTCTCCTTGATGCCGCGCAGGATGCTGATCGTGTCCTCGACCGTCGGCTCCTCGACCATGACCGGCTGGAAGCGCCGGGCCAGCGCCGCGTCCTTTTCGATATACTTGCGGTATTCGTCCAGCGTGGTGGCGCCGACGCAATGCAGCTCGCCCCGGGCCAGCGCCGGCTTGATCAGGTTCGCGGCATCCATGGCGCCGTCGGTCTTGCCGGCCCCGACCAGCACATGCAGCTCGTCGATGAACAGCACGATCTCGCCGGCGGCATCCTCGATCTCCTTCAGCACGGCCTTCAGCCGCTCCTCGAACTCGCCGCGATATTTCGCGCCGGCGATCAGCGCGCCCATGTCCAGCGCCCAAAGCTGCTTGTTGCGCAGGCTTTCCGGCACGTCGCCGTCGATGATGCGCAGCGCCAGCCCTTCGGCGATGGCGGTCTTGCCGACGCCGGGCTCGCCGATCAGCACCGGGTTGTTCTTGGTGCGGCGGGACAGCACCTGCATGGCGCGGCGGATTTCCTCGTCCCGGCCGATGATCGGGTCGATCTTGCCCTCGGCCGCGGCCTCGGTCAGGTTGCGGGCGTATTTCGACAGCGCCTCATAGCTGTCCTCGGCGCTGGCCGTGTCGGCCGTCCGGCCCTTGCGGACGTCGTTGATGGCGCTGTTCAGCGCCTGCGCCGTCACCTTGCCCGCCGTCAGCGCGTCGCGTGCATTGGTGTTGACGATGGCAAGCGCCGTCAGCACCCGCTCGGCCGGCACGAAACTGTCGCCGGCCTTCTTGGCCAGCTTCTCGGCCTCGTCCAGCACGCGCACCAGCGAGGTATCGACATAGACCTGACCCTGCCCGCCGCTGACCTTGGGCTGTTTCGCCACCGCCTGGTCGACGGCCTGGCGCACGGCCTGGGCGTCGCCGCCGGCCCGCGCGATCAGATTGCTGGCAAAGCCCTGCTCGTCGTCCATCAGCGCCTTCAGCAGATGCTCGGGCATCACGCGCTGGTTTTCCTCGCGGATCGCGATGGTCTGCGCCGCCTGCAGGAAACCGCGCGACCGTTCCGTGAACTTTTCCATATCCATATGAAATTCCTTTCCTCAGCCCCCGCTTTGGACCGCCCGCATTGGCACGATCCGGCTCGGGTCCTGCCTGTCACATGGGCAGGACGAAACGGGGTTTCAAGACAGCCGGTTCCCCCCTATAAGCGGGCCGTTTGTCGCAGGCTGAGGTGGAACATGGACGACCGTCTGATCGTGGCGCTGGACGTGCCGAACGCGCTGGCCGGGCTGGAGCTGGCCGAAAGGATCGGCGACGCGGCCAGCTTCTACAAGATCGGCCTGGGGATGCTGACCGGTGGCGGGCTCGCACTCGCCAACGAGCTCAAGCAGGAACACGGCAAGCGCATCTTCCTGGACATGAAGTTCTTCGACATCGGCGCCACGGTCGAGGCGGCGGTGAAAGGCATCGCGCAATACGACCTGGATTTCCTGACCGTGCACGGCGACCCGCATGTGGTCCGGGCGGCGAAACAGGGGGCAAGCGCGTCGGGGCTGAAGATCCTGGCGGTGACCATCCTGACCTCGCTGGACCGCGCCGACCTCGATGCCGGGCTGATCGTGCCGGGCGATCTGGCCGAGATCGTCGCCACCCGCGCCGCCCGCGCCTTCGAGGCCGGGGCCGACGGCGTCATCGCCAGCCCGCGCGAGGCGGCCCTGATCCGCGCCCTGCCCGAGGCGGCGGGCCGGCTGATCGTCACCCCCGGCGTACGCCCGGCCGGCAGCGACGCCGGCGACCAGAAGCGGATCGAGACGCCCGCGACCGCCATCGCCAGCGGCGCCGACCATATCGTCGTCGGCCGCCCGATCTGGCAGGCCGCGGACCCCCGCGCCGCGGCGCAGGCGATCCAGGCCGAACTCGCCGGGGCGTAATCAGCCGAAATTGCGCTGAAGCACCGGCGCCAGGTCCTCGCGCGCCGCCGTGGCGCGGGCGATGGCCCAGACCTTGGGCGCATTCCCCTGGAACCATGCCGGTCCGGGCTTCCAGTTGGTCATCACCGCCAGATAGATGTCCAGGGCCGAGAAGCGTTCGCCCAGGAACCAGGGGGCGCCCGCCACGCCCTCCACCGCGGTCCACAGTTCCTGCAGCCGCGCGGTGGTGGCCTCGCCCAGCTCCTTCTGCGCCGTGCCGTCGCTGAGAAAGCGCGAGGGATCGTCGCCGAAGGTGAAGCAGGGATAGACCTGCGCGACCAGGAACATCAGCCAGCGCAGGAAGCGCGGCCGCTCGGGCGCGCCGGGGGCCGGTACCAGATCGTCCCGCTCGGTCATGTCGGCCAGGTGCAGGGTGATCGCCGCGCTTTCCGACATCACCCGCCCGTCGGGCAGGATCAGCACCGGGATCTGCCCCGCCGGACTGATCCGCATCAGGTCGCGCTTGGCGGCCGGATCGAGGAACAGGTCCGCGACCTCGATCCTCTCGGCCTCAAGGCCGTAATGCGCCAGTTGTGCCTCGACGATGGCCGAGCCCCAGCCGTTGCGACGGTATAGCTGCATTCGAGACATGCATGCCTCCTTCCTGTCGATGCGCCGATCATGCACAGCGGCGGGCGATTCTCAAATCCCGCAGCCCGATCCGGCAAGAACAAGCCGCACCCGGTCGCGGAAATGCGGCACGGCCCGGGGATGGGCGACGAATTCCGCCACCGGCATCATCCGCCATTCCTGCCCCTCGTCGCCGAAGCGGATCGCGGCGATCTCGGCCGCCGTGATCGTGCCGGAAAACAGCCATGACGCGCGCCCCGGTTCGCCAAGCGAGGCAAAGGCCCGCCCCGTCAGCCGCCCCGGGGCAAGCCGCAGCCCGAATTCCTCGTAAAGCTCGCGCAGGGCGCATGCGACCGGCGTCTCGCCCGGCTCGGCGCCGCCGCCGGGCAGGTCCCAATGACCCGGAAAGGGAATCCAGGGATAATCGTCGCGCAGGCAGGTCAGCAGATCCGCCCCATGGGTCAGCACCAGCTTGGCGCCGGCCAGGCCTAGTTGTCGTTGATGTCGCGGGTCCAGCGCCGCACCTCGCCCCGGTTCCTGCCGAAGATGCGCCGCAGCGCCAGCCAGATCACCCCGGTCAGGACCGCCGTGACCACCAGCGCCATCGGCAACCCGCCGGGCCACAGGCCCAAAAGCAGCGCCAGCCCCATCAGCAGCACCGCCCCGGCGAGCCCCAGGAAGAACCAGCCCGGCAGCGCCAGTTCCAGCGCCGCCAAAAGGAGCGCCGCGATGATCCAGATCCAGCCGTTCGCCCAGCTCATGCCGCGCCCCCTGGCTTCACGCCGCGGAGCATGCGGAAGGCGTCGCCAAGCGCCTCGACGGCCGAGGCGGGAACGATCACCGTCTGCTTGCCCTGCCCCTTGCCGACCTCGGCCAGCACCTCGACCTGGCGCATGGCGACCTGGTATTGCGCCGCCTCGATCCCGCCCTCGCGGATCGCCGTGGCGATGGCCGCGGTGGCATAGGCCTCGGCATCGGCCAGCAGCCGCTTGGCCTTGGCCTGCTGCTCGGCGGCGTAAAGATCGCCGTCGGCGGCCAGTTCCACGGCGCGGCGTCGGCCCTCGGCCTCGGTCACCTGGGCACGGCGGGCACGTTCGGCATTCAGCTGCTGCAGCATGGCGGCGCGCGTGGCCTCGTCCAGGTTGACGTCCAGGATCTCGGCCCGCGTCACCTCGATGCCCCAGTCGTCGACGATATTGGCCAGCGATTCGCGGATGCGCTCGATCAGCGGGGCGCGGTTCGACTGCACCTGGTCCAGCTCCATCGCGCCGATCTCCGAACGCACGATCCCCGCCACCGTGGTGGCGATGGCCGCATCCACGTCGCGGATGCGATAGACGGTCTTTTCCGGCTCGATGATGCGATAGAAGACGCTGGTTTCGACCTGCACCAGCACGTTGTCCGCCGTGATCGCATCCTGGCGCGATGTCGGCAGCTGGCGCTCCAGCACCGAGATCCGATGCGCCACCCGGTCGAGGAAGGGCACGATGAAGTTGATCCCCGGCCCCAGCACCGCATGCAGCCGGCCGAAGCGTTCGACGACGTATTTTTCCGATTGCGGCACGATGCGGACGGCGCGGCTGACGGCGAACAGGATCACCAGCGCCAGAATGATCAGGGCGAGGTTCTGGCCGATCATCTCGGCGAATTCGGGCGGCATCGCGGCCTCCTTTCTGGTTCACTCGGCGGCGAAGGCCGAATCGCTGGCGTCCGGACGCAGCCGCGCCAGCCGCGCGACGACGCGGGCGAAACGGGTCCGGAACAGGTCGAAATCGGCGCGCGGCTCGATCCGGCGCTCGTCCATGTAGAGCGAGCGGTCCAGTTCCAGCTGCACGACATGGACATTGCTGCGCGGCCGACCATAGGTCTGGGTGATATAGGCGCCGGAAAAGGGCGAATTGCGCCGCAGCCGGAAGCCCTCGGCCACCACGGCATCGGCCACGCCGGCGCTGATCCGCGGCGCGGCCGAAACGCCGTTGCGGTCGCCCAGCACCATGTCGGGGCGCGGGCGCGGCAGATGCACCAGCGCATCGCGCGGCATGGAATGCATATCGATCAGGACGGCGCCGCCGAACCGCGCCACCGCCTCCTCGATCAGGCCGGAAAGCGCGCGGTGATAGGGATGCCAGAGCCGGGCGATGCGGCTTTCGGCCTCGGCCCGCGGGATCGGCCGGTCGTGGATGGCACGGCCCTGCGAGACGACGCGGGGAATCACCCCCAGGCCGGCCATGATGCGCGGATTGCTCATCGCCGGGGCGGCGCCCGAGACCACCAGCGGGTCGATTTCCTCGGGGCCGCGATTCAGGTCCACCACGCAGCGCGGCACCCGCGCGGTCAGCACCGCGGCGCCATGGTCCAGCGCCGGGGCGATCAGCCGGTCCACGAAAGCATCCTCGGACGAGCGCAGCTGCTGCGCGTCCAGCCGCGATTCGGCCAGGAACCAGTCGGGATAGGCGCGGCCGGAATGCGGCGAGGCAAAGATCACCCCGCCCTGCCACGACGGCGGCCGCATCAGATCGAAAATCGGCTCTTCCCTGGTCATCCCTGGCGTTCCCCGGCGGCGCGACCGGCGCCAGATCTGGGTGATAAGACAGAAAGGGTTATAAACCATGATCGGGCGCCGCCAATAGCCGTCGATTGAGGGCTTGAAACCCCGGGGCGAGGTGGCTATAGACACGCGGACCAAGGCGATCTGGCGGCGCAAGCCGGAAGAATCACCTGTCAGTGGGCGGTTAGCTCAGCGGTAGAGCACTACGTTGACATCGTAGTGGCCACTGGTTCGATCCCAGTACCGCCCACCATTCGTTTCGCGCCCCCGGGGCTCAACCGGGGGTATTTCGTTTCCAAGGCGCGACCTTAGCGATGCGCCGCGATAGGAGAAGACCGATGAAGGTTCGCAATTCGCTCCGCTCGCTCAAGAGCCGCCACCGCGATTGCCAGATCGTGCGCCGCAAGGGCCGCATCTACGTCATCAACAAGACCAACCCGCGCTTCAAGGCCCGCCAGGGCTGAGAACCGGCGAATCATCCGATTCAAGGACGCCCGCAGGCCCCGCGCCGCGGGCGTCTTGCTTTCCGGCCTGGAACCCGGCCGGTGGGGGCCGACTGCCCCCACACCCTCGTGGATATTTCCACAAGGGAGAAGATCGCAGGGGCGGTGATCGGCGCGGCGGGACGCCCGGCTTCGGTCGGGACACGGTCGGGCGTGACGGAGGGGTGGCGCGGAGAAGCTCCGCCGGAATGGCCGGCCCGGGACGCATGCCGGCCAGCGCCGAACGAAGCGCCGCCCGGGCCAAGGCGGCGCGGGCTTCACGGCTGCCGGTCAGCGCGGCCCATCCGCCAGAAGGCCCGAGACCGTCTGCTGCGTGAGGTAACCGGTCACGCGCAGGTTGCGCGCCTCTTGATAGCGGCGCAGGGCGGCGCGGGTTTCCTCGGTGAATTCGCCGTCGACCGCGCCGGGCTGCATGCCGGCCAGGCGTAGCCGGTCCTCGATCAGCCGCCGCGCCGAGGGGGTCAGGCCCAGCGCGGATTCTTCGCGGCGCGCCGCTTCGATGCCAGCGCGCAAGGTGGCAAGCCGCTGCCGGGCCTGCGCCGCATGGGCGCCGGCCGGGAAACGGTCCAGATAGGTCTCGTAGGCCGCGGCCGAGCCCTGGCGGCCGACCCAGCGCCAGGTCGCCTCGTCGCCGGCGGGCGCGGCCGCCGGGTCGGGCTGGCCGCCGGAGAGCCGGCGGCGCGCGGTCTCGGCGTGAAGGCCGTCGGGATAGCGGTCCAGATAGGCGCGCAATCCTTCGGGATCGCCCTGCGCACCGGTCTGCCGCCACCAGGCGCGGTCGCGGGCGGCGGCATCGGCCTGCAGCCGCTCGACCTGGGTGGCGAGCATCCGGACCTGGCTGCGGGTCAGATGACCCGTCGCCGCCAGCCCGTTCCGGCGCTGCCAGTCCGTGATCGCCGCGCGCGTGCGCCGGCCGAAAACGCCGTCGGCCGGGCCGGGCTGGCCGCCGAGCTGCGACAGGCGGCGCTGGATGGCGGCGCGCTCGGCCGGGGCGAGGTTCAGCGCCTGTTCCGCCGCGGCCGCCGGGGAAAGATCCGGGCCGGGCCGGACGGGGCGCAGCTCGGCGAGCCGGAGGCGGGCGACGCGGGCGAAGCGCCCTGCCGGGAAATCCTGCAGATAGGCGACGTAGCCTGCGGCCGAATCCTCGGCCACGGCCCGCGCCCAGACATGGCGGTCGGCACTCTGCGCAGCCGGCGCGCGGCGGATCTGCGCCAGCCGCTCGCGAGCGGGGGCGGCATAGAGCCCGCGCGGAAAGCGCGCGAGATAGTCCTGATAGGCGCGCATGCCGTCCGCGGTCGAGGCTTCGGCCCAGGCATCGCGGTCGGCAGCCTGCGGGTCAGGGACCTTCCGGCGCGGGGCCAGCACCGGATCCCGGGCCCCGCCCGGCACCAGCTGCAGCGCCGGATCGGCCGCCATGGCCTGCACCAGGCTGGCGCCGCCGGCCAAGCGGCCCATGGCGCGGGCCCCCGCCTCGGGCGAGCCGGTGACGACCCAGACCCCGCGGGGCGGCGCCAGCGGGCCGATGCCGTTTTCCAGCCCCGGTCGATGCGGCATCCGTTGCCCGTCGGTGCCCAGCACCAGCACCGCGCCCGGATCGCCCCCGGCCATCAGCCGCATGACCAGCGACAGCGGCACGCCCTGCATGCCCACGCCCAGGCGGCCGGGCTCCTCGGCATCGGCGCCCATGAACCAGGTCTCGGTCCCGTCGTTCAGGAAGCGGCCGTTCAGCGCCACGATGCGCGCGCCCGGCGCCGGATCGGCGCGGACCAGCGACTCGATCAGGCGGCGCAGGGGACCCGCCGCCAGATCGACGCCTTGCTGGGTGGTGAAACCCGCCACGCGCAGGGTATTTCCCAGCGCCACCGTGTCCGAGCCCGCCAGATCGGGGGCGCTGCGGTAATCGGCATTGCCGACGATCACGGCGCGGTTTTCGGCCCAGGCGGGCGCGGCCCCGATCAGGGCGGCAAGCAGGGCTGCGGCGATGCGCATGCGGGCGACCTCATTCCGGGCGACCGGAATCAGTCGTAGCTGCGCCGGTCCTCGATCACCTTGCCGTCATTCGGCAGCGAACCCGGCGCAACCAGTTCCACCCGGCCGCGAAGTTTCAGTGTGTCCAACACCGTTCCCTCGTATCTTGCCGCATCATCGGCCCCGGTTTCCAGCAGCACCGTCATCACATCCATATCACCCGAGCGGTCCGCGACGACGCGGGCGCGGCTGATCTCGGGGTGCCGGGCGACCAGCGCCGCGACCTGCTCGGGACGCACGAACATGCCCTTGATCTTGGTGGTCTGGTCGGCGCGGCCCATCCAGCCCTTGATGCGCATGTTCGTGCGCCCGCAGGGGCTGACGCCGGGCAGAACCGCCGAAAGGTCGCCCGTCGCGAAGCGCACCAGCGGATAATCCGGGTTCAGCGTGGTCACCACCACCTCGCCCACCTCGCCATCCGGGACCGGGTCGCCGGTGCCGGGGCGGACGATCTCGACGATCACCCGCTCGTCCACGATCATCCCCTCCATGGCCGGGGATTCATAGGCGATCAGGCCCAGATCGGCGGTAGCGTAGCATTGCGTGGTGGCGATGCCGCGATCCGCATAGGCCTGGCGCAGGCTGGGAAACAGCGCCCCGCCCGAGACCACGGCGCGGGTAAAGGACAGCCGCTCGCCCAGTTCCCCGGCCTTGTCCAGCATCACCTTCAGATAATCGGGCGTGCCCGCATAGACGGTGGTGCCGATGTCCGCGGCGGCGCGGACCTGCAGCTCGGTCTGGCCGGTGCCGGCCGGCAGGGTCGCGGCCCCGACCGCGCGGGCGGCGCTTTCGAACATCATGCCCGCCGGGGTCAGGTGATAGCCGAAGCAATTGTGGATGATGTCGCCTGCCCCGACCCCCGCCGCATGCAGGAACCGACCCAGCCGCCACCAGTCCGCGCCGCGCCGCCCGGGCTCGTAGATCGGGCCGGGGCTCTGGAACACGTTCTCGAACTCCGCCGCCGGCCGCGTGGTGAAGCCGCCGAAGGGCGAGATCCGCCTCTGCGCCTCGGAAAGCTCGGATTTGCGGATCACCGGCAGCCGGGCCAGCGCCTCGCGGCTGGTGATCTGATCCGGCTCGATCCCGGCCAGGATGCGGGCCAGCGCCGGCGCCGTGCGGGCCCGCGTCAGCGCGGCGGGCAATTCGGCCGCCAGCCACAGCGCCCGCGCCTCGGCGCTGCGGGTTTCAAGCTCGTCATAGAATGTCATGGGGATGCCTTTCTGCGCTCAGGCCAGCCAGCGCTTGCGCCGGCGATAGGACCGCACGTCGCGAAAGCTCTTGCGGCCCTGGTCGGACATGCCGAGATAGAATTCCTTGACGTCCGGGTTCTCGCGCAGCGCGTCCGCCGGACCGTCCATCACCACGCGGCCGCTTTCCAGGATATAGCCGTAATGGGCATAGCGCAGCGCGACATTGGTGTTCTGCTCGGCCAGAAGGAAGGTCACGCCCTCGCCCTCGTTCACCGCCTTCACGATCTCGAAGATCTGCTCGACCAGCTGCGGCGCCAGACCCATCGAGGGCTCGTCCAGCAGGATCGTCTCGGGGCGGGACATCAGCGCCCGGCCCATCGCGCACATCTGCTGCTCGCCGCCCGAGGTATAGCCGGCCTGGCTTTTCCGGCGCTCCTTGAGACGGGGGAAATAGGAATAGACCATCTCCAGGTCCTGGCGGATCGCCGCGCCGCCGTCGGTGCGGGTATAGGCGCCGGTCAGCAGGTTCTCCTCGATGGTCAGGTGCTCGAAGCAGTGGCGGCCCTCCATCACCTGGATGATGCCCTTCTTCACCACCGAGGCGGGGTCCATGTCCTGGATCCGCGCGCCGCGATAGCTGATCGCGCCCTTGGTGACCTCGCCCCGCTCGGAATGCAGCAGGTTCGAGATCGCCTTCAGCGTCGTCGTCTTGCCCGCGCCGTTGCCGCCCAGAAGCGCGGTGATGCCGCCCTTGGGCACCGACAGGCTGACGCCCTTCAGGACCAGGATGACGTGATTGTAGATCACCTCGATATTGTTGACCTCGAGCAGGGTCTCGCGGTCGGGCACGGCGTCGAACATGGGCTTTCCCTCCGGATCGATGGGCCCCGGCGGCGCACCGCCGGGGCAAGGGATCAGCAGCGCGGCGAGATGCCGGCTTCCTTGGCATAGGCTTCGCTGTCCTCAAGGATCAGCGGGTCCAGAACATCCTGATCTGGCTGGGTGAAGTCGGTGATCAGGGTCCATTTCCCGGCCGAGGCATCCCATTGCTGCAAGCGCGCCATGCCGCTGCCGCCGTGGTTGTCGCAGGTCATCTTGATCTCGGGTCCGAAGTCCGGCAGGCCCAGTTCGGCCAGCCGCTCGGGGGTGATGTCCAGCGCCTCGAACCCGTCGCGCAGCTGCGCCGCGGTGATCTGCGGCGTGCCGGCCAGCTCCTGCGCCTTGGCGATGGCCTCGGCGATGACGACCGCCGCATACATGCCGCGCGAATACAGCACCGAGCCGACGAACTGCCCGCCCTGCGAGGCCTTGCCCGGATCGATGACGTGCTTCTTCATGTCCTCATAGATCGGGTAATCCATGCCGACGCCGTGGAAGGTCAGCGCCTTGTAGCCGTTGGCGCCCGCGCCCACCGGCTTCACGTCCACCTCCGAACCGGACCAGTAGGTGCCGATGAAGTTCTCCATCGGGAAGCGGATGTTGGCGGCCTCCTGGATGGCGGTCTGGTTCATCACGCCCCAGCCCCACATCAGCACGTAATCCGGCTTGTCGCGGCGGATCTGCAGCCACTGGCTCTTCTGCTCCTGGCCGGGCGGGTCGACCGGCAGCTCGGTCAGGGTGAAGCCGTGCTTCTTGCCAAGCTCCTGCAGGGTGCGGATCGGCTCCTTGCCATAGGCCGAGTTGTGATAGACCAGCGCGATCTTCTTGCCCTCGAGGCTGCCGCCGTTCTGGTCCAGCAGGTATTTCACCGCGACCGAGGCGCCGTCCCAGTAGTTCGCCGGGGCGTTGAACACCCATTCGAAGACCTTGCCGTTCTTGGCCGAGGTGCGCCCATAGCCCGGGGTGTAGAGCGGGATCTTGTCGGCCGCGACCTTGGGGATCAGCTGATAGGTGATGCCGGTGGAGAGCGGGTTGTAGACCAGCGCGCCCGAGCCCTTGGTCGATTCATAGCATTCGACGCCCTTCTCGGTGTTATAGGCGGTCTCGCATTCCGGGGTGCGGATCCTTTCGCCGCCGATGCCGCCGTCGCGCTCATTCAGCAGGGTGAAATAGTCGTTGAACCCGTCGGCATATTGCGTGCCGTTGGCCCCATAGGGCCCGGTCCGGTAGCTGAGGTTCGGCACCACCAGGTCGGCCATGGCCGGCGCCGCCGCCATGACGGCGCCCAGCGCGACGGTTGCGAGTTTCAGTTTCATCTTGGTCTCCTCCCCAAGGGTTTTGTTCCGCCGGTTGTCCGGTCGTTAATGCGGGAACGGCCAGAGCCGCAGCTTCTCCTTCGTCAGCGCCCAGAGACGCGCCAGCCCGTGCGGCTCGACGATCAGGAAGAACACGATCAGCGCGCCGACGATCATCAGCTCGATATGGGCGGCCAGGTCGGTCGGCCAACCCAGCTGCGCCACCAGCACGTTCTTCAGGAAGACCGGCAGCAGCACCAGGAAGGCGGCGCCGGCAAAACTGCCGAAGATGCTGCCGAGCCCGCCGATGATGATCATGAACAGCACCAGGAAGCTCTTGTTGATGCCGAAGGCCTCGCTGGCCTCGGCCGCGCCCAGATAGACCGAGAACAACAGCGCCCCGGCGATGCCGACGAAGAAGCTCGAGACGGCAAAGGCCGACAGCTTGGCGGTCAGCGGGTTCACCCCGATGATCTCGGCCGCGATGTCCATGTCGCGGATCGCCATCCATTTGCGGCCCACGCTGCCGCGGGTCAGGTTGCGCGCCACCCAGGCCAGCAGGACGGCGAAGGACAGGCAGATCAGGTATTTCGCCGAGGCCGTGGTGGCGGGCCCGGTCACCGCCCAGCCCAGGATGGTGCGTTCGGGCGCGTTGATCTGCCCCGAGGCCGAATAGTTGTAGAACCACGGCACCTTGTTGAACAGCCAGACCAGGAAGAACTGCGCGGCCAGCGTCGCCACCGCCAGGTAGAAGCCCTTGATCCGCAGGCTGGGCAGGCCGAAAAGCATGCCCACGACCGCCGTGATCGCCCCGGCCAGCACGATATGGATGACGATCGGCACCCCCGGAAAGGCGACCATCAGCTTGTAGACCGCATAGGCGCCCACCGCCATGAAGCCGCCGGTGCCCAGGCTGACCTGCCCGGCATAGCCGGTCAGGATGTTCAGCCCGATCGCCGCGATGGCATAGATCAGGAAGGGCACCAGCACCGCATTGGCCCAGTAGCTGTCGATGACGAAGGGCACGACCAGGAAGGCCACCGCCAGGATCGCGTAATAGCCCCAGCGATCCAGCTTGATCGGAAAGGTCTGGCCATCGTCGCGATAGCTCGTCTTGAAGTCGCCCGCCTCACGATAGAACATCCGCCCCTCCCGGCTTGGTCGTTTCGACATTCGGGTATTTGTGAAACAGAGAAGCCTTCTTTGTTTTCCAAATACCCAGTCCCGAGTCCTCAACCCGCGCCATGGTCAGACCCGCTCGATGATGCGCTCGCCGAACAGGCCCTGCGGCCGGAAGACGAGGAAGATCAGCGCCAGCACATAGGCGAACCAGTTCTCGGTCGCGCCGCCGACCATCGGGCCGACGAAATATTCGAACAGTTTCTCGCCCATGCCGATGATCAGCCCGCCGACGATGGCGCCGGGGATCGAGGTGAAGCCCCCCAGCATCAGCACCGGCAGCGCCTTGAGGGCGATCAGCGAAAGCGAGAACTGCACCCCCGATTTCGTGCCCCACATGATGCCCGCGACCAGCGCCACGAAGCCGGCGATGGACCAGACCATGATCCAGATGAATTGCAGGCTGATGCCGACCGACAGCGCCGCCTGGTGGTCGTCGGCCACCGCGCGCATCGCGCGGCCCTGCTTGGTATATTGCGCGAAGCCGACCAGCGCCGCCACCAGCACCGCCGCAATGACCGCCGCCCAGATGTCCAGCCGGTCGATGAAGAAGCCGTAGCCCAGCCAGTCATTGGTGGCTGCCTCGACCGTCTCGGAAATGCCCTGCGGCAGGCCGACGTCCAGCACCTTCACGTCGGCGCCCCACATCACGTCGCCAAGTCCTTCCAGGAACCAGGCCAGGCCGATGGTGGCCATGAACAGGATGATCGGCTCCTGCCCGACCAGGTGCTTCAGCACCAGCTTCTCGATGGCGATGGCCAGGCCGACCATGACCAGCGCCGTCAGCAGGATGGCCAGCAGGCCCGGCACCGTCCAGCCGAAGCTCGACAGATGCACGCCGAAGGCGGCGTTGATCAGATGCGCGAAGGGCACCCGGCCCTCCATGATGCCGACCAGCGTCATGGCGGCGAAGAGCGCCATCACCCCCTGGGCATAGTTGAACACCCCCGAGGCCTTGTAGATCAGCACGAAGCCCAGGGCGACCAGCGAATACATCACCCCGGCCATCAGGCCGTTCAGCAGGATCTCGCTTGCGTAAAGAAACTCCATTCCTGCCCCCTATGCGTGTTCCACGCCCAGATAGGCGCTGATGACTTCGGGATTGTTGCGCACCTCGTCGGGGGTGCCGTCGCCGATCTTGCGGCCGTAATCCATCACCACCACCCGGTCGCTGAGGTCCATGACCACGCCCATGTCGTGCTCGATCAGCGCGATGGTGGTGCCGAACTCGTCATTCACGTCCAGGATGAAGCGGCACATGTCCTCCTTCTCCTCGACGTTCATGCCGGCCATCGGCTCGTCGAGCAGCAGGATCTTCGGCTCGGCCGCCAGCGCCCGCGCCAGTTCGACGCGCTTCTTCAACCCGTAAGGCAGCCGGCCGACCGGCGTCTTGCGGATGTTCTGGATCTCCAGGAAGTCGATGATCTTCTCGACCTGCTCGCGGTTCTCGACCTCCTCGCGCTCGGCCCGGCCCCACCACAGCGCCTGCGACCATATCGGCGCCTTCATCATGTTCAGGCGGCCGGTCATGATGTTGTCCAGGACCGACATGCCGTCGAACAGCGCGATGTTCTGGAAGGTGCGGGCAATGCCCAACCGCGCCACCTCATAGGGTTTCATCGGGCCGCGGCGATGGCCCTTGAACCAGATCTCGCCCTCTTGCGGGACATAGAAGCCCGAGATCACGTTCAGCATCGAGGACTTGCCGGCGCCGTTCGGGCCGATGATGGCGCGGATCTCGCCCTCGCGGATGTCGAAGCTGATATCCTTGATCGCCGTGACGCCGCCGAAGCGCAGGGTGATGTTCCTCAGGTCCATCAGCACGCCGCCGATCTGGCGGCCGTCGGGGGTGGTTGTGGTCTGGGTCATTCCGCGGCCACCTTCTGCATGGTCCGGGTCGGGAAGGTCCGGGCGTCCTCGATCTTCAGCACCGCGCGGATCTCGCCCTTGCGGCCGTCCTCGTAGGTCACCTCGGTGCGGGTGCTGACCGTGTCGCGCCCGTCATAGAGCGCCGCGATCAGGTCGGCATATTTCTCGGCGATGATGTTGCGGCGCACCTTGCGGGTGCGGGTCATCTCGCCGTCGTCGGGGTCCAGTTCCTTGTGCAGCACCAGGAAGCGGCTGATCTGGCAGCCCGAGAGCATGGGATCCTGGGCGATGGATTCGTTCACCGCCTCGACATGTTCCTTGATCGTGGCATAGACCTGCGGATGGCCGGCCAGTTCCTGATAGCTGGCATAGGCGATGTTGTTGCGCTCGGCCCAGTTGCCGACCGCGGTCAGGTCGATGTTGACGAAGGCGGTGCACATGTCGCGGCCGGCGCCGAAGACCACCGCCTCCAGGATGTTGGGATAGAACTTCAGCTTGTTCTCGACATATTTCGGCGCGAACATCCGGCCGTCGGCCATGCGGCCCACGTCCTTGGCGCGGTCGATGATGCGCAGGTGCCCGGTCGCCTCCTCGAAGAAGCCGGCATCGCCCGTCGCCACCCAGCCCTCGGCATCCTTGGTCGAGGCGGTGCTGTCGGGATTGTTGTAATATTCCACGAAAGTGCCGGGCGAGCGGTAGAACACCTCGCCGTTCTCGGCGATCTTCAGCTCGACGCCGGGCGAGGGCACGCCGACCGTGTCCGAGCGCACCTGCCCGTCCGGCTGCTGGGTGATGAAGACGCTGGCCTCGGTCTGGCCGTAGAGCTGCTTCAGGTTGATGCCCAGGCTGCGGTAGAAATCGAAGATCTCGGGACCGATCGCCTCGCCCGCGGTATAGCCGACGCGGATGCGGGAATAGCCCAGCGTGTTCTTCAGCGGACCATAGACCAGCAGGTTGCCCAGGGCATAGCGCAGCCGGTCCAGCCCGCCGACCGGCTTGCCGTCCAGGAGCGCCGGGCCGACGCGGCGCGCGACCTCCATGAAATGCCGGAACAGCCAGCGCTTGAACCGGCTGGCATCCTCCATGCGGATCATCACGCTGGTCAGCTGCCCCTCGAAGACGCGCGGCGGGGCGAAGAAATAGGTCGGGCCGATCTCGCGCAGGTCGGTCATCATCGTATGCGCGCCCTCGGGGCAGTTCACGGTGAAGCCGGCCCAATAGGCCTGCCCGACCGAGAAGATGAAGTCGCCCACCCAGGCCATCGGCAGATAGGCCAGCACTTCCTCGCGCTCGGTCAGGTGGTCGAAGGCAGCGGTGTTCCGGCCGGTCTCGATGATGTTGCGGTTCGACAGCACCACGCCCTTGGGCTTGCCGGTGGTGCCCGAGGTATACAGCATCACGCAGGTGTCGTCGTAGCCCAGCGCGGCGGTGCGCGCGTCCAGTTCGTGGCCCAGCCGCTGCCCGGCGGCGCGGCCCTCGGCTTGGACATCGGCCAGCGCGTTCATGCGGGAATGGTCGTATTTCCGCATGCCGCGCTTGTCGGTATAGACGATATGCTGGACCGAGGGGGCGCGGGCGCCGACCTCCAGCACCTTGTCCACCTGTTCCTGGTCGCCGCAGACGACGAAGCGTGCGCCGCAATGGTCCAGCACATAGGCCATCTCGTCGGCCACCGCGTCCTGATACAGCGGCACCGGCACCGCGCCGCACATCTGCGCCGCCACCATGGCCCAGTAATGCGCCGGGCGGTTGCGGCCGATGATGGCGACATGATCGCCCCGGTTCAGCCCCAGCACCAGGAAGCCCAGCGCCAGATCGCGGATCTCGGTCGCGGCCTCGGCCCAGGTCCAGCTTTGCCAGATCCCGAATTCCTTTTCCCGATAGGCCGGCCGGTTGCCGAAGCGTTCGGCATTGCGCGCCAGCAACGCTGGAATCGACTGCAAACCGGCCTCGGCCGCCTCAGCGTTCTGCATGGTTCCTCCCCTTGCCGTCAGGGCTCCTCTTCCCTCTGGCAATCGCAGCTTACAGCGGCAATTCTTGCGTCAGTTTTTCCTGAATCCTACGAATTGTTACAGGGACCGCGCAATGCCAGGAATGGAGATGCCCTCGAACGACCGGCATGCCGAGCTGACCCGCTCGGGGCTGAACCTGATCCAGCAGGCGATCTCGATCTTCGACGCCGAGCTGCGGCTGGCGGTCAGCAACCGCCCCTATCAGGCGATGTTCGGCCTGCCGGACGAACTGACCCGCAGCGGCGCCACCTTCGAGGATACGATCCGCTATCTGGTGCATCGCGGCGAATACGGTCCCCAGGACGATCCCGAGGCCGCGATCCGCGAGCGCGTCGACCAGGCCCGCACCTTTCAGCCGCATTACATGGAACGAAAGCGCGCCGACGGCCGCTGGATCTCGGTCGAGGGGGCGCCGCTGTCTCAGGGCGGCTGGATCGCGGTCTATACCGACATCACCCATATCAAGCGGCAGGAGGAGCTGCTGCGCGCCCGCTCCGAGGAACTGTCCGAGCGGGTGCTGGAGAATGCCGAGCGGCTTTCCGCCGCGAACCGGGCGCTGGCCGCGACCAATGCCGCGCTGGAGGAAGCCAAGCGCATCCTGACCGAATCCGAGGCGCGCACCCGCCATGTCACCGCCATGGTCCCGGCGCATATCGCGCATATGGACCGCGACTATCGCTATACCTTCTCGAACAACCAGATCTCGATGGTGTTTCCCGGCTCGGACGCCTCGATCATCGGGCGGCAATGCGAAACGGTTCTGGGGGCCGAGACCTTCGCCCGCATCCGCCCGCATCTGGACCGCGCCATCGCCGGCCAGCCGCAGGTGTTCGAGATCACGCACCCGCCCTCGGGTCGGCGCATCCGCATCGCGCTGACCCCGGACCAGAACGGGCGCGGCGTCTATATCCTGTCCACCGACGTCACCGCCGAGGTGCAGGCGCGCGAGGCGCTGACCCATGCGGCGAAACGCGCGGTGGCGGCGCAGATGACCTCGGGGCTGGCGCATGACTTCGGCAACCTGCTGACCATCATCCTGGGCCTGCAGGGCCGGCTGGCGCGCGCCGGCCTGCCGCCGGAACAGGCCGAGGACGTGCAGGCGACGCTGGCCGCCGCCCGTCGCGGGGTGCGGCTGCTCGACGGCATCTCGGCGTTGACCGGACGGCGCGAGCACCAGCCGCAGCCGGTCGATCTGCGCGCCATGCTGGACGATCTGGCGGCGATGACCCGGCCGACGCTGGGCGCGGAGGTCGCGCTCGACACCCGCATCGGCGAGCTGCCGGCGCGGGTGATGCTGGACCCCGGCGCGCTGCAGGATGCGCTGCTGAACCTGATCCTGAACGCCCGCGACGCCATGCAGGGCCGGGGCCGGATCGCCGTCGAGGCTCGCCCCGCCGGGCGCTGGCTGGAGATCGCGGTGACCGATACCGGGCCCGGCTTCTCGGCCGAGGCGCTGGCACGGGCGACCGAGCCCTTCTTCACCACCAAGGGCAGCCAGGGCACCGGCCTGGGCCTGTCGATGGTCTATGACCAGATCAAGCTGTCCGGCGGCACGCTGCGGCTGGGCAATGCCGAGAGCGGCGGCGCCCGGGTCACCATCCGCCTGCCGCTGCGCGCCGCGCACCCGCATCTGGTGCTGCTGGTCGAGGATGACGACGCCATCCGCGCCCATATCCGCGAGATGCTGACCGCCCAGGGCCATTCGGTGATCGAGGCCGGCTCGCTCTCCGAGGCGCGCGGGTTGACCGACCTTCCCGGCCTGACGCTGATCCTGTCGGACCTGCAGCTGGGCGACGGTTCGGGCGCCGATCTGCGCGGCCGCGGCCTGCCTCTGGTGCTGATGACGGCGCTGCCGCCGGGCGATCCGCGCAGATCGGGGCTTGACGGACCGGTCCTGACCAAGCCCTTTGGCGACACCGAACTGGCCGTGGCCATGGCAGAGACCGATGACTGACGCCCCCTTGATCGCCATCCTCGACGACGAACCCGAAATCCGCCGCCTGCTCTCCGCGGCGCTGGAGGAGGCGGGCTTCCGCACCTTAGGCTTCGCCCGCGCCACCGAATTCGAGGCGGCGCTGCGCCGTATCCAGCCCGATGCCTGCCTGATCGACCTGGGCCTGCCCGACCGCGACGGGCTGGCGCTGGTGCACCGGCTGGCCAGCGAATCCGGCGCGGCGATCATCATCATCTCGGGCCGGGCGCAGGTGCAGGACCGGGTGACGGGCCTTGAGCTGGGCGCCGACGACTACATCATCAAGCCCTTCGAGCCGGCCGAGGTCGTGGCCCGCATCCGCGCCCGGCTGCGCAGGCCCCAGCGCGAGACCGGCGCCGGCCGCCAGCAGATCCGCTTCGCCGGATGGTCCGCGGATTTCGACCGCTACACCCTGACTTCGCCCGAGGGCGCCGAGACCCCGATCTCCCATGCCGAGGCCGAGGTCCTGCGGCTGTTCCTCGACAATCCGCGCCGGCTGATCTCGCGCGCGCAGATGCTGGAGACGCTGGGCGGCACGGCGGGCGAAAGCTTCGACCGGGCGATGGACGTGCGCATCTCGCGCCTGCGCACCAAGCTGGGCGAGGACCCGAAGAACCCGCGGCTGATCAAGACGATCTACGGCGCGGGCTATATCTTTCTGGCCGAACTGGGCTAGATTGCCCCCATCCTCGCGGAGATTGCCATGCCCACCGTCTATGTCCTGAACGGCCCGAACCTGAACCTGCTGGGCCAGCGCCAGCCCGAGATCTATGGCAGCACCACGCTGGCTGACGTCGAGCGCGACTGCAAGGCGCTTGGGTCCGAGCTGGGGCTGGACATCGCCTTCCACCAGTCGAACCACGAGGGCGCGATCATCGACCTGATCCACGAGGCCCGGCGGTCGGCCCAGGCCATCGTCATCAACCCGGCCGCCTTCACCCATACCTCGGTGGCGATCCTCGATGCGCTGAACGCCTTCGACGGGCCGGTGATCGAGGTGCATATCTCGAACGTCCACAAGCGCGAGAGCTTCCGCCACCATTCCTATGTCAGCCTGCGCGCCGAGGGCGTGATCGCCGGTTTCGGGGTCAATGGCTACCTGCTGGCGCTGCGCCATGTGGCGAAGCTGGTGGGATAGGGGGGCGGTAGGGGTGAGCCCATTTCTGACGCTCGGAGCACCCCATCGAACCGCAATAGTATCTAGGTGCGTGCAATCTGCTAGACGGAAACGCGATGACGTTTGAGGACCGCATTCGTTCCCTGACAATGCCGCGCCGCGGTGCATATCCGCGTCCTTGGATGACCGATACGGATCCCGATCAGGTCAAGGTCCTGATCGTCGGGGCCAGTTCGGCAAAAACCTTTCATTGCGCTGACGTGGGAACCCACGATCAGTTTCTGGACGCGCTATGGAATCGCAATGGTCGATCCTGCAGGGAGATGTATGATGCGGCCACCACCAAACCGTCAAAGACACGACCCAACTTAGCCCGGCTCTCCAAGATGCTGGCCGAACGCGGGCTAACCTCAATGCAGACGAACATTTCTTGCGCCAGTGCGCGCTATGATGCTGATCTTTCGGATGAAGACCGCGCTCATGGCACCGAAATATTCAAGGCCGTGCTCGAACACGTGCCGTGGCGCGCAATGATCGTCTACGGTGTCGGCGCGTCCAAACAGTTTGGTCGCGCTTTTGGCATGGCAATGCCGCAGGTGCCGTCGCCAGATTCCGCGCCCGTGCAGGTGAGCTTCCGAGAGCGGACGGTGTTTATATCGCCGACGCTAGCGCCGCCGAGATACCGCACTTCCGTTTGGCCGTATCTGGAGCGGGTGGTGGGGATCATCGCAAGCACCGTTTTGTAGTCACACCGATATCGATCATTTAACAGCAGCTTTCCGCAAAGCAGACCTGCTACCTGCCGGCCCTCTTCAAATCACCCCGCGCCGCGCCAGGTCCCGGCCCAGCGCCTCGGCGCCGGTAAAGTGAATCCCGTCCATGCCCAGCGCGCGGGCGCCCTCGACATTGGCCGGGCTGTCGTCGACGAAGATGCAGTCCCCGGGCCGCAGCCCGTTGCGGTCCATCAGCAGCCGGAAGATCGCCGGGTCGGGTTTCAGCACGCCGACCTGGCCCGAGACCAGGATATCGGCGAAGATCGCACCCAGGCGGGGATGCAGCTCCAGCGCATGCGGCCAGGTCTCGGCCGACCAGTTGGTCAGCGCATAAAGCGGCACGTCTCGGGCCAGCAGCGCCTCGGCCACCGCCCAGCTGCCGGGCACGGTCTTTTCGATGGTGACGGGAAAGGCCGCCAGATAGCCCGCCAGGTGCCGCGCCTCGTCGCCATGCTCGGCGCGGGCGGCGGCCAGCCCCTCGGCAAAGCTGCGCCCGCCGTCCTGCATCCGGTTCCAGCCGGGAAAGTCGATGCGGGCCATCCAGGCCTCGGCCTCGGTCCGGCTGGTGAAGACATCCGCAAAGGCCAGGACCGGATCCCAGTCGATCAGCACCCCGCCCAGGTCGAAGATCACGCTTTTCATCGCATCCTTCCCTTTCCACCGGGCCCAGATCGGCCGGAATTCCGGGCGGTGTAAAGCCCGAAACCGCCGCAGGCCGCCCGCCATCTTGCCCGGCCAGGCGGACAGATGCGTGACACCCCGCGACGGACCGGCGGCGCTCGGCCCTTGCAAAGCGGGACGCCGGGGCCTAGTGTCGCGCGAAAGACTCATACACTTGGGGAGCCCCGCACGGGGCTGAGAGGTGCCGGGCACCGACCCATCGAACCTGATCCGGGTCATGCCGGCGTAGGGAAGGGTAGAGTGATGCGGCCCCGCAATTCCCGGTCCGCCACCCATCCGCCCCACGTCCCCATGCCCGGCCAAAACGAAAGGCGGGCCATGTCGGGATTGCAGCCCCATCCCATCGCGCTGACCATCGCCGGCTCGGACAGCGGCGGCGGCGCCGGGATCCAGGCCGACCTGAAAAGCTTCTCGGCCCTCGGGGTCTATGGCGCCTCTGTGATCACGGCGATCACCGCGCAGAACACCCGCACCGTCGCTGCGGTCGAGCCGGTCAGCCCCGCCATGGTCGCGGCGCAGATCGACGCGGTTTTCGGCGATCTCGAGGTGCGCGCGGTCAAGATCGGCATGGTCGGCGGCGCAGATGTGATCACAGTCGTCGCCGACCGGCTGGCGGCGCTGCTGGCGGACAATCCGGTGCCGGTGGTGCTGGACCCGGTGATGGTGGCGAAATCCGGCGACGCGCTTCTGCCGGACGATGCCGTCTCGGCGCTGCGCGAGCAACTGATCCCGCTGGCGACGGTGCTGACCCCGAACCTGCCCGAGGCGGCGCGGCTTCTGGGTCGCCCCGCCGCCGCGACGCCCGAGGAAATGCGCGAGCAGGGCGAGGCGCTGCGCGCCCTGGGCGCCGACCATGTGCTGATGAAGGGCGGCCATGCCAGCGAGGACGCCTGTACCGACCTTCTGGTCGGGCCGCAGCCGCTGGTCCTGACGGCCCCGCGCCAGCAGACGCCCAACACCCACGGCACCGGCTGCTCGCTGTCCTCGGCCATCGCGGCGGGGCTGGCCCAGGGCATGGCGGTGCCCGATGCCGTGACCCGCGCCCATGGCTGGCTGCAAGGCGCCATCGCCGCCGCCGATGAGCTGGCGGTGGGGCTGGGCCACGGCCCGGTGCATCATTTCCACGCGCTCTGGAGACGGACATGACCGCGATCACCATCCTGGGCGCCGGGGTGATGGGGCTGTGCATCGCCACCGAACTGGCGGCGCGCGGCACTCTGCCCCGGATCATCGACCCGGCCGGCAAGCCCGGCGCGCAGGCCTGCAGCTGGCGCGCCGGCGGCATGCTGGCGCCCTATTGCGAGGCCGAAAGCGCCGAGCCGGCGGTGCTGCGCCTCGGCCTTGACGCCGCCGACTGGTGGCAGGCGAATGGCGCCGAGGTCATCCGGCGCGGCACGCTGGTCCTCGCCCCCTCACGGGACCGGGCGGAACTCGACCGCTTCGCCCGGCTGACCCAGGCGCATCAGCCGGTGAGTGCCGAGGAGATCGCCGCGCTGGAGCCGGAACTGTCCGGGCGCTTCCCGCGCGGGCTGCATTTCGCCACCGAGGCGCATCTGAACCCGCGCGCCGCGCTGCTGGCCCTGCGCGACCGGCTGGAGGCGCAGGGCGTCGCCATCGAGACCGAGGGCACGCCCGCCGGCCTGATCGTCGATGCGCGCGGGCTGGCGGCCCGCGACCAGCTTCCCGACCTGCGCGGCGTGCGCGGCGAAATGCTGGTGATCCGCTGCCCGGAAGTGACGCTGACCCGCACCATCCGCCTGCTGCATCCGCGCATCCCCCTGTATCTCGTGCCGCGCGGCGAGGGCGTCTACATGATCGGCGCCACGATGCTGGAAACCGGCGGCAAGTATCGCGTCACCGCGCGCTCGGCCGTCGAGATGCTGTCGGCCGCCTATGCCCTGCATCCCGGCTTCGCCGAGGCCGAGATCCTGGAGCTTGGCTCGGATGCGCGGCCCGCCTTTCCCGACAACCTGCCCCGCCTGCGCCGGCGCGGCGGCACGCTTTACGCAAACGGCCTTTACCGCCACGGCTATCTTCTGGCCCCCGCCGTGGCCCGCATGGCCGCCGATTACCTTCTCGAGGGCCGGAAACCGGAGTTCATGGATGAAGATCACCCTTAACGGAGAGGCGCGCGACCTGACCGGCCCGACCGTGCAGGATGCGCTGGCCGAGATCGGATTGGGCGCGGCCAAGGTGGCGACGGCGCTGAACGGCGCTTTCCTGCCCGCCGCCGCCCGGCCCGCAACCACGCTGAAGGATGGCGACGCGCTGGAAGTCGTGGCGCCGATGCAGGGGGGCTGAGATGCCGGTCTTTTACGGAACCGAAGTCGCAAGCCCGCTGATGCTGGGCACGGCGCAATACCCCTCGCCCGCGATCATGGCCGAGGCGTTCCGCGCCTCGCGCGCCGGCATCGCCACCGTCAGCCTGCGGCGCGAAGGCGGCGAGGGCCAGGATTTCCACCGCCTGATCAAGGAGCTGGGCATCCCCGTCCTGCCCAATACCGCCGGCTGCCATTCGGTGCGCGAGGCGGTGACGACCGCGCAGATGGCGCGCGAGCTGTTCGAGACGCCCTGGATCAAGCTGGAAGTGATCCGCGACGACGACACGCTTTGCCCCGACGTGATCGCGCTGGTCGAGGCGGCGCGGCTGCTGTCCGAGGACGGCTTCCAGGTCTTTCCCTATTGCACCGAGGACCTGTCGGTCTGCGGCCGGCTGCTCGATGCGGGCTGCCAGGTGCTGATGCCCTGGGGCGCGCCCATCGGCTCGGGCCGGGGGCTGAACAATCCTTACGGGCTGCGCAGCCTCAGGGCGCATTTCCCCGATGTGCCGCTGGTGGTGGATGCCGGCATCGGCCTGCCCAGCCACGCGGCGCAGGCGATGGAGCTGGGTTATGACGCGGTGCTGCTGAACACCGCGGTCGCCAAGGCCGGCGATCCGGTGGCCATGGCCCGCGCCATGGCGCTGGCGATCGAGGCCGGGCAGCTGGCGCATGGCGCGAACCCGATCGAGGCCCGCGACATGGCCGCGCCTTCCACCCCCCTCTTCGGCATGGCGGTGCTGGGATGAGATTGCCGCGCTTCTACCCGATCTTCGACAGCAGCGACTGGCTGCGCCGCGCCCTGCCTCTGGGCGTGAAACTGGTGCAGATCCGCATCAAGGACCAGCCCCCCGCCCGGCTCTTGGGCGAGCTGGCGCTGTGCCAGGAGCTGTGCCGCGAACATCGCGCCACGCTGGTCGTCAATGACCACTGGCAGGCCGCCATCGACCTGGGCTGCGACTTCATCCACCTGGGGCAGGAGGATCTGGATACCGCCGACATTCCGGCGATCCGCAAGGCCGGGCTGCGGCTGGGCGTCTCGACCCACGACCATGCCGAACTGGACCGGGCGCTGGCGCTCAGGCCCGATTACGTCGCGCTGGGACCGGTCTGGCCGACGATCCTGAAGAAGATGAAATGGGAACAGCAGGGGCTGGACCGGGTGCGGGAATGGCGCAAGCTGGTCGGCGCGACGCCGCTGGTCGCCATCGGCGGCGTCACCCCGGACCGTGCGCGCGAGGCTTTCGCCGCCGGCGCCGACCTGGCCTCTGCCGTGACCGACATCACGCTCAACCCCGACCCCGAGGGCCGCATCCGCGAATGGCTGCGGGTGGCGGCATGAACCGCTATGTCCGCCAGATGGTCCTGCCCGAGGTCGGCGCCGAGGGGCAGGAGCGCATCGGCGCCGCCCATGCGCTGGTCGTCGGCGCGGGCGGGCTGGGCGTGCCGGTGCTGCAATACCTGGCCGGCAGCGGCATCGGCCGCATCACCCTGATCGATCCCGACACGGTCGAGGAGACCAACCTGCACCGGCAGCCGCTCTACCGCATGAAGGATATCGGCCAGCCCAAGGTCCGCGCCGCCGCGCAGGCCGTGGCCCGGCTGAACCCTGCGGTGGAGATCGAGGCGCTGGCGGACCGGCTGACCCCCCTGAACGCGCCGGCGCTGGTGGCGGCGGCTGATGTGGTGCTGGATTGCGCCGACAGCTATGCCGCCAGCTACACGCTCTCGGACGCCTGCCTGGCGGCAGGCAAGCCGCTGATCTCGGCCTCGGCGCTGGGGCTTGCGGGCTATGTCGGCGGCTTCTGCGGCGACAAGCGGCAGGGGGGCGCCCCCAGCCTGCGCGCCCTGTTCCCCGACCCGCCCGACAGCGGCCAGACCTGCGCCACCGCCGGCGTGCTGGGCCCGGTGGTCGGCATGCTGGGCTGCATCCAGGCGCAGATGGCGCTGCGGCTGCTTCTGGGCACGACGCCCTCGCCGCTGGGCGAGTTCATCCGCTTCGAGAACGGCCGCTTCACCCAGTTCCGCTTCGACGCCGCGCCCGAGGCGACCGGCCCGCGCTTCATCGCCCGCGAGGAGATCCGCGAGGACGATCTGGTCATCGACCTGCGCCCCGAGGAGGAGGCGCCGCGCAAGGCCACGCCGGACGCGTTGCGCATCCCCGGCTACGGCACCACCGGCCCGCTGCCCGACCCCGGCCAGCGCGCGGTGCTGGCCTGCCGTTCCGGCCTGCGCTCCTGGCGTGCCGCCGACGCCCTTTCGCGCCGCTGGGACGGCGAAATCACCCTTCTTGCCCTTGGAGACGACGATCGATGAAACATCTGACCCTTGCCGCCGCCTTCGCCCTGCTGGCCCAGCCCGTTCTGGCCCAGGACAAGGTCACGCTGATCCTGGACTGGTTCGTGAACCCCGACCACGCCCCGATCATCGTCGCCCAGGAAAAGGGCTTCTTCGCCGAGGAGGGGCTGGAGGTCGAGGTCGTCGCCCCCGCGGATCCCGCCGACCCGCCGAAACTGGTCGCCGCCGGCAAGGCCGATTACGCCATCAGCTACCAGCCGCAGCTGCACCTGCAGGTGCATGAGGGCCTGCCGCTCAAGCGCGTCGGCACGCTGGTCGCGACGCCGCTGAACTGCCTGATGGTGAAGGCCGACGGCCCGGTGCAGACGCTCGAGGATCTCAAGGGCAAGAAGATCGGCTATTCGGTCTCGGGCGTGGAAAGCGCGCTGGTGCAGGCCATCCTGGCCCATGCCGGGCTGACCACCGGCGATGTCGAGATGATCAACGTCAACTGGTCGCTGTCGCCGGCGCTGATCGCCGGCCAGGTCGATGCCACCATCGGCGCCTATCGCAATTTCGAGCTGACGCAGATGCGGCTGGAAGGCGCCGAGGGCCGCTGCTTCTTCGTCGAGGAAAGCGGCGTGCCGACCTATGACGAGCTGATCTTCGTCGCCAATCCGGCCAATCTGGACCTGGACCGCACCCGCCGCCTGCTGCACGCGGTCGAGCGCGGCGCGCAATATCTGGTCAACCACCCCGAGGAAAGCTGGCAGCTGTTCTCGGCCACCGCGCCCGACCTCAAGGACGAGCTGAACGCCGAGGCCTGGAAGGAGACGCTGCCGCGCTTCTCGCAATCGCCGGCGGCGCTGGACCAGGGCCGCTATGCCCGGTTCGAGCAATTCCTGCACGAGGCCGGGCTGGTCGACAGCGTGCTGCCGGTCTCGGACCTGGCCCTGGACGTGGGGGCGGCAGACGCGGAAGCGGCAGACGTGGGGGCGGCGGAATGAGCGTCGCCTATGGCCATGCCTTCGCGGCCTGGCGGGCCGCGGCGCAGCCCGACTGGGACGCCTATACCCGGCACCCCTTCGTCGAGGGTCTGCGCGACGGCACCCTGCCGCAATCCTGCTTCCTGACCTATCTGGTGCAGGATTACCTGTTCCTCAAGAACTTCTCGCGCGCCTGGGCGCTGGCGGTGGTCAAGGCCGGCGACCTGGACGAGATGCGGGCCTGTTCCGCCACGGTCCACACGCTGCTGGACCACGAGATGGGCCTGCATGTGCAGACCTGCGCCCGCGCCGGCCTGGGCCCCGAGGTGCTGACCGATACGCCCGAGGCGGTGACCAATATCGCCTATACCCGCTATGTGCTGGAAGCCGGCTATTCGGGCGATTTCCTCGACCTGCTGGCGGCGCTGATGCCCTGCGTGCTGGGCTATGGCGAGATCGGGCTGCGGCTGGCCCAGGAAGCGGCGCCCGACACACCCTATCGCGAATGGATCGACACCTATGCCGGCGCCGAATACCAGGCCGCCTGCGTCTCGGCCGGCGCGCTTCTGGACAGCGCCATCCGCAAGCGGCTGGGCGCGGCGCCCCAGGAAAGCCCCCGCTGGGCCGCCCTGTCGGATCGCTTCGCCACCGCCACCCGGCTCGAAGTCGCCTTCTGGGAGCTGGGCGGCGCATGACCGCGGCGGCCTCGGTCCGCGGCCGCGCCTGGGTCGGCGAGGCGCCGCTCTTCGCCCCCGTCGAGCTGCGGCTGGAAGGCGCGGGCTGGACCTGCCTGCTCGGCCCTTCGGGCGTCGGAAAGTCCACCATCCTGCGGCTGATCGCCGGGCTGGAGACCGGCGCGCGTTTCCAGGGCGAGGTGACGCGCGACCAGCCCGTGGCGCTGATGGCCCAGGACCCCGGGCTGATTCCCTGGCTCGACGTGACCGGCAATGTCACCCTGGGCGCCCGGCTGCGCGGCGGCCTGCAGGGTTCTTTCTTGTCCAAATATCCCGGGGGACGCCGCAGCGGCCCCGTCAAGGGGCCGCTGCGGCGGGGGGCAGAGCCCCCTGCCGACCCCGCCGCCCGCGCGGCCTCGCTGATCGAAGCGGTGGGCCTGACCGACCGCGCCCATCACCTGCCCGCCAACCTGTCCGGCGGCCAGCGCCAGCGCGTGGCCCTGGCCCGCACCCTGTTCGAGGACCGGCCGCTGGTACTGCTCGACGAGCCCTTCTCGGCGCTCGACGCCCGCACCCGGGCGCAGATGCAGGACCTGGCGGCAAGGCTGCTGGAAGGCCGAACGGTGCTGCTGGTCACCCACGACCCGGCCGAGGCGGCGCGGCTGGGCGACCGCATCCTGCTGCTGCGCGAACAGGGGCTCAGCGAATGGTCCGTCCCCGCGCCGCGCCCGAAAGCCGCCGCCCGGCCCTATGACGCACCCGAGGTGCTGGCGCTGCAGGCCGAGCTGATGCGGGGGATGATGGCATGAAGACCGTCGCCGCACTGATCCTGACCGTGCTGGCGTTGTGGCAGGGCGTCATCTGGCTGGCGGGCATGCCGCCCTTCCTGCTGCCCTCGCCCGCGGCGGTGGCCGAGGCGCTGTGGCTGAACCGGGCCGAGATCGCCCGCCATGCCGGCTTCACCCTGACCGAGGTGGTGCTGGGCTTCGCGCTCGGCTCGGCGCTCGGCGCGGCGCTCGCCGTGGCGATGGGATTTTCGCACAGGCTGACCGGCGTGCTGCGGCCGATCCTGACCTTCAGCCAGACCATCCCGGTCTTTGCCCTGGCGCCGATCCTGACCCTGTGGCTGGGCTTCGGCATGGCGCCCAAGATCGCCATGACGGTGCTGATCGTGTTCTTCCCGGTGGCCAGCGCTTTCCTGGACGGGCTGATGCGCACGCCGCAGGCGGCGCTGGACCTGGCGCAGGTCATGGGCGCCGGCCGCATCCGCATCATGCGCCACCTGCGCATCCCGGCGGCGCTGCCCAGCCTGGCCACCGGGCTGCGGCTGGCGGCGGTCTATGCGCCCATCGGCGCGGTGATCGGCGAATGGGTCGGCGGCGCGCGCGGCCTGGGGGCGCTGATGATCCATGCCAACGGCCGGATGAAGACCGACCTGGTCTTTGCCGCGCTGCTGGTGCTGTCGGTGATGACGGTGATCTTCGCCAGGGTGGTGGCCATGGCGCTGCATCGGCTCTGGCGGCGATACGGCGCCTAGACCAGCCGGGCGGCGCGGGCCAGGTCCTCGGGCGTGTTCAGGTTCAGGAACGGGTCGACGGGGCGGCTGTCGAACACCGCCCGCCCCGGATCATAGGCGGCCGCGAACTGGCCGATGCGGTGCAGGCCGGATTCCAATGCCTCGCGCAGCTCGCCGCGCAGGGCCACGGGCCAGAGCGCGCAGGTCGGGTGATCGCGCAGCCGCCCGCTTTCGTCGGGGCTGGCGGCGATGGCAAGGCCGCTGCGCCCCCGGGCCTCGCGCAGGCGATGCACCAGATCCTCGGGCAGGAAGGGCGTGTCGACGCTGACGCTGACCACGCTCCCGGCCCCCTCGCCCGCCGCCCAGTCCATGCCGGCCAGAACGCCCGCCAGCGGCCCGGCAAAGCCCGCAAAGCCGTCCGCGATCACCGGCAGGCCGTATGCGGCGAATTGTTCCGGATCGCCATTGGCATTGATCGCCAGCCCGCCGCATTGCGGGCGAAGCCGGGCGATCACCCGCGCCAGCAAAGTCTCGCCCGCCAGCATCCGCAGCGCCTTGTTGCCGCCGCCCATGCGGGTGGACAGGCCCCCGGCCAGGATGACGGCGGGCAGCAGGGTCATTTCAGCCCCGCCGCGATGGCGCGGGCCAGGCCAAAGACCCGCTGCTCCAGGATCACCGGCGTCTCGCAGACATAGGTCAGGGCCTGCTGGCGGTCCTGGAAGATGCGCATGTCCCAGTCGAGCTGCTCTTCCTCGGCGTCGATGGCGTCGAAATCGGGCGTCTCGGCCTTTTGCATCTCTTCCATCTTCCTGCGGTGATCCTCGATCCTTTGTGCCAGATCGACCTGCTTGTGGCCATAGCGCGCGATCCCCGCGATCAGCGCGGCGCGATGCGGGTCGATCCGGTCGAAGATCGCCACCATCAGCGCGGTCAGCTGGGTGTTGCCTGCGCCCTTGGCGAATTCGGCGATCTCGGCCTCGGCCTCGGCCAGTGGCAGGCGGCGCTGTTCCAGCCGGTCGGCCAGCGCCGCGATCTCGGGCGTGCGGGCCAGCTCGCGCACGGCCTCGTCCGGCTCGGGCCCGGACCACATCTGTCCCAGCGACAGATGCGGCTGCTTGCGCTGCACGCAGGGCCAGTCGGGATCGGCGCCGCTTTCCGCCTGCGCGGCGGTTGCGGTCGTCATTGCGGTCGCGGCAAGACAAAACGCCAGAACCAGGTATCTCATGCTCCCCCCTTTCGCCGGGCCCAGAGCCCCTTGGCCGGATCATACATGAACACGGCCCCTGCAAAGAACAGGATCAGGCAACCCGACACCACCGAGAAGGACAGAAGATCGAAGCGCGCGTAAAGGGCAAAGCGGATCAACTCAACCGCATGGGTGAAGGGATTGGCCGCGCAGATGTCGTGCAGCAGCGGCGAGCTTTCGTTCATCCGCCACAGCGGGTAAAGCGCGCTGGAGGCGAAGAACATCGGGAAGATGACGAAATTCATCACCCCGGCGAAGTTTTCCAGCTGCCGGATGGCCGAGGAGAGGAACAGCCCCATCGCCCCCAGCATCAGCCCCGAGAGCATCAGCGCCGGCAGCACGGCCAGATAGCCGACGGGCGGCGGCTCGATCCCCCAGAACCAGGCGATGGCCAGGAAGGCATAGACCTGGATGATCGAGACGATCACCCCCGCCACCAGCTTGCTGGCCAAAAGGAACCAGCGCGGAAACGGGCTGACGAGCAGGGTGCGCATCGCCCCGGTCTCGCGGTCGTAGACCATCGACAGCGAGGACTGCATGCCGTTGAACAGCTGGATCATCGCGCAAAGGCCCGGGGTCACATAGACCTCGTAAAGCACATAGGTCTGGTAGGGCGGCGTGATCGACAGGCCCAGCACGGCGCGGAAGCCGGCGGCAAAGATGAACAGCCAGACCAGGGGCCGGACCAGAGCCGCAAGAAAGCGGCCGCGCTGGTTGACGAAGCGCAAGGTCTCGCGCCGGGCGATGCCCAGGAAGGCGGTCAGCCACATGCGCGGGGTCAGGCGGTGGCTCATGCCTCCTCTCCGGTCAGGCGCAGGAAGGTGGCGGTCAGGTCGTCGCCGCCGATGGCGCCGGCATTGCCGCGGGCCAGCACCTCGCCCCGGTGCAGGATGACCAGCCCGTCCTCGGGCCGGATCTCGTCGAGGATATGCGTGGCCCAAAGCGCCGAGACACCGCCACGGGTCAGTTCGCGGGTCAGCGCCACCACCTCGGCGCGGGATTTCACGTCAAGCCCGACGGTCGGCTCGTCCAGAAGCAGGATCTCGGGGCGGTGGATCAGGGCGCGGGCGATCTCGGCCCGGCGGCTCTGGCCGCCCGACAGCGCCGAGACCCGCGTGTCCAGCCGGTCCGACAGGCCGACCTGCGCCAGCACCTCGGCGGCGCGCGCTTGCGCCTCGCGCCGCGGGATGCCGTGCAGCGCGGCGTGATAGTCCAGGTTCTGCGCCACGGTCAGGTCGGCATCCAGCGCCCGGGACTGGAACACCACCCCCAGCCGCGCCAGCGCCGCGCCCGGCTCGCGCCGCAGGTCGTGGCCGGCGACCTCGATCCGGCCCGAGGTGTTGTCGTAAAGCCGGGTGATCAGCGAGAACAGCGTGGTCTTGCCGGCGCCGTTCACCCCCAGCAGCGCGGTGAAGCCGCCGCGCGGCACGGTCAGAGACACGTCCTTCAGCGCAGGGACGCGGCCGAAACTGTGGCTGACATGCTGGATGGAAAGCGCGTCCTGCGGCATCTGGCCGAGGCGGAGCCGGGGCTCCGCCCCTCCTGCTTACTGGATGTTGAACACCGCCTGCTGGGTTTCGCCCTGCGAGCCGGGGATCGACAGCGTATAGCGGCCCGGAACGATGGCGATGAAGCTGAGCGTCGCGGTGCCGGCATCGTCGAATTCCAGCGAATGCACGCCCATCGGCCGGATCTCGATATCGTTGATCACCACCTCGTTGATCCAGATGGCGCGGAAGAAATCGCCGCCCGACAGCGCCAGTTCCTGGCTGCCGTCCGCGTTGATGTCGATGCGGTAGAAGCCGCCCGATTTCAGCTTGTATTCCGCCGTCGCGACCGGCTGGCCCGAGGCCAGCGTCAGCGGCGCCAGATCGGTGCGGTTGTCGCGCGCCATGATCCCCGAGAAGCCGTAGTCGAACTTGGCCCCCGCCTCGTGCACGCCTCCGGCGGCACCGGCCGCTTCGCCGCCATCATCATCGTCGTCATCGTCATCCTGCTCGGCCGCGGCCGCGCCGTCGGTTGCGGCACCGGCATCTGCGCCGGCATCGGGCGCGGTTTCCTGCGCCGCGGCGGGGGCGGCCAGCCCTGCCATGAGCAGCAGGATGGTCAGCAAACGGGTCATGGTTCTTCCTCCCTCTTAACCTGTCAGTTGGGCGCGACCACCACGCCCCAGGGCTGCTGGCCCACGGGCACGGATTTGACGACCTTCAGCGCCGCCACGTCGATCACCGAAACATCGTTGGAATTGCCGTTCGTGGTGAACAGGTATTTCTCGTCCGGCGTGAAGGCCATCTGCCAGACGCGCTGGCCGACCAGCAGATATTCCTGGACCTCGTCGGTCTCGCCGTCGATCACCGCGACGCGGTTGGCCGGGCCCAGGGCGACGAAGACCTTGCTGCCGTCGCCGGTGACGCGCACGCCGACCGGCTGGATCGCCTCGGGCAGCACGCCGGGGATCTCGAAGCTGATCTTCTTGGTGATCTCCTGCGTCGCCGGATCGATCACGCTGACCGTGCCGCCGATTTCCGAACTGACGTAAAGCTTGGTCCCGGCATCGTTGAACTGCGCGAAGCGCGGGCGGGAATCCACCAGCACATTGGCGAAGATCTCGAAGCTTTCGCTGTCGATGAAATGCGCCATGTTGGTGGTTTCCGATGTGTTGATGACCACCTTGCCGTCGGGGCTGACGCCCATGCCCTCGGGCTCGACGCCGACCGGGATCTCGGCCAGGACCTTGTGGGTCTGGGTGTCGACCACGGTCACCAGGTTGTCGTCCTCGTTCGCGATATAGAGCGGATTGCCCGAGGGGTGCAGCACGAACAGCTCGGGGTCGGGACCCGAGGGCAAGGTATGCATCTCTTCCATGGTCTCGGGGTTGAAGACCCGCACCAGGTCGTCGTCCGAGGCGCAGACGTAAAGCTCCTTCCCGTCCGGGCTGATGGTGATGCCGCGCGGGCGGGCGCCGACCGGATAGGTGCCGATCACCTCCAGCGTCTCGCTGTCCAGCACGGTGACGTCATTGCCCTTTTCATTGCTGACGAACACCCGGTTGGCGGCGGCCGGCAGGGCGAAACCCAGGCACAGGGCCGAGGTCAGGATGGCGGTTGCAGCTTTCATCGTTCACCTCAGAACTTGCATTCGGTTTCGGGCCGGTCGATGCCCAGCGAATCCAGCGCCGAGCTTTGGTGCAGATACTGGTCCTGCGGGCTGACCGAAGCGGTCACGGAAGGCGTCGCCAGCAGGATCGGCTGGCGCAGCTGGTGGTCCCAGTCGCGGATCGTCAGCTTCTGGCCCTTGAAGCCCGCCACCTCGAAATTCTCGGACAGCACGAACTCCTTCAGCGTGGCGGGGTCGGTGCTTTGCGTCCGGGTCGCCGCCTCGCCGATCATGCGCAGCGCCACCCAGGTCTGGTAATCCTCCTCGCGGATCGGGCGGTTGGCGAGCTTCTCGAAGCGGTTCTGGAACTGCGTCGCGCCCCAAGCCTCCAGCGAGGGGGCCCAGCTGCGCGGCACCAGCCCGGCCGAGCCGGCGACCGGGCGCGGGTCCCATGTCGCATAGGGCAGCCAGTTGGCGAAGACGTCGTTCTCGTCCGCAGCGATCAGCACGTCATGGGCCGGCGCGCGCTGGGTAAAGACCGGCATCTGCTGTTGGACCTGCACATGGCCGCTGTCGCTGCGCCGGCTGCCACCGGTATCCTCATAGGTGCGCTCCTCGACGATCCGGGCGCCGAACTTGGCGGCGGCGCGGCGATAGGCATCGGCCAGGGCCACGTCCTCGGGATGGCTGCCGGCGATCAGGAACCAGTTCGGCCATTTCTTCCACATCAGGAACTGCGCCAGCGCATCGGCCAGCATGGCATGGCTGGGCGCGGCATGGATCACGTTGAAGCGGCAGTCCTTGCCGCGCAGGTTGTCGCCGCGCGCCAGCGCGTTCAGCACCAGCGCCCGGTCCCCGGCCTGATCGGCCAGCGCCAGCGTCTCGGCATCGCCGGCCAGCGTGACGATGAAGGGGATGCCCTCGGCCAGCAGCTTGTCCATCTCGGCCGGGGCGGTCTCGGGGGTGGCGGTGACCTCCAGCGCCTCGAAATCCTGGCCCATGAAACGGCCGGTGGTGTCGTTGTCCTCGATCGCCAGCCGCGCCCCGGCAAAGCCCAGATCCCCGGGCGGCGCATCCAGCCGCGAGATCGGTGGCAGGCGCGGCACGTCCACCCGCAGCACCGCGGCGCGCACCGTCTGCGGCTGCGCGGAATCTTGCGCGAGGGCCGGGCCTGCCATGGACAACCCAGCCAAAAGTATGATGATTCTGCCTTTCATGGCCGTCCTCCCCCCGGCATCATGCCGGGTCGATCCGCCCGCGCCAACCCGGCAAATGCCCCGGATGCGACCGGGGAAAATCACCCTATACCTTTGTCCTATGGACGGGCGCGCGACCCGGGCGCATGGTCGGCGCATGGCATTCCTGCGGCTCATCCTGATCCTTTGCGCCGCCGCGCTGGCCGGGCCGGGCCCGGGGGCGGCCCAGCCTGCCGGCGGCGCTGCCGCGCCGCCCGGCAGCGCGGTCTGGTTCGGCCTGCATTTCATCGACACCTCGACCGAAGGCGCCGTCAACGGCGTGCGCGAGGACGAGACCCGCCGCGTCGAGATGGCCGAGACGGTCATCGCCGAGGATCTGCGCGGCCGCGGCTTCACCCTGCTTGAGCCGCCCGCCGACCAGGTGGCGCGGATCAAGAACCCGACCCAGTCCAACGGCAGCGACAGCCGCATCGCGCGCGAGATGGGCGCGCAATACGCCATCTCGGGCGAGGTGCAGAAGGTCTCGAACCTGATCCTGACGCTGAACCTTTATATCCGCGATGCCGAAAGCGGCGGAACGCTGCGCGCCGGCGTGGTCGATATCCGCGGCAATACCGATGAAAGCTTTCGCCGCGGCTATCGCTATCTGCTCAAGAACATCATCTTTCGGGAGGAATAAGGGATGATCCGACTGCTGGCCCTGACGATGGGCGCGGCCATGGCGCTGGCCCCGGCGGCCGAAGCGCATGGGCCGGTGCGGCTGAAGCTGGAGATGCAGCAGAAGCTGGACGCCGGCCCCGACGAGGTCTGGGCCGCGATCGGCAGGTTCGACGACATGAGCTGGCACCCCGCCATCGCCAGCCTGGAGTTGGCCGGAGACGGATCGGCCGACCGGCCCGAGACCTCGACCCGGGTGCTGCATCTCAAGGCCGATGCCGGCGATCCGACCATCACCGAAGTCCTGTCGAAATGGCAGCCCGAGAAACGCTGCTACGCCTATCGCATCAGCGAGGTCGAGGTAAGCGTGCTGCCGGTGACGAACTATGCCGCCACGCTTTGCGTCCAGGACGAGGGCGGCAAGGCGCTGGTCAGCTGGAAGGGCGGCTTCTATCGCGGCTATCCGAACAACGAGCCGCCCCCCGAGCTGAACGACGAGGCGGCGATCCAGGCCGTGACCGGGGTCTATCGGGCCGGCCTGGACGCGCTGGCCGAAAGGTTCGGCAAGGCGGAATGATCCGCGCCGTCGTCGCGCTGTTGCTGCTGATCGGCCCCGGCATCGCGCGGGCGGGCGATCTGGGCTTCGTCACCTCGCAGAACGCCGGAGCGGTCTCGGTGGTCGATCTGGCGACCGGCGCGGTGCTGGCCGAAACGCCCGTCGCGGGCGCGCCGGCACCCGTGGCATACGATCCCGCGCACGGCCGGGCCTACGTGATCTCGGCCGAGACCGGCCTGCTGACCGTGCTGGACGAGGCCGGCGCGGTGATCCGCACCAAGGCGCTGCCCAAGGGCGCCTTCGGCATCGCCCTGGCGCCGGGCGGCGGGATCTTCGTCACCGAATGGTATCGGCAGCGGCTGATGCGGCTGGATGCGGCGCTGGAGACCGTCTGGACCGTGCCGACCGGCCGCGCCCCGGCCGGGGTGGCCAGCGACGGCGCGCTGGTCGCGACGGCGGATCGCGACGACGACCGGGTCTCGATCTACGACGCCGCGACCGGGGCGCTGAAGTCGCGCGTGGCGGTGGGAGGGCATCCCTATGCCATCGCCTTCCATGACGGGCGGCTGTGGTCGGTGGACGTGATGGGCGACCGGGTCAGCGTCATCGCGCCGGAAACCGGCAGGCTGCTGGGGCAGGTGCCGACCGGCAGCCACCCCTATGGCATCGCCTTCGCCGGCGGGCGCGGCTTCGTCACCGACCAATATGCCGGGACGGTCACGGTCTTCGATCCGCAGCGGCTGGAGGTTCTGGGGCGCATCGCGACGGGCGACTATCCCGAAGGCATCGCGCCCCTGCCCGACGGCTCGGGCGTAGTGGTGGCGCATTGGGATTCGAACACGCTGGTCTGGATCGACGCGGCCAGCCTGACGGTCACCCGCCGGATCGCGCTGCCGGACGGACCCCGCGCCTTCGGGCCGTTCACGGGCCGGCAGGAGTGACGGGCTCGAGCGTGCCGCCCTGTTCCTGCCAGCCCTCGACGCCGTCGGGAAACCAGATCACGCCGCGATAACCCAGCGCCACGGCGCGCTTGCCGGCGTTCCAGCTCATCCAGCAATCGCGCTTGCAGAAGATCACCATCGGCGCCGCCTTGTCGCCGCCGGAAAGCCGCGCCAGCCCCTCGGCCAGCCGCGCCTGTTCCGCATTGGCCAGCCGGTCGTAGCCGGTATCGTAAAGCCAGACCGCGCCGGGAATGGACAGGTGCGGCGGCTCGTTCCACAGCGTGCCTTCGGGCAGGCCCTCGGGCCGGGCGGTCCGGGGCAGCACGTCGATGAAGGGCACGCCCTGCCCGTGCAGCCGCATCGCCTCGGCGGCGTCGATCACGCGCGCCCCGGCCAGCGTCGCCGGGGTTTCGGAACGATAGGGCTCGCCGCGATAATCCTGCGGCTCGGGCACCTCGGCGCGGGCGGCGCCGGCAAGGCAGATCGCCAGCACCGCCCAGAGCCGGGTCATGGCTTCAGCGCCTTGCCGTAATCGTCCAGCAGCGGCACCCCGGCATCGCGCAGGATCGCGTCGATCTCGTCCTGGTGGCGGCGGATCAGGCTGTTGAGTTCCCGCTTCCATTCCTGTTCCTCCAGCCGCACGCCCATGGTGATGCGGAAGAACAGCCGCGGCCCCGAGCTTTCCTTGAGCAGCGGGGTGAATTGCAGATCGGGGTCCTGCTTGACCAGCGGCCCGGCCAGCGGTCCCCAGATCACCGCCGCCGCCAGCTCGCCCGATTTCACCTGCGCCAGCATGTCGCCGACCGGATTCTCGACCCGGCGGTCCACGAACAGGTCCCAGCCGCGCATGTCCTTGGCCAGCCCCGCCCGCGCCAGATGGGTCGCCGGCGGCGTGCCGGCCACGACGCCGATCGGACGATCCTTCAGCGCCGGGTCCGTGAGCGTGTCGACCGAGGCCAGCGGGCTGTCCTTGCGCGTCACGATGCCATAGGCCGAGGTGTAGTAGTGATTGGTGTTCTGCACCATCTCGTCGCCCTGAGCATAGCCGATGACGACGTCGCACAGCCCGGCCCGCAGGGTCTTGCGGATGAAGCCCGAGCCCTGCGGGAACCAGGTATAGACCACCGGCAGGCCCAGCTTTTCCCCGAAAAGCCCGGCGATGCGGTTCTCGAAGCCCGAGCCGTCCTCGGAGGACATCGGGACGGCGGCGGGATCGGCGCAGACCCGGAACTCGGTCTTGGAGCGCAGGTCGGCGACCTGCGCCGACGCGGGCAGCGCGGCGCAGATCAGCAGGACGACAAGGGCGGATGCGCGTCTCATCCGTTCATGCAGGAATCTTCCTGCGCGGTGAAGTCATCGGACTTGTCCTCTCTCTTGCCCGGGCGGCCGCGCGGCAGGTCGCCCGCGCCCCGCGCCAGCAGATAGACATAGATGTCGTCGATATAGCACCAGACGTTCTTGTTGGTGCCGAATGCCGGCATGACCAGATTGGCGGCCGTGTTCACGTCCTGCTTGCCCGAGGCGACGATCTCCTGGAACTCGTAATAGTCGAGCTTGAGCACCGAGTTCTTCAGCGCCGGCGCATAGGTGGAGCCCTCGCCGTCCGGGCCGTGGCAGACATGGCATTCCGCCGAATAGCGGCGATAGCCCGAGAAGGTCGAGTAATCGACCGTCCCGTCCTCGGCGATCTTGAAGGTCGGTATGTCCTCGGCCGTATACCAGCGGCCGTTCTCCATATGGTCGGGGGTGATGTCCTGGCCGTTCGGCAGCACGAGCTTGCCGCCCTGTTCCTGGACCTCCAGGTCCTCCTCCTCCTCGCCGGCCGGGGCCGCCTCGGCGGGCGCATCGGCGGCTTGCTGCTGCTGCTGCGCGTCGCCCGAGACGGCGGCGGCGGCGCCCGCTCCGGCCTGGGCCGGCGGCGGCGGGTCGGTGGTCTGCGCAAGGGCCGTTCCGGCGATGGCGCCGGCCGCGCATGCGACACAGATCGCCATCAGGCTGGCGGTCGTCTTGCTGGTCATGAATTTCCTCCCTGGCTGTCACCCGAAGATGATGGCGCCCCAAGGTTACCCTTGGGGCGGCAGGTTTCGAGTCACAGTTTGCTTTTCGGCACCAAAGTATTAGCCCGGCAGCTCGAACACGGTCAGCTGGCCGCCCAGCTCGGTGTATTGCGACAGCGAGGCATAGCCGCCCACCGCGCCAAGCCCGTCATTGGGATTGGTCAGGCCTGCCGCCAGACCGATCCCGGCCCAGCCGCCGACACCGGACAGGATGCCGATATACTGCTTGCCGCCGTGCTCATAGGTCATGACGTTGCCGATGATGCCCGAAGGGGTCTTGAACTTGTAGAGCTCGTCGCCGGTCTCGGCGTCCACGGCCTTCAGATAGCCTTCCAGCGTGCCGTAGAAGACCACGTCGCCCGCCGTCGCCAGCGCGCCCGACCAGACCGAGAACTGTTCGGGAATGGACCACTTGATCTGGCCCGTGGTGTTGTCCCAGGCGATGAAGTTGCCCATGCCGCCATGGCTGTCCGGCGCGGGATACATGGACAGCGTCGCGCCGACATAGGGCTGGCCGGCGGTATAGGCCACCCGGAAGGGCTCGTAATCCATGCAGACATGGTTGGTCGGCACGTAGAACAGGTTGGTCTTGGGCGAGAAGGCCGCCGGCTGCTGGTCCTTGGTGCCCAGCGCGGCCGGGCAGACGCCGGTGGTGTTCTCGTCCTCGCCGTTCTGGGCGGTCGAGTATTCGGCGACCACGGCCGGGCGGCCATAGGTTTCCGAATTCGGGTCCATGTCGACTCCAGTGGTCCAGTTCACCACCGGATCGTATTTCTCGGCCACCAGCAGCTCGCCGGTCTCGCGGTCCATGGTATAGGCCAGGCCGTTGCGGTCGAAATGGGTCAGCAGCTTGCGTTCCTGGCCGTCGATGGTCTGGTTGGTCAGGATCATCTCGTTGACGCCGTCATAGTCCCATTCGTCATGGGGCGTCATCTGGTAGAACCATTTCGCCATGCCGGTATCGGCATCCCGCGCCATGATCGTCATCGACCACTTGTTGTCCCCGGGCCGCTGCGAGGGGTTCCAGGTCGAGGGGTTGCCGGTGCCGTAATAGATCAGGTTCAGCTCGGGGTCATAGCTGTACCAGCCCCAGGTGGTGCCGCCGCCGATCTTCCACTGGTCGCCTTCCCAGCTGTTCAGCGAGCTGTCGGCGCCGATGGGCTTGCCCAGATGCGTGGTGTTTTCGGGATCGACCAGCATCTCCTCGTCCGGGCCGGTGGACCAGGCCTTCCAGACCTCGGAGCCGTCGGCGAGGCTGTAGGCCGTCACCCGGCCGCGCACGCCGTATTCGCCGCCCGAGACGCCGACGATCACCTTGTCCTTGACCGGCAGCACGGTCGCGGTGTTGGTCTCGCCGATGGCGGGATCGCCGGTGACGACCTTCCACTTCTCTTCCCCGGTCTTGGCGTCCAGCGCCACCAGGGTGGTATCGGCCTGGTGCAGCAGGATCAGGCCGTCCGCATAGGCCACGCCGCGGCTGACGGTATCGCAGCACATCACCGCGATGACGTTCGGGTCCTGCTGCGGCTGGTAGCGCCACAGGATCTTGCCGTTGTCGTTCAGGTCCAGCGCGAAGACGTTGTTCGGGAAGGGCGTGTGGACATACATGATGTCGCCGATCACCAGCGGCGAGCCTTCATGCCCGCGCAGCACCCCGGTCGAGAAGGTCCAGGCGACGCGCAGGTCCTTGACGTTGTCCTTGTTGATCTGGTCCAGCGTCGAGTAGCGGGTATTCGCGTAATCGCCGGTCTGGATCGCCCATTGCTGGGGTTTGGCGATCTCGGCCATCACGCTGTCATTGGCCAGCGCAGCCGTGCCGGACATGAGCAGCGCGAGGCAGGCGCCATTCATCAGGTTTTTCATGAATTTTCCTCCGCATGACGGAGCTTGCGCCTCTCCTCTTGCGCAAGCACCTTCTGCGGAGAGGTTCGGACCCGGCCGCATTCACGTCAACGCGAGGGGCCGGGTCCTTGGACCAAAGTATTAGGGAAATTCGGCAATTGGTATGGGATCAATCGCCCGGTCCGGCCGCGCGGCCTAGGCCAGCCGTTCGGCGTGCCAGCGGATGTGGTCGGCCATGAAGCTCTGCACGAAGAAATAGCTGTGGTCGTAACCCTGCTGCATGCGGAAGGCGCCGGGCTGGCGGCGCTCGGCCATGGCATGGACCAGCGCCTCGGGCTTGAGCAGGTCGAGGAACTGGTCGCTGGCGCCCTGGTCGATCAGCACCTCGCCGGGATAGCCCTTTTCCCGCATCAGGATGGTCGAATCGTGCTTCTTCCACGCCGCCCTGTCCTCGCCCAGATAGGCGGCGAACTGCTTGCGGCCCCAATCGGATTCGCTGGGGTTGGCGATCGGAGAGAAGGCCGAGACTGAGCGGTAGCGTTCCGGGAAGGTCATGGCGATGGTCAGCGCGCCGTGCCCGCCCATGGAATGGCCGGTGATGCCCTGCGCCTCGCGGTCCAGCGGGAAGGCGTTGAAGACCAGCTCGGGCAGCTCGTGGGTGATGTAATGCCACATGCGGAAATGCGGCGCCCAGGGTTCCCGGGTCGCATCGACATAGAAGCCGGCGCCCTGGCCCAGGTCATAGGCCTCGTCATTGGCCACGCCCTCGCCGCGCGGCGAGGTGTCGGGAAAGATCAGCGCGATGCCGTATTCCGCCGCCCATTCCTGCGCCCCGGCCTTGGTCATGGCGTTCTCATGCGTGCAGGTCAGGCCCGACAGATACCACAGCACCGGCACCTTGCCGTGCCGGGCGTCGGGCGGCAGGTAGACGGCAAAGGTCATCGGCGTGCCGGTCGCCTGCGACTGGTGGCGATAGACGCCCTGAATGCCGCCGAAGCTGCGGTTTTCCGATACGGTCTCATAGGCCAGCGTCATGGGGATTCCCTTCTGTCAGGTCGTGAAACATGACCAGCGCGTCCACATAGCCATGCCTGGGGTGAAGAAACGCGCCGGGCAGGCGGCCGACAATATCGAAACCGGCTTTCTGCCACGAATGAACGGCATCGGCATTGGTCGAGACGACGAAGTTGAACTGCATCGCCCGAAAGCCCTGCGCCCGCGCCCAGTCCTTGGCATGGGCGACCAGCCGCCCGGCGATGCCGCGGCCCCGCGCATCCGGATGGGTGGCGAAGCTGGCATTGGCGACATGGGCCGCCGGGCCCGGGCGGTTGCGGCCGACATGGCTGGTGCCCAGCACCCGGCCGTCCACCTCGGCCACGAAGGCGGTGAAGGGCGCGGCGAACCAGTCGGCCAGCGCCTCCTCGCGCGAGATGTCGGGCGGGATGCAATAGGTCTCGCCCGCGCGATAGACCGGCCCGAGGATGGTCCAGATCGCCTCGTGGTCGGAAGGCGTGGCGGGACGGATCAGGATCTCAGCCCCGCCCGCCATCAGAACAGGCCCGTCATTTCAGCTCGTCCACCGAGCGGATGACCTTGCCCAGAAGGCCGTAATCCAGCGCCTCCTGCGTGTTCAGCCAGAAATCGCGCTGGGTGTCCTTCTCGATCCGCTCGACCGTCTGTCCGGTCGCCTCGGCAAAGATCTGATTCAGCCGGTCGCGCATCAGCCGCACCTGTTCGGCCTGGATCATCATGTCCGAGGAAGTGCCGCCGATCCCGCCGGAAGGCTGGTGGATCAGGAAGCGGGTATTGGGCAGGCAGTAGCGGTTTTCCTTGTCCGCGCCGACGAAGATCAGCGCCCCGGCCGAGGCCACCCAGCCCGAGCCGATGGTGCGCACGGTCGGACGGATGAACTTGATCACGTCATGGATCATGTCGCCGGATTCGACATGGCCGCCGGGCGAGGAGATCAGCATGTTGATCGGTTCCTCGCTGTCCTCGGCCAGGGCCAGCAGATGCGCCACGGTGCGCTGCGCCAGCTTGTCGGTGATCGGCCCGGCGACGATCACCGTGCGCGACTTGAAATAGAGCTTGCCGATCTTGTCACCCTCGGGCAGGCCGAGCCCTTCGTCCTTCTGGCCCTCCTGGCGGCGCTCGTCCTCGTCGTCATCGTCGTCCAGGTGGAAATGCTTTGCCATGATCGGTCCTTTCATGTTGACGGCGGGACCGGTCGCCCGTCCCCGCCGTCCTTTTAACTAAGCAGCCCTTGAGGATCAGTAAAGAACGACCGAGCGGATCGATTCGCCCGCATGCATCAGGTCGAAGCCCTTGTTGATCTCGTCCAGCGTCAGGGTATGGGTGATCATCGGGTCGATCTCGATCTTGCCGTTCATGTACCAGTCGACGATCTGCGGCACGTCGGTGCGGCCGCGGGCGCCGCCGAAGGCCGTGCCTTTCCAGACCCGGCCGGTGACCAGCTGGAACGGGCGGGTGCTGATTTCCGCCCCCGCGGGCGCCACGCCGATGATGATGGACTGGCCCCAGCCGCGATGCGTGCATTCCAGCGCGTCGCGCATCACCTTGACGTTGCCGGTGCAGTCGAAGCTGTAATCCGCGCCGCCGATCTGGTCGAAGGGCGTCTTGGTCAGGTTCACGATCTCCTGGACCACGTTCTCGCAATTCTTCGGGTTGATGAAATGCGTCATGCCGAAATGCTCGGCCATCGGCTTCTTGTCGTCGTTCAGATCGACGCCGATGATCATGTCCGCGCCGGCCAGGCGCAGGCCCTGAAGCACATTGAGCCCGATGCCGCCCAGGCCGAAGACCACCGCCTTGGCGCCGATCTCGACCTTGGCGGTGTTGATCACCGCGCCGATGCCGGTGGTGACGCCGCAGCCGATATAGCAGATCTTATCGAAGGGCGCGTCCTCGCGCACCTTGGCCACCGCGATTTCCGGCAGCACGGTGTAGTTCGAAAAGGTCGAGCAGCCCATGTAGTGATGGATCGGCGTGCCGTCGAGCATGCTGAACCGGCTGGTGCCGTCCGGCATCAGGCCCTGGCCCTGGGTGGCGCGGATCGCGGTGCAGAGATTGGTCTTGCCCGACAGGCAAGAGGCGCATTGCCGGCATTCCGGGGTGTAAAGCGGGATGACATGGTCGCCCGGCTTGACCGAGGTGACGCCCGGGCCGACCTCGACCACCACGCCCGCGCCCTCATGGCCCAGGATCGAGGGGAAGAGGCCCTCGGGGTCGGCGCCCGAGAGGGTGAATTCGTCGGTGTGGCAGATGCCGGTGGCCTTGATCTCGACCATGACCTCGCCGGCCTTCGGGCCTTCGAGGTTGACCTCCATGACCTCGAGCGGCTTCCCGGCCTCCAGGGCGACGGCGGCGCGTGTTCTCATGACTTGCTCTCCTTGCGTATCGGCCGGGATGGCCTTGGTCTTCTCATGTCACAGTCTTCTCATGGCACAGGGGCCGGTAAACCGGCCCCCGAAGTTGATCCCCGCCGAGGCGTTCCCGGTCAAGCCGGCAATGCGCCCGATCGCTTGGCGATATGCGTCGCGATGGCATCCATCAGCAGCGGCGACAGCGCGTCATAGGGCTCCAGCCCCAGGTCGCGCAGCCGGGCGCGGATGCCGTCCATACGGCTGGGATCCACGCCCGATTCGATCACCGAACTGACGAAGGCGGCGAATTCCGGCGCCGCCCAGCCGTCCTCGTCCGACAGTTCGGTATGGACGAAATCCAGCCCGTAGAAGGGATGGTCCTTGTTCTCGATCCGCCCATACATGTGCACGCCGCAATCCCGGCAGCGATGGCGCTGGATCGGCGCCTCGGCATTGACGATTTCCAGCTTGTCGGCGCCTTCCAGCACCTCGATCGCGTCGCGGCCGACCACCGCCACCTGCGAAAAGATCGCGCCGTCCGGCTTCCAGCACTTGGTGCAGCCGCAGACATGGTTATGCGCGGTCTGCGCCCGCACCGCGACCCTGACCGGGTTCGAGGCGCATTTGCATTGCAGCGTGCCGCCGGAAAATCCGGGCTGGGCCGGCTTGATGCCGTTGTCGACTGCGGGGTGGATCTTCACCCCCGATGTGTCCGCCATGGTCCTGTCCTCCGCTCAGACCCGATGCGCCGAGGTTCGCGCCGCAGCGGGCCGGGGACAAGTGGGCAAAAGGTTGTATTCGCTGGCGGCTCAGGCCTCGGGGCGGCTGACCAGCCAGGCGCCGATGGCCAGGCAGGCCAGCACCTGCACGGCGATGAAGCGCGGGTCGAGGCCCAGCAGCAACGCCCAGGCCACCCCCATCGCCATGCCGGTGACGGCCCAGACCTTGGCCGTGCGGCCGACAACGCCGCGCTTGCGCCAGGCGCGGATCGGCGGGCCGAAGCGCGGATGGCGCATGATGCGCGCCCCAAGCCGCGGCGACGAGCGGGCAAAGGCCCAGACCGCCACCAGCAGGAAGGGCACGGTGGGCATGACCGGCAGGAAAATCCCGATCACCCCCAGCGCAAGGGTCAGCCAGCCGGTGACGAGCCAGAGAATCCGCATCTTACTCCGCCAGTTCGCGCAGGATCGCATTGAGCACCGGACGGCCGGCCGGAGTCGCGGCCAGCCGGTCCTTTCCGAGGGAGATAAGCCCCAGTTCGGCCAGATTCATCAGCCGGTCCCGCGGCAATTCGGCGCCATGGGCGCGGTAGCGCGGAATATCCAGCCCCTCGGCCAGCCGCATCGCCATCAGCAGATATTCCAGCGCCCGGTCGGACAGGCTCAGCAGCTCGCGATGGCTGTCGCCACGGCCCTGCGCCTCGACGGCCTCCAACCAGGCGCCGGGCGCCGGATGCGCCTCGGTCGCCCAGCGGCCCGAGGCCAGCGTCAGCCGGCCATGCGCCCCCGGCCCCACCGCCGCCCAGTCGCCCTGCCGCCAATAGACCAGGTTATGCCGGCTTTCCGCCCCCGGCCGGGCATGATTCGAGACCTCATAGGCGGGCATCCCGGCCGCCGCGCAGATCTCTTGCGTGTCCAGATACAGGTCGGCGGACAGATCGTCGTCGGGCAGGCCCTTCAGCCCGCCCCTGGCGTGGCGGGCGCCGAAGGCGGTGCCGGGCTCGATGGTCAGCTGATAGGCCGAAAGGTGGTCCACCGCCATGCCGAGCGCCTGGGTCAGCTCGCGCCGCCAATGGGCGCGGTCCTGGTCCTGCCGGGCATAGATCAGGTCGAAGCTGACCCGCGCGAAACAGTCGCGGGCTATGTCGAAGGCGGCGCGGGCCTCGGCCGCCGAATGCATGCGGCCCAGCCGGCGCAGATCCTCGTCGTTCAGCGCCTGCACCCCCATCGAGACCCGGTTGACGCCGGCATCCGCATAGGCGCGGAAGCGGCCTGTCTCGACGCTGGTCGGGTTGGCTTCCAGCGTGATCTCGATGTCATTGGCGAAGGGCCAGGCGGCTCGGGCGGCCTCGATCACCCCCGCCACGGTTTCCGGCGCCATCAGGCTGGGGGTGCCGCCGCCGAAGAAGATGCTGTTCAGCACCCGGCCGGGCAAATCGCGGCCCAGCCGGGCAATCTCGGCGCGATAGGCGGCCAGCCAGCGCGGCTGTTCGATCACCGCCGCGACATGGCTGTTGAAATCGCAATAGGGGCATTTCGCGGCGCAAAAGGGCCAGTGGACGTAAAGCGCGAAGCCCCCTGCCCGCCAGTCGTCGGTCAGGGGGGCGCTGGCGGCCGGGTCCGGCAGGGGGGCGGCTGGCAGGTCCAGGGTCATTCCCTCAAGGCGGTGACTTCGATTTCGATCTTCATCTCGGGTCTGATAAGCCCCGCCACAACCATGGTCGCCGCCGGTAACGCATCTTTCATCGCCTCGCCCAGAACCGGCGCGATCTCGTCGAGGATCGCCGGGTCGGTGACGGTGTATTGCACCCGAACGATGTCGGCGGGCGCGAAGCCCGCCTCGGCCAGGGTGGCGAAGATGGTGGCGAAGGCGTTGCGCGCCTGCTCGGCGGCGCTGTCGGGCATGGCCATGGCCGCGTAATCGTAGCCGGTGGTGCCCGAGACGAAGCACCACGGCCCCTTCACCACCGCGCGGCTGTAGCCGAGCGCGGCTTCGAAGGGCGAGCCGGTCGAGATCCTACGCAAAGAGCGCCTCCAGCTTGCGGAAGGCGCGGGCGCGGTGGCTGATGGCGTTCTTCTGCGCGGGGGCCATCTCGGCATAGGTCACGTCATGGCCGTCGGGCACGAAGATCGGGTCGTAGCCGTGGCCCTGCTGGCCGCGCGGCGGCCAGACCAGCCGCCCGGGCGCGACGCCCTCGAAAATCTCCTCGTGCCCGTCGGGCCAGAGCAGGATCAGCGTGGCACGGAACTGGGCGGTGCGCGGCTCGGGCACGCCGCGCTCGTCCAGCTCGCGCCAGGTGCGGGTCATGGCCTGCATGAAGTCGCGGCCCTGCGGGGTCTCGGCCCAGTCGGCGGTATAGACACCGGGCGCGCCGTCCAGCCCGTCCACGGTGATGCCGCTGTCATCGGCCAGCACCGGCAGGCCGGTCGCCTGCATGGCGGCGCGGGCCTTGATGCGGGCATTGCCGATGAAGCTCGACTCGGTCTCGGCCGGTTCGGGCAGGCCCATCTCTCCGGCCGAGGTCACCTCGATGCCGTGCGGGGCCATCATGGCGCGGATCTCGTCCAGCTTCCCTTTGTTGTGGGTCGCGACCAGCAGCTTCTTCTCGGTCAGCTTGCGCATGCGACAGCCTCGTTCTGAGCGCGGACCAGCTCGGCGATGCCGGATTCGGCCAGGTCGAGCAGCTGGTTCATCTCGGGGCGCGAGAAGGTGGCGCCCTCGGCCGACATCTGCACCTCGATCAGCCGCCCTGCCCCTGTCATGATGAAATTGCCGTCGGTGCCGGCCTCGCTGTCCTCGGCATAGTCCAGGTCCAGGATCGCCTGCCCGGCATAGATGCCGCAGGACACCGCGGCGACATGGTCCATGATCGGGTCGGCGGTGACGATGCCGGCCTTCAGGAGCTTGTTGACCGCCATCCGCAGCGCCACCCAGCCGCCGGTGATCGCGGCGCAGCGGGTGCCGCCATCGGCCTGGATCACGTCGCAATCGATGACGATCTGCCGCTCGCCCAGGGCGCGGCGGTCCACCCCGGCGCGCAGGGCGCGGCCGATCAGGCGCTGGATCTCCTGCGTGCGGCCGGATTGCTTGCCAGCCGCCGCCTCGCGCCGGTTGCGGCTGTTGGTGGCGCGCGGCAGCATGCCGTATTCCGCCGTCACCCAGCCCTGCCCCGAACCCTTGAGGAAGGGCGGCGCCTTCTCCTCGATGGTGGCCGAGCAGAGCACGCGGGTGTCGCCGCAGGAGATCAGGCAGGAACCCTCGGCATGGCGCATGATGCCCGTTTCGATTGAAATCGGGCGCATATCACTTAAATTCCGGCCAGAGGGGCGCATCTTTCATTCCTTTCGGGGGTTTTGCCGTTCAGATACAGGTCCGACACCCATGACCGCAACCCGTGAACGCCCTCAACAGATCGCCATGCCTGAAACTCCGCTGCTTTCCGACCTGAACGACCGCTCGCGCGAGGTGTTTCGCCGCGTGGTCGAAGCCTATCTCGCCACCGGCGAGCCCGTCGGCTCGCGCACCCTGACCCGCGACATGAGCGAAAAGGTCAGCGCCGCCACGATCCGCAACGTCATGCAGGACCTGGAATATCTGGGCCTGCTGGATCATCCGCATGTCTCGGCCGGACGGCTGCCGACGCAGCTGGGGCTGCGGCTGTTCGTGGACGGGCTGATGGAGGCCGGGCCCGTCTCGGCCAGCGACCGCGAGATGATCGACGAGACGCTGGGCCAGGACAGCGGCGATACCGGCGCCATGCTGGACCGGGTCAGCACGGCGCTGTCGGCGCTGACCCATGGCGCCTCTCTGGTGCTGATGCCCAAGCAAGAGGCACCGGTCCGGCATATCGAATTCGTGAGCCTCGCGCCCGACCGGGCGCTGGTGGTGCTGGTCTTCGCCGATGGCCGGGTCGAGAACCGGGTCTTTGCCCCGCCGCCCGGCCATACCGCCAGCTCGATGCGCGAGGCGGCGAATTTCCTGAACGCGGTGGCCGAAGGCCGCACCCTGGCCGAGCTGCGACGCAGTGTCGCGCAGGAGGTCGAGGCCAGCCGGCGAAAGCTGGACAGCATGGCCGCGGAACTGGTGGCCTCGGGCCTGGCGCTGTGGGACGGCGAAAGCAGCGATCCGCGGCTGATCGTGCGCGGCCGGGCCAATCTGCTGGCGGATGAGCTGGCCGATCTGGACCGCATCCGCACGCTGTTCGACGACCTGGAGCGCAAGCGCGACATCGCCGAATTCCTGGAATTGGCCGAGCAGGGCGAGGGCGTGCGCATTTTCATCGGTTCCGAGAACAAGCTTTTTTCACTTTCCGGTTCCTCTCTCGTCGTTTCGCCCTATATGAATGCCGACCGAAAGATTGTTGGCGCGGTCGGCGTCATCGGTCCGACGCGGCTGAACTACGGCCGCATCGTGCCGATCGTGGACTATACTGCGCAGCTTGTCGGCCGGATGATCTCTGGCCGGAAAGGATGATGAGGACATGAAGAACGAAAACCCGAACGGCAGCCCGCTGGACGAGGAGATCATTGACCCGCTGGCCGATGATGAGGCGCCCTCGCCCGATGTCGAGGCGCTGATCGCCGAGCGGGACGATTACCGCGACCGCTTCATGCGCGCGCTGGCCGATGCCGAGAATGCCCGCAAGCGCGCCGACAAGGAGCGCCGCGATGCCGAGCAATATGGCGGCTCGCGGCTGGCCCGCGACCTTCTGCCGGTGCACGATGCGCTGAGCCGTGCGCTGGAGGCTGCCGGCGAAGAGCAGCGCGCCGCCGCCGCCGCGCTGATCGAAGGCGTCGAACTGACGCTGCGAGAGTTGAACAACGTCTTTGCCAAGCACGGCATCAGCGTCATTACCCCCGCCGTGGGCGAGAAATTCGACCCCCAGAAGCATGAGGCGATGTTCGAGGCCCCGGTTCCCGGGACCGTTGCCGGCAATATCATCCAGGTCATGGACAATGGCTTCATGCTGCACGACCGGCTGCTGCGTCCGGCGAAGGTCGGAGTAAGTTCGACCCCGGCCAGCTGACTTCCCTTGCCGACGGCATGCGAAACCCCGGAGCGTTGCTTCCGGGGTTTTTTCTTGGCCTGCAGGCCGCTATCGGCTGATTTGGTATTCTCTGCTTGGCAATAACACCATATATGGTGTTCAGTTGCCCGCGAGGATCTGACAGAGCCGGTCCAGCTGATCCAGATCGCGATAGGTGATCACCATCTGGCCGCCATCGACGCCGGCATGGTTGATAACCACCTTCATCTTGAGATGCGCGCTCAGATCACCTTCCAGGGCGCGGGTATCGGCGTCCTTCTCGTGTTTCTGGCTTCTAGGCTTGGACGGCTTCGGTCCCTCGGCCTGACGCCGGGCCAGTTCCTCGGTCTCGCGCACCGAAAGGCTTTTTTCGATTACCTTCCGCGCCAGCTCCACCGCATTCGGCGTGGTGATCAGGGCACGGGCGTGACCGGCGGTCAGCTTGCCCTCCTTGAGCCAGGCCTGGACCTGGTCGGGCAGGTTCAGCAGGCGAAGCAGGTTGGCAATGTGGCTGCGGCTCTTGTTCAGCGCCTCTGCCAGCCTCTCCTGCGTATGGCCGAAACGGTCCATGAGCTGACGGTAAGAGGCTGCCTCTTCGATCGCGTTCAGATCGGCGCGCTGGATGTTTTCGACAATGGCGACTTCCAGCACTTCGGTATCGTCCAGATCGCGGACGATGACCGGGACTTCGTGCAGCTGAGCGATCTGCGCCGCGCGCCAGCGGCGTTCGCCCGCCACAATCTGATAGAGGCCGCGATCCGTCGGATGCGGCCGCACGATCAGCGGCTGCAGCATGCCGCGGTTCTTCAGAGAATCGGCCAGTTCCTGCAGGGCCTCCGGGGCGAAACTGCGGCGCGGCTGATCCGGATTGGGCGTTAGCTGTTCGACCGGAAGGATCTGCCGCGGGGCGGGCCGTTCGGAGGGGATCAGGTCCACATCCGCCATCAGCGCCGAGAGACCGCGGCCAAGACCCCGCTTTTCCAGCTTGTTTTCTACCATGGTTCCTCCTCAGGCGGTGGCGAGTTGACGGGACAGGAACTCCCTGGCGAGCTCGCGATAGGCGGTGCTGCCCTTGGAATTCGGATCATATTGCAGAACCGGCATGGCATGGGAGGGCGCCTCGGACAACCGGACATTGCGCGGAATCACCGTCCGATAGACCAGACCGGAGAGCGTGCTGCGCGCATCGGCCTCGACCTGCTGCGACAGGTTGTTGCGATTGTCCGACATGGTCAGAAGCACGCCTTCGATACGCAGGTCGGGATTGGCGGTCTGGCGCACCTCGCGCACGGTCATGAGAAGCTGCGACAGGCCTTCGAGGGCGTAGAATTCGGCCTGCAGCGGCACCAGCACGCTGTTCGCCGCCACCATGGCATTGACCGTAAGCAGGCCAAGCGCCGGGGGGCAGTCGATCAGGATATAGTCGAACTCGGAGGTCACCGAGAGCTTGCGGCGCAGCAGCTGCGTCCGGCCGGCACGGTTGGAGAGTTCCAGATCCGCCGAGGCGAGGTCCCGATTCGAGGGCACGATGCGGAGATTGGCGATCGTGGTATCGCGCAGGGTCTCGGACAGCGCCTGCTCTCCGGTCAGCAGATCGTAGGAGGTCAGATCGCGATCCTCCAGCGGCACGCCCAGACCGGTGGAGGCATTTCCCTGCGGATCCAGATCGATAATGGCGACCTGCTGACCCTGTTCGGCCAAGGCGGCGCCGAGATTGATGGCCGTGGTGGTCTTTCCGACCCCGCCCTTCTGGTTGGCGACAGCAATGATTCGTGTCTCATGCATGGCGGATTCCCGTGATTTCCAGAATGGCGGCGTCAGGATCTGTCGCGCTCGGGTGGGTTGTCAGGTCAAATTTCCAGTCACGTCGGGCCTCGGAAACCTCGGACTGCCAGTTGCGGCCTTTCATCAGCCAAGCCGTGCCGGAGGGTGCCAGGTGCCGATCCACATATGCCATGAGCCGCGGAAGCGGGGCAAGCGCCCGCGCGCTGATATTGGCAGCATCAAGCCGATCCAGCTCTTCTATTCGCCCCGTCAGCACATTGGCGCCAGTCAAGGACAGTTCGCGTATGGCATTGCGTAAGAAAGCAGCCTTGCGCTGATCGCTTTCGACCAGCGTCAAGGGTCTGTCCGGCCGCATGATCGCCAGAACGATGCCCGGCAGACCGCCGCCACTGCCCAGATCGACCCAGTCCCCCGGCGATTTACGGGCGATTTCGGCCAACTGCAGGCAATCCGCGATATGGCGCGATTCAATCTGCTCAAGCGTGGAAGGCGCGATCAAATTGATCGCCGGATTCCACTTGCGTAGCAAGGCGGCATAGGCGGCGAGCCGCTCTGTTTCACATGAAACATTGCTCATGCGCTGCGACGGCTTCCGGCTCGAACCACCGCCAGAATCAACGTGAGCGCGGCAGGGGTCATGCCTTCGATATGCGCAGCCGCGGCGAGGGTTGCGGGCTGCTGCTGTTTCAGCTTGGATTTCAGCTCGTTCGACAGGCCGGAAAGGGCATCATAATCGAACTCCGCGGGAATTGCGATCGCCTCCTCCTTGCGCAAAAGCTCGGCGTCCTTGCTCTGCCGGTCGGTATATTGGTGATAGAGCGCGTCGATCGCCAGCTGCCGAATCGTCGAGGTATCTTGCGCGGCAAGTTCGACGTCCAATGCAAGAACTTGATCCTGTGGTATTTCCTGTTGCGCCAACAGGGCAAACAGGCTGCGCCGGACGCCGTCCTGGCGCACCTCGATCCCCGCGCGGACCAGTTCGGAAGGCGTGAAAGACACCAATTCCGCCCGCTGCCGGGCCGCCGAATAACGCCGCATCTTCTCACGAAACTGCACCGCGCGTTCCTGGCCAACACAACCGAGATCGATTCCAAGGGCCGTCAGGCGCTGATCGGCATTGTCGGCACGGAGCGAAAGCCGGAATTCGGCGCGCGAGGTGAACATGCGGTACGGTTCGCTGACGCCGCGCGTGACGAGATCGTCTATCATCACCCCGATATAGCTTTGCGCACGGCTGAAATGCAGCGGCGGCCGGCCTTGTGCTTTCAGAGCAGCATTCAGTCCCGCCACCAACCCTTGCGCCGCAGCTTCCTCATAGCCGGTGGTGCCATTGATCTGACCAGCCAGGAACAACCCGGCCAGGGTCTTCACCTCCAAAGACGGGGTCAGCGCGCGTGGGTCGACGTAATCATATTCCACCGCATAGCCCGGTTGCATGATCTGCGCCTGCTCCAGACCCCGAATCGAGCGGACATAATCCAGCTGCACATCTTCCGGCAGAGAGGTTGAAATTCCGTTCGGATAGACCAGATCGCTGTCCAGCCCTTCCGGCTCCAGGAAGATCTGATGCGAATCCTTGTCGGCGAATCGGACGATCTTGTCCTCGATCGAGGGGCAGTAACGCGGCCCCACCCCGTCGATCCGACCTCCATACATGGCAGATCGGCCGATATTCTCGCGGATCACCCGATGCGTTTCCGCATTGGTATGAGTGATCGCGCAGCTGATCTGGGGCACCTGCGGCACGTCGTTCAGGTAAGAGAACATGACCGGTTCTTCGTCGCCCGGCTGTTGGTCCAGACTGTCCCAGTCAATGCTTGCGCGCAGGATCCGCGGCGGCGTGCCGGTCTTCAACCGGCCCAAGGGCAGGTTCAGTGGACGAAGCGAAGCAGCCAGTCCGACCGAAGCCCGATCGCCCCAGCGTCCGGCTGGCCGTGAGACTTCACCAATATGGATCAGGCCGTTCAGAAAGGTGCCGGTGGTCAGGATCACCTGCCGCGATTCCAGTTCACTCCCATCCGCCATCCGTAGTCCGATGACCCGGCCCCGCTGATGCATCAGTTCCGTGACCTCGCCCAGGATCTGCGTCAGACCAGGCTGGCTTGTCACCACTGCTGCCGCGGCCTTGCGATAAAGCCGGCGATCGGCCTGCGCGCGCGGACCCTGCACCGCCGGGCCCTTGCGACGATTCAACAACCGGAACTGGATCCCTGCAGCATCGGCGATTCGGCCCATGACCCCGTCCATCGCGTCAATTTCGCGCACCAGATGGCCTTTGCCCAGCCCTCCGATTGCCGGGTTGCAAGACATCGTACCGATATCATCCCGATGCATCGTCACCAGCGCCGTTTCCGCGCCCATGCGGGCTGCGGCCATAGCGGCCTCGACGCCGGCATGACCCCCGCCAATCACGATGACGTCGAAATGTTTCACGTGAAACCCTACTTTCCAATACAGAACGAGCTGAAGATCTCGTCCAGATAATCCTCGGCCCCGACCCGGCCCACCATCATGGCCAATCCTTGAATCGCCTGGCGCAGTGCTTCCGCAAGGAATTCCGGTGCGTCATTCCTGTCGACATCCAGCGCCAGCCATGCTCTTTGCAAGGCTTCGGCCTGCCGCTTATGGCTCACAAGGCCGGAATCGGCAGCCCTGATCCGCAGGCGATCATAGACCATATCCAGAAGCTCTGCGACCCCCTCTCCGGTCCGAGCCGAGATCGCCAGACCCTGACCCTGCCCGAGATCCGCCTTGGAGCGGAGCACGATATCGTCTTCCTTCACCGCGTCGGTTGCAATGCCATCGACAGAAAGATGGATCCGCATATCCGCTTCGGCGGCCCGCTTCAACGCCCGCGCCACCCCCATCGCCTCCACCGGATCGTCGCTTTCACGCAGACCTGCGGTATCCAGGAAAGTGACCGGCAGACCGCGAAGATCGGCACGGAGTTCGAGGATGTCCCGGGTCGTCCCGGCAATCTCGGAGACCAAAGCGATGTCGCGCTGCCCGATCCGGTTCAGCAGAGTGGATTTTCCGGCGTTCGGCGGACCGATGATCGCCACCTCGTAACCCTGCCGCAACCGCTCGGTGGCTGGATAGCTGGCCAGCATCTGCCGGATATCGTCCCGGATCGCCCCGATCAGCGCAAAGGCCTCGGCGGGGACTTCCTCGGGAACCTCCTCATCGGCGAAATCGATGCTGGCTTCGATCAGTGCACCGGCGCGGATCAGACCCGCCCGCAACGCCTCGGCCTTTCGGGCCAGTTCGCCTTCCGTCCCGCGCATGGCCAGCTTGCGCTGCGCCTCCGTCTCGGCGGAAAGCAGATCGGCCAGTCCCTCGGCCTCGGCCAGGTCGATGCGCCCATTCAGAAAGGCCCGCCGGGTGAATTCGCCCGCTTCCGCCCGCCGCAATCCCTGGTTCAGAAGCGCCTGCGCCAGCCGGTTGGCAATGACCGGCGCACCATGCAGATGCAGTTCGGCCACTTCCTCCCCGGTAAAGCTGCGACCCTCCTCGAACCACAGGACCAGGGCGCGGTCGATCAGATCCTCGCCCTCCCGCAGCGCCCGCAAGGCGGCAACCCTGGGCGCCGGAACCGGCCCGGCCAGCGATTCCAGCGCGGCACGCGCCTTCGGTCCGCTCAGGCGGACAACGGTAACGCCCCCTCGCCCGGGCGGCGTCGCCTCGGCAAAGATCGTATCCACCGCATCCTCCGCGCCGTCAAGCGTTCATCGAGTCGAAGAATTCGCTGTTGGTCTTGGTCTGCTTCAGCTTCGAGATCAGGAACTCGATCGCATCCGTGGTGCCCATCGGGTTCAGGATGCGCCGCAGCAGATAGGTCTTCTGCAGGTCCTTGGCATCGACCAGCAACTCTTCCTTGCGGGTGCCGGACTTCAGGATGTCCATCGCCGGGAAGACGCGCTTGTCCGCAACTTTGCGGTCCAGCACGATCTCGCTGTTGCCGGTGCCCTTGAACTCCTCGAAAATCACCTCGTCCATGCGCGAGCCGGTGTCGATCAGCGCCGTGGCGATGATGGTCAGCGAGCCGCCCTCCTCGATGTTCCGCGCCGCGCCGAAGAACCGCTTCGGCCGCTGCAGCGCATTCGCATCGACGCCGCCGGTCAGGACCTTGCCCGAGCTCGGCACCACGGTGTTGAAGGCTCTACCAAGTCTTGTGATGGAATCCAGAAGGATCACAACATCTCGCTTATGCTCGACCAGACGCTTGGCCTTTTCGATGACCATTTCCGAAACCGCGACGTGCCGGCTCGCCGGCTCGTCGAAGGTCGAGGAGATCACCTCACCCTTGACCGAGCGCTGCATGTCGGTGACCTCTTCCGGCCGCTCGTCGATCAGCAGCACGATCAGGTAGCATTCCGGATGATTCTTCTCGATCGAATGGGCAATGTTCTGCAGCAGCACGGTCTTGCCGGTGCGCGGCGGCGCCACGATCAGCGAACGCTGGCCTTTGCCGATCGGCGCAACCAAGTCGATGATCCGGGCCGAACGGTCCTTGATGGTCGGGTCCTCGATCTCCATCTTCAGCCGCTCGTTCGGATAAAGCGGCGTCAGGTTGTCGAAGGCGACCTTGTGGCGGGCCTTTTCCGGATGCTCGAAATTGATCCGCTCGACCTTGGTCAGGGCAAAATAGCGCTCGTTCTCACCCGGGGCGCGGATCACCCCCTCGACCGTGTCGCCGGTGCGCAGCGAATGCTGGCGGATCATGTCGGGGCTGACATAGATGTCGTCGGGGCCGGGCAGATAGTTCGCCTCGGTCGAGCGCAGGAAGCCGAAACCGTCCTGCACCACCTCAAGGACGCCGTCGCCGCCAATCTCGAAGCCTTCCTCGGCATGCTCTTTCAGGATCGAGAACATCATCTCGCCCTTGCGCATGGTCGAGGCGTTCTCGATCTCCCATTCCTCGGCCATGGACAGCAGGTCGGCCGGGCTCTTGGCCTTGAGATCGGACAGGTTGAGGCGTTCTTCGGTCATGTCTAGCCTATGGGCGCGCGCTGCCCGACGCAGGATCGGCGCGCATTGGAAACTGTGTCTGGAAAATTCCCGCCGGACGGCGGATGCGCGTCACATAGGCAGAATCCGGGCGAGAGTCAATTCTTCCTAGAATTTCACGATCACCGAAAGCACGATCACCACCATGAACAGCGTCGGCAATTCGTTCATCATCCGATAGCGCCGCCCGCTCAGCCCCTGCCCGCGCAGCAGCGCCTTGCGCTGGCCGGCCAGCCAGAGGTGGAACCAGGTCATCGCCAGGACGCCCGCCGCCTTGCTCCACGGCCAGATCATCGTCCAGTCCACGATGCCCGGCGTCAGCACCAGCACCAGCCCGGCGATCCAGGTGACGATCATCGCCGGCCGCATGATCATGCGCAGCAGCTTGTCCTCCATGATCCGGAAGGATTGCGCCGGTTCCTGGCCCGTATGCCCGCGCTCGGCATGATAGACGAAAAGCCGCGGCAGATAGAACAGCCCGGCCATCCACGAGATCACCGCCATCACATGCAGGGCTTTGATCCACGGGTAAGCAAGAGCCAGGAAATCGGTCATGAGGCACCTCCAGCGACCTCTCCTCTATCAAAAAAGAATGAAAAGAAAGAAAGGATGATGTTGTGGTTGGGCCTGTGGATGACGGGAAATCCCTGTTCCACGCCGGATTTCCCCACCTTCGGCTTGCTGGGGAAAAAAACCGCGTTAACCATCCGTTAACGAAAAACAGGCGTTAAAACAGCACAGTAACCGGATGCACCCTGTGGATAAGTTTGTGAAAATTTTTCTTTTCCACAGCTTGGGGGCAATTCCTGACAGATTTTGAACATGTGGAGAAACCGGCTTTGTTCGCATCCCGTCCGACAGGGTGATCCACGGCGATGAGAAAGGGGCCCTGCTCTCCACAGCCCATGCCCCCCGAGTCGCCCGTGCTTATCCACAAGGTTATGCCCGCCCTGTCCGGTCGGCGCCGGCCGGGCCGGCCCCGTAGCCGTCCAGAAGGCCCCTACGCGACGGAGCCGCTTCGTCCCGGAGGGCCTGCGAAACCGGCCGATGTCCGTTTCCGTCATCCGAGCGTCGCATTTGAAGAATTGCGAGTCGGAAAACGGGTGCATTCCTGGGGACAGCACGTCCCTTAGCCAGCGGAATCCAGCCATGCTGAACACAGTCGAAATCCTGAACCAGCTCGCCGACCGGCGGAAGAACTTCTCGCTCAGCCGCGACCTCTACTGCGACGAGGGCGTCTTTCACGCCGATCTGGAGAATCTCTGGTATCGCGAATGGCTGTTTGCCATTCCCTCCTGCGACATCCCCAAGACCGGCAACCACGCCACGCTGCAGATCGGCGAATATCCGGTGGTGATCGTGCGCGGCGCCGACGGCCAGATCCGCGCCTTCCACAACGTCTGCCGCCATCGCGGCCAGCGGCTCTGCCCCAAGCAGAACGGCTCCTCGCCCAAGCTGGTCTGCCCCTATCACCAGTGGACCTACGACCTGGATGGCAAGCTGCTGTTCGCCCGCGACATGGGGCCGGATTTCGATGCCTCGAAATACAGCCTGAAGCCGGTGCATTGCCGGACCGAGGGCGGCATGGTCTTCATCTGCCTGGCCGACAACCCGCCGGATTTCGAACGCCTCGGCAGCTATCTGCGCGATTACGTCGGCGCCAGCGACCTGTCGAACGCCAAGGTCGCCTTCACCTCGACCATCGTCGAGAAGGGCAACTGGAAGCTGGTGATCGAAAACAACCGCGAATGCTACCATTGCGGCGGCAGCCATCCCTCGCTCTGCCGGACCTATTCCGACAACCCGCTGATGACGGTGATGGAGGGGCCCAACGCCGCCTCGCCCGAGATCCTGTCGCATTGGGACCGCTGCGACAAGGCCGGCCTGCCGGCGCGTTTCGTGAACGAGCCGGGGATGCAATGGCGCTTCGCCCGGGTGCCGCTGCTGAACAATGCCGAAAGCTTCACCATGTCCACCAAGGCGGCGGTGAACCGGCGCATGGGCACGATCCCGTGGAACGATGCCGGCAGCCTGATGTTCTATCACTTCCCGTCCAGCTGGAACCACTTCCTGCCCGACCACGCCATCGTCTTCCGCCTGCTGCCGATCTCGCCCACCGAGACCGAGGTGACGTCGAAATGGCTGGTCCACAAGGATGCGGTCGAGGGCGTGGACTACGACCTGCAGAAGCTGACCGAGGTCTGGCTGGCCACCAATGACGAGGACCGCCGCGTGGTCGAGGAGAACCAGAAGGGCATCCTGTCCCCCGCCTATGAGCCCGGCCCCTATTCGCCCAACCAGGAAGAGGGCGTGATCCATTTCGTCGACTGGTATGTGCGCCAGATGCTGGATCGCCTGTCCCCGACCCCGGCGATGGCTGCGGAATAATGGCGGTCCTGGTCAAGGCATTCGGCGACAAGCCGTGGAAGGACGACGAGCCGCTGGAATGCGTGATGGTGGTGCCCGAGACCTCGGACACCGCCACCTTCACCTTCCGCGCCCCCTCTGGCGCCTGGTTCGACTATCAGCCCGGCCAGTTCGTCACCCTGGACCTGCCGGTGCCGGGCGGCAACGTGCAGCGCACCTATACGATCAGCTCCAGCCCGTCGCGGCCGCTGTCCATCTCGGTCACGGTCAAGGCGCAGCCGGGCAGCGTCGGCGGGCGCTGGATGATCGACCACCTGCGGCCGGGGATGCGGCTCAAGGCTTTCGGGCCGGCGGGCATCTTCTCCTTCGTGCGGCACGAGGCGGCGAAATACCTGTTCATCTCGGCCGGTTCGGGCATCACCCCCGTGATGTCCATGACCACCTGGGCCTGGGATTCGGGCGAGATGCCGGACATCGTCTTCGTCCATGCCGCCCGCAGTCCCAGCGAGATCATCTTCCGCCAGCGGCTGGAGGGCATGGCCGACCGGGTGCCGGGCCTGCAGCTGCGCTTCACGGTCGAGGATTCCGACCCGTTCCGCACCTGGCACGGCTATCGCGGCCGGCTGAACCAGATCATGCTGGGCCTGATGGCCCCGGACTACCTGGAGCGCGAGGTGTTCTGCTGCGGGCCCGAGCCCTTCATGCAGGCGGTGCGCGACATGCTGATCGCGCTCGGCTTCGACATGGACCATTACCACCAGGAAAGCTTCGGCGCCCCGATCCGCAACGAATCCGAGGCCCCGGTGCTGGACGACGTCGTCCCGGACGAGGACAGCGCCGCCCAGATCACCTTCGAAAGCTCGGGCGTGGTGGCGAAATGCAACGAGACCGACACGGTGCTGGCGGTGGCCAAGGCCAACGGGCTGAACATCCCCTCGGGCTGCACCTTCGGCCTGTGCGGCACCTGCAAGGTCAGGAAGACCGCCGGCGAGGTGCATATGGTCCATAACGGCGGCATCACCGACGAGGATATCGAGGAAGGCTATATCCTGGCCTGCTGCTCGCATCCCATCGGCGCCGTCTCGGTCGAGGTCTGACGGGCCAGGGGCGCAGCTTGGCAAAGACCCTGGGTTTTTCTGGGAAAAGGGGCGGGCCGGAAGGGTCCGCCCCTTTTTCGTGCCAAGCTTGACAGAGCTACCATACCGCGCAATCCTGACCGCGTACCTATCGATATGACAGGCAAAGGAGGGCACGATGAACATCGACCTCTCGCGGCGCGGTTTCCTGAAACTGGCGGGCGCGGGTGTCGCGGCGACATCGCTCGGGGCCATGGGCTTCGGCGGGGCGGAGGCGGCGGAACAGGCGCATGTGCGTGCCTTCAAGCTGGCCTCGACGACCGAGACGCGCAACACCTGTCCCTATTGCTCGGTGGCCTGCGGCATCATCATATATTCGAACGGCGACCTGAAGGCCGGCGAAGAGGCCAAGGTGATGCATATCGAAGGCGATGCCGACCATCCGACGAACCGCGGCACGCTTTGCCCGAAAGGCGCGGCGCTCAAGGATTTCGTCAATGCCGAGACGCGCCTGACCACGCCGCGCATCCGCCGGCCCGGTGCGGCCAGCTTCGAGGAGATCTCCTGGGAAGAGGCGCTGGACAAGATCGCCCGCGCGCTCAAGGACGACCGCGACGCCAACATGGTGCTGACCAACGACGACGGCGTGCCGGTCAACCGCTGGACCACCACCGGTTTCCTGGCTGCCTCGGCCACCACCAATGAAACCGCATGGCTGACCTACAAGGTGGTCAGGTCCATGGGGATCGTCGGATTCGACAACCAGGCGCGCGTCTGACACGGCCCCACGGTGTCCAGTTTGGGCCCGACATTTGGCCGTGGAGCGATGACCAACTCCTGGACCGACATCAAGAATACCGACCTCGTGGTCGTCATGGGCGGCAATGCCGCCGAAGCCCATCCCTGCGGCTTCAAATGGGTGACCGAGGCCAAGGCCGCCCGCGGCGCCAAGCTGATCGTGGTGGACCCGCGCTTCACCCGCACGGCTTCGGTGGCCGACTATTATGCGCCGATCCGGCCCGGCTCGGACATTGCCTTCCTGATGGGCCTGATCAACTGGATGATCCAGAATGACAAGGTGCAATGGGACTATGTCCGCCACTTCACCAACGCCCCCCTGATCGTGAAGGACGAATACGGCTGGAGCGACGGGCTGTTCACCGGCTACGACCCCGAAAAGCGCGATTATGACAAGTCGAGCTGGGACTATGTGATCGGCGAGGACGGCTTTGCCGCCGTGGACATGACGCTGGAGCATCCGCGCTGCGTCTGGAACCTGCTCAGGGAACATGTCTCGCGCTATACGCCCGAGCTGGTCGAGGAGGTCTGCGGCACGCCCCGGGACCGCTTCCTGAAGATCGCCGAGATGATCGGCGAATGTTCGGCGCCCGACAAGACCATGACCTCGATGTATGCGCTTGGCTGGACCCAGCACGCCAAGGGTGCGCAGAACATCCGCGGCATGGCCATGCTGCAGCTGATCCTGGGCAATATCGGCGTCCGGGGCGGCGGGATGAACGCGCTGCGCGGCCATTCGAACATCCAGGGGCTGACCGATATCGGGCTGATGTCGAACCTGATCCCCGGCTATCTGAACATCCCGACCGAGAAGGAGCCGGACTGGCAGACCTACATGTCCAGCCGCAGCTTCAAGCCGCTGCGGCCGGGCCAGACCAGCTATTGGCAGAACTATCCCAAGTTCATGGTCAGCTTCATGAAGGCGATGTGGGGCGACACCGCCACGGCCGAGAACGACTGGGCCTATCACTACCTGCCCAAGCTGGACGTGCCGACCTATGACATCCTGCGCATGTTCGAGCTGATGGATGTCGGCCAGGTGAACCTGTATTTCTGCCAGGGCTTCAACCCGCTGCTGGCCTTCCCCAACCGCGCCAAGGTGACCTCGGCCCTGTCCAGGCTGAAGCTTCTGGTTGTGATGGACCCGCTGGAGACCGAGACGGCGCATTTCTGGGAAAACCACGGCGAACATAACGACGTGGATACCGCCTCGATCCAGACCGAGGTGCTGGAGCTGCCCTCGTCCTGCTTTGCCGAGGATGACGGCGCGCTGGTCAATTCCGGGCGCTGGCTGCAATGGCACTGGTCTGCGGCGACGCCGCCCGGCCAGGCCAGGCATGACACCTGGATCATGGCGCAGATCTTCCTGCGGGTGAAGAAGCTCTATCAGGAAGAGGGCGGCGTCTTCCCCGACCCGATCCTGAACCTGACCTGGGACTATGCCGACCCCGACGAGCCCTCGCCCGAGGAACTGGCCAAGGAAATGAACGGCCGGGCGCTGGAGGATGTCTACGACCCCGCCGACCCGACGAAACTGCTGACCGCCAAGGGCAAGCAGTTGCTGAACTTCAGCCAGTATCGCGACGACGGCTCGACCATGGGCGCCTGCTGGATCTATTCCGGCTGCTGGAACGAGGACGGCAACAACATGGCCCGGCGGGACAATGCCGACCCGGACGAGACCGGTGCCTATCCGAACTGGACCTTCTCCTGGCCGCTGAACCGGCGGATCCTTTACAACCGCGCCTCTGCCGATCTGCAGGGCCGGCCCTGGGACCCCTCGCGCAAGCTTCTGGAATGGGACGGCGAGAAATGGACCGGCTATGACGTGCCCGACATCGCGCCGACCGCCAGGCCGGAAGAGGTCGGCCCCTTCATCATGAACCAGGAAGGCGTCTCGCGTCTGTTCAGCCGCGGCATGATGCGCGACGGCCCCTTCCCGACGCATATGGAGCCGTTCGAGTCGCCCCTGGCCAACGTGTTCAACCCGCAGATGCGCGGCAATCCGGTGGCGCGGGTCTTTGCCAGCGATGCCGAGCAGTTCGCCACCAGCGAGGAATTCCCGATCGCGGCGACCTCCTATCGCCTGACCGAGCATTTCCACTACTGGACCAAGCACAACCGCATCAACGCGGCCCTGCAGCCGGAATTCTTCGTCGAGATCAGCCGCGAGCTGGCCGCCGAAAAGGGCATCCGGCAGGGCGGCTGGGTGCGGGTCTGGTCCAAGCGGGGCGAGGTCAAGGCCAAGGCTCTGGTAACGGGGCGGCTGAAGCCGATGCAATGCGGCGACAGGCTGGTCCATGTCATCGGCATCCCGCTGCACTGGGGCTTCATGGGCGCGGCGCGCAAGGGGTTCGGGCCGAACAGCCTGACGCCTTTTGTCGGCGACGCCAATGTGGAAACGCCTGAATTCAAGGCGTTCCTGGTCAATATCGAACCCGCGACAGGGGAGGCCGTGTCATGACGACGGACCCGAACCTCGACAGCCCGCGCACGGCGGTCTCGAATCCGCCGGTGCAGCCGATGCAGGCCAATCTGGGGCCGGGCGACGTCGTCCGCGCCTCGGCCATGCCCGACCTGCCGCCGCCGACGCGCGAATTGACGCCGGTGGCCAAGCTGATCGACGTGTCGAAATGCATCGGCTGCAAGGCCTGCCAATCGGCCTGCGCCGAATGGAACGACACCTATCCCGAGATCGAGGAAAACGTCGGCCTTTACGAAAATCCGCACGACCTGACGCCCGACATGTTCACCCTGATGCGGTTCTCGGAATACGAGAATCCGCAGACCGGGGATTTCGAATGGCTGATCCGCAAGGACGGCTGCATGCATTGCGCCGATCCGGGCTGCCTCAAGGCCTGCCCGGCCCCCGGCGCCATCGTGCAATATTCGAACGGCATCGTGGATTTCATCCACGAGAACTGCATCGGTTGCGGCTATTGCGTGACCGGCTGTCCCTTCGACATCCCGCGCATCAGCCAGAAAACCCATGTCAGCTACAAATGCACGCTGTGCTCGGACCGCGTGGCGGTGGGCCAGGGCCCGGCCTGCGCCAAGGCCTGCCCCACCCAGGCCATCGTCTTCGGCACCAAGGAGGACATGCTGGCCCATGCCGAGGCGCGGGTCGAGGATCTGAAGTCGCGCGGCTACGACAATGCCGGCATCTACGATCCGCAGGGCGTGGGCGGCACGCATGTCTTCTATGTGCTGCATCATGCCGACCAGCCCTCGCTTTATTCCGACCTGCCGGAACAGCCGCGCATCTCGCCGGTGGTCGAGGGCTGGAAGGGCGTGACCAAGACGCTGGGCCTGGCCGCCATCGGCGCCGCGGCCATCGGTTCGGTCCTGCACGGGCTGATGACGCGCGCTAACAAGGTCTCGGCCGAGGATGAGAGCCATGCCGAGGAACTGGTCGAGGGCCGCGAGCCCCCGGTCCCGCCGGGAAGGGAGGTGCTGTGATGCCGAAACGCATGTTCTCGGCCCCGGGCGACCATATCGAAAGCCGCCATCCGGTCACGGTCAGCCGCTATCGCGGCATCACGCGGTTGAACCATTGGGTGACGGCGGCCAGCCTGATCGTGCTGCTGCTTTCGGGGCTGGCGCTGTTTCACCCGGCGCTCTACTTCCTGACCGGGCTGTTCGGCGGCGGGCAGATGACGCGCTGGCTGCATCCCTTCGTGGGCGTGCTGCTGTTCTTCAGCTTCCTGCTGCTGTTCCTGCAGATGTGGCGGCTGAACCTGCCCCGCCCCGAGGACCGCACCTGGGTCAGCCATATCGGCGAGGTCGTCCGCGGCGAAGAGGAAAAGCTGCCCGAGCTGGGCAAATACAATGCCGGGCAGAAATTCGTCTTCTGGGCCATGTCGGTGCTGATCGTGGTGCTGATCGTCTCGGGCGTGATGATCTGGCAGCAATATTTCCCCGATCTGGTCTCGATCGCGGTGCGGCGCTGGGCGGTGCTGATCCATGCGCTGGCGGCGGTGGCGATCATCCTGACCTTCATCCTGCATGTCTATGCGGCGATCTGGACCCGCGGCACCATCCGCGCCATGACGCGCGGCACGGTGACCGGCGGCTGGGCCTGGCGGCACCATCGCAAATGGCTGCGCGAACTGGCTGGACGCGAGGGAGGCGGCCCGGCAGAGTAGGCCAAAGCGACCCGAAAGGAAGCCATGTCCACCGCCCTGAATCCCGATCCCGCGATGATCGGCGGCGTCGCCAAGGTCCCCCTGGCGCGCCTGCCCGAGCCCGCGGCGCTGTTCTCGACCCGCGCCGAGCGGTTCGATTTCCTGGCCGGGCACAGCCCGAACCTTGCCCCCTACCTGCGGTTTCTGGCCGGGATCTGCCGGGCGCAGGCCGGTCTGGTCGGCGACCTGCCCCGCCCCGAGGCGCAGCCGCCCGAGCGGATCGAACTGGCTCGCGCCAGCCGCATGTCGCCCTTGGACCGCAACGTCATGCGCGACGGGCTGGCGCAGGCGCTGCCGCTGCTGCTGGAGCGGCTCGCCTCGCTTGAGATGCCCGAGCCGGCGCGGCTGGCGCTGGGGGCCCTGCAGGCGGCCGAGCCCGCGGATCTGGACTGGGTGATGGGCAATGTGCTGACCGACATCATCCCCGAGGACAGCGTCGCCCCGCATCTGTTCGCCGCCGCCGCCCTGCAGGTCCATGCCGCGATGCAGGCGGCTGCGCTGGACGCCGAAAAACTGGTGCCGATCCGCACCGGCACCTGCCCGGCCTGCGGCGGCCGCCCGGCCACCAGCCTCGTCACCGAAAGCCTTGGAGCCGAAGGGGCGCGCTATTGCGCCTGCGCCACCTGCCAGACGCTGTGGAACGAGGTGCGGGTGAAATGCCTCTGCTGCGGCTCGACCAAGGGCATCTCCTATCGCTCGGTCGAGACCGGCGAGGCCACGGTCAAGGCCGAGGTCTGCCGCGAATGCGGCAGCTGGGTCAAGATCCTGTATCAGAATCGCAATCCCTCGCTGGAACCCATCGCCGACGACGTCGCCAGCCTGGGCCTCGACCTGATGATGCGGGACACCGAATGGAAGCGGGGCGGCTTCGACCCCTTCCTGACCGGCTATTGACGGCGGCGCGGCGCGGGCGATGATCGTCGGCACGGCGGGGCATATCGACCATGGCAAGACGGCGCTGGTCCGGGCCCTGACCGGGATCGAGACCGACCGGCTGGCCGAGGAAAAGGCCCGCGGCATCACCATCGAACTGGGCTTCGCCTATGCCGATCTGGGCGGCGGCGCCGTGACCGGTTTCGTCGATGTGCCGGGGCACGAGAAATTCGTCCATACCATGCTGGCCGGGGCCGGCGGCATCGACCTGGCGCTGCTGGTCGTCGCCGCCGATGACGGCATCATGCCGCAGACGCGCGAGCATCTGGCGATCCTCGACCTTCTGGGCATCAACCGCGGCATGGTCGCGCTGACCAAATCCGACCTGGCCCCGCCCGAACGCATCGCCCGGCTTTCCGCCCGGATCGCGGAGCTGCTGGCCCCGACCGGCCTTGCCGGCGCGCCGGTCTTTCCGGTCTCGTCCCTGACCGGCGCGGGCATCGACGCCCTGCGCGCCGCGCTGGTGCAGGCCGAGGCGCAGACCGCCGCCCGCGCCACCGAGGCGCGGTTCCGCCTGGCCATCGACCGCAGCTTCACCCTGGCCGGGACGGGCACCGTGGTCACCGGCACCGTGCTGTCGGGCCGGGTCGCGGCGGGCGACCAGATCGTCCTCAGCCCCTCCGGCCTGCCGGCCCGCGTGCGGGGCATCCACGCCCAGAACCGCAAGGCCGAAACCGGCCTTGCCGGCCAGCGTTGCGCGCTGAACCTCGCCGGCGAAGGGGTGACGCGCGAGGCGATCCATCGCGGCGACGTGGCGCTGGACCCGGCGCTGCACGCGCCCACCCAGCGCATCGACGTGATCCTGCGCGTGCTGGACGGCGAGCCCAGGCCGCTGGCGACATGGTTCCCCGCCCGCCTGCATCTGGGCGCGGCCGAGACCGGCGCCCGCATCGTGCCGCTGGAGGGGCCGCTGGCGCCGGGCGGCGAAGGGCTGGCGCAGCTCGTCCTCGACCGCCCGTTGGCCGCGACGCTGGGCGAACGCTTCATCCTGCGCGACGTCTCGGCCCGGCGCACCATCGGCGGCGGGCGGCTGATCGACCTGCGCGCCCCCGCCCGCCACCGCGCCCGGCCCGAGCGGCTGGCCGCGCTGCGCGCCATGGCCCTGCCCGACCCGGCCGAGGCGCTGTCGGCGCTGGCCGGGCTGGCGCTGATCGACCTCGACGCCTTCGCCCGCGACCGCGCCCTGTCGCCCGCCGGGCTGGAGCGCGCCGCCGCCGCCTCTGGCATCGCCATCGTTCCCGGCACGCGGCAGGCGCTCGCCCCCGCCCGGCTCAAGGCGCTGCGCGAACGGATGCAGGGGGAACTGGCGGCTTTCCATGCCGAGAACGCCGATCTTCAGGGGCTGGGCCGGGAAAAGCTGCGGCTCGCGCTCGTCCCGCGCCTGTCCAAGCCGGATTTCGCCGCCTTCATCCGCGCCGAGGCGGCGGCGGGCCGCATCGCGCTGGACGGCGCCTTCATCCGCTTGCCCGGCCACCTGCCGCGCCTCTCGCCCGAGGACGAGGCGCTGCTGGACCGCATCCTGCCGCGGCTTTCGGGCGAGGAACGCTTCCGCCCGCCGCGCGTGCGCGACTTTGCCCACGAACTCGGTGCGGACGAGGCCGAACTGCGCCGCATGATGCGCATGGCCGCCCGGCAGGGCCGCATCGACCAGATCGCGCATGACCATTTCTTCGCCCGCGCCACCACCATCGAGATGGTCGGCATCATCCGCGAGCTGTCCGCGCAGGCGCCGGACGGCTGGTTCACCGCCCCGGCCTTTCGCGACCGGGTGCAGAACGGCCGCAAGGTGGCGATCCAGATCCTTGACTTCTTCGACCGGCTCGGTCTGACCTTGCGTCGCGGCGATCTTCGTCGCATCAACCCGCATCGGATCGACCTGTTCACCCCGGACAGGCCGGACGGTCAGGACTAGGGAAGAGAAGCGTCCCCGGTGGGGCGGCCGGACTTCAAATCCGGTTGGGGCAGTGAGCCTGTCCCGGGTGGGTTCGACTCCCACTCTCTTCCGCCGGATGCGACGAAAGGACGGCAATGAACAGCATGACGCTCGGCAACGGCGAGGTTCGGGTCAGCGGGGTCTGCCTGGGCACGATGACCTTCGGCAACCAGACCCCGGCGGCCGAGGCCCATGCCCAGATGGACCGGGCGCTGGCCGCCGGGATCGGCTTCTTCGACACGGCCGAGATGTATCCGGTGAACCCGGTCCGGCGCGAGACCGTCGGCCGAAGCGAGGAGATCATCGGCGATTGGCTGGCCGCGCGCGGTGGCCGCGACCGCGTGCAGATCGCCACCAAGGTGACCGGCCCCAGCGGCACCGTCCGGGCCGAGGGCTATGACGGCGCCATCCTGCGCCGGACCGTCGACGCCTCGCTGAAGCGGCTCAGGACCGATCATATCGACCTCTATCAGCTGCACTGGCCGCTGCGCGGCAGCTACGCCTTTCGCCAGAACTGGCGTTACGACCCCTCGCAGCAGGACCGTGCCGCGACGCTGGCGCATATGGCGGATGTGCTGGAAGCGGCGGCCGATCTGCACCGGGCCGGCAAGATCCGCGCCTTCGGCCTGTCGAACGAATCCGCCTGGGGCACGGCGCGCTGGATCGACACGGCCGAGCGGCTGGGCGCGCCCCGCGTCGCGGCGATCCAGAATGAATATTCCCTGCTCTACCGCGCCTACGACACCGACCTGGCCGAGCTTGCGGTGAATGAGGGGGTGACGCTGCTTGCCTATTCGCCGCTGGCGGCGGGGCTCCTGACCGGCAAATACCAGGACGGCGGCAACCCGCCGGGCAGCCGGGCGGCGGTCGATGTCGAAACCGGCGGCCTGGGCAACCTGGGCGGCCGCCGCACCGACCGCGCGATCGAGGCCGTCGCGGCCTGGCTGAAGCTGGCGGCCGAGCTGGGGCTGGACCCGGTCCACATGGCCATCGCCTTCACCCGGCAGCGGCCGTTCCCGTCGATCCCGATCATCGGCGCCACCGATGCGGCGCAGCTCGACCACCTGCTTGCCGGCCTGGACCTGGTGCTGTCCGACGAGGCGCTGCGGCGCATCGACCAGCTGCACCGCGTCCATCCCATGCCCTATTGAGCCGACGCGACGGAACCGTTGGCAGCGCCGCCGGGGGCGGGCAATCTGCCCGCGACCCGACCGGAGGAGAAACCATGCTGCCGCCCATCCTTGCCCACCTGCGCATTCCCGTCGTCGCCTCGCCGATGTTCATCGTCTCGGGGCCCGATCTGGTGATCGCGCAATGCAAGGCCGGCATCGTCGGCAGCTTCCCGGCGCTGAACGCCCGTGAAAAGGATGGCGAGCCGCCGCTGCTCGACGCCTGGCTGACCCGCATCGCCGAGGAACTCGACCGCCACAACCAGGCCAATCCCGACCATCCCGCGGCGCCCTTCGCGGTGAACCAGATCGTGCACCGCTCGAACGCCCGGCTGCAGCGCGATATCGAGATCTGCCACAGGCACAGGGTGCCGATCTGGATCACCAGCCTGGGCGCCCGGCCCGAGGTGAACGCGGCGGCGCATGACTGCGGCGGCATCGCCCTGCATGACGTGATCAACAACAGCTTCGCCCGCAAGGCGATCGAAAAGGGCGCCGACGGGCTGATCGCGGTCGCGGCGGGCGCCGGCGGTCATGCCGGCCCGCAATCGCCCTTTGCCCTGGTCCAGGAAATCCGCGCCTGGTTCGACGGCCCGCTGCTGCTCTCCGGCGCCATCGCCACCGGTCGGGCGGTGCTGGCGGCGCAGGCCATGGGCGCCGATCTGGCCTATGTCGGCAGCCCCTTCATCGCCACCGAGGAAGCCAACGCTCCCGCCGACTACAAGCGCATGATCGTGGATTCCGGTGCCGAGGACGTGGTCACCTCCTCGCTCTTCACCGGCGTCTCGGGCAATTACCTCGCGCCCTCGATCCGCGCCGCCGGGCTCGACCCGGAAAACCTCGCGACGGCCGATGCCACGGCGATGGATTTCGACAAGGCCACCTCGGGCGGCAAACCCAAGGCCTGGAGCCAGATCTGGGGCTCGGGCCAGGGCATCGGCGTGGTCAAATCCGTGACCCCGGCCGCCGAACTGATCGACCGCCTGGCCACGGAATACGCCGCCGCCCGCCGCCGCCTCTGCGCCGACTGAGCGCGCTTCACCGTTTCCCAAATACTCAAGAAGCCGCGCGCCTAGGGCCCGCGGCTTCTTTGCTCTGCAAATACCCCCGGCGACGCCGCAACCGGCGCCCAGGACTCAGCTGACCGCCAGCCCCTCGGTGGTGGCGAAGAACATCGCCTGGCTGACCGCCGAGCGCACCTGCTCCTCGGAATAGGGTTTCGAGATCAGGAAGGCCGGCTCGGGCCGGTCCCCGGTCAAGAGCCGCTCGGGGAAGGCGGTGATGAAGATCACCGGAATGTCGCCCATGTCGCGCAAGAGCTCGTTCACCGCATCGATGCCCGAGGAGCCGTCGGCCAGCTGGATATCGGCCAGGATCAGGTCGGGGCGCTTCTGATGCGCCAGATCGACGGCGGCGGCATGGGTGCGGGCGATGCCGGTGACATCGTGGCCCATGGCCTGCACGATGCCCTTCAGGTCCATGGCGATGATGGTCTCGTCCTCGATCACCATGACCTTGCCGGTCAGCGACTGCCCCATCTCGTTCAGCGCGATCTGCACCAGCTCCTCGGCCTCGTCCTGCGGACATTGCATGATCTGCGCGATCTGGTCGTAGCGCAGTTCCTCGATGGTGCGCAGCAGCAGCGCCTCGCGGGAATTCGGGGTCAGCCCGCGCAGATGCGCCTGGGCGCGGGCCTCGCGCGGGGTCTGGGTTTCCAGCTCGACCGGCTGGCCCGAGCTTTGCCAGATCGCATGGAAGGTGCGGAACAGCCCGATTCGGGTGTCCTCGCCGTCCATCAGGCTGCGGTCGGTCAGGATCGCCTCCAGCGTGGCGGCGGCGTAATTGTCGCCGGCGGTCTGGCTGCCGGTCAGCGCACGCGCGTAGCGCCGCAGATAGGGCAATTCCCGGCTGATGGACTGGGCAAGATCCGCTGCGGTCATGGCTACCTCGAAAAAAGCGTCGTGTGTCGGAACCTGATCGGATAGGTAACGGTTAGGCAAGGTGCGCACAAGATTACCGGGAATAACTAAAAAATGAATACCAGGCGTGAGGAACGCAGGCGAGCAGCCATAGAAAAGCAGATCGACGAGAATCTGCGCCGGGTCTATGAACAGGACGCGACGCAGCAGATTCCAGACAGGTTCTTGCAATTGCTCGACAAATTGCGCGAGCAGGAGTGAGCTGAATGACCGATCGCAAAGCGGCGCAAACCGCCCGCCCCGAGGCCCATGGCGATCCTCGGGACGAGCTGGTCGAGCACCTGCCGGCGCTGCGCGCCTTCGCGCTGTCGCTCACGCGCGAGGGGGCCTCGGCCGACGACCTCGTGCAGGACACAATCGTCAAGGCCTGGACGCATATCGACAAGTTCCAGCCCGGCACCAACCTGCGGGCCTGGCTGTTCACCATCCTGCGCAACACCTTCTATTCCGCGCGCCGAAAGACCCGGCGCGAGGTCAGCGATACCGATGGCGTCCATGCCGCCCGGCAGGCCACCCGCCCCGAGCATGACGGCCGTCTGGCGCTGAACGACTTCCGCGCCGCCTTCGAGCAGCTGCCCGACGAGCAGCGCGAGGCGCTGATCCTGGTCGGGGCCTCGGGCTTTTCCTACGAGGAGGCGGCGGCGATGACCGGCGTGGCCGTGGGCACCGTCAAGTCGCGCGCCAATCGCGGCCGCCGCCGGCTGGCCGAACTGCTGCAGCTTGAGGAGGGCGAGGAGCTGGAGATGACCGACCGTGCCACTCTGGCGGTGATGGCGCAGAACACCCCGATCCTGCGCTGAGATGCCGTCGTGCTGCGGCGCCTGCTGGACAAGCTGGAATTCACCAAGGGCCTCGGCTTTCGGCTGGGCGGCCTGCTGTCGGTGGCGATCCTGCCCATCGGGCTGATCTCGGTCATTCAGACCCTGCACCTGTCGCGCGAATACGAACGCTCCTCGGAAATCGCGCTGCTGGGCCGCACCGCCACCGCCGCCGCCGGGGAGCGCGCGCTCTTGCAAAGCGCGCTCGGCACTGCCGACGCGCTGGGTCCGGCGGTGCTGGAAACCATGGACCGGCCGCAGGCCTGTTCCGACATCATGCGCGGCCTGGTGCAGCGCACGGTGAATTTCGTCTATGCCGGCTTCACCCGGCTGGACGGGATGACGGAATGTTCCTCGGTGCGCGGGGTCCATGACCTGACCGGCGAATCCGCCTTTCAGCAGTTCATCGACAGTCCCGGCACATTGGTCACCACCAGCGAGGACGGGCCGGTCACCGGCAAGTCGGTGGTGGTGGTCATCCAGCCGCTTTATCGCGGGGTCGAGCTTCTGGGCTTCATCGCCGTCTCGATGTCGCATGACTTGCTGCGCTCGACCCATGTCTCGGGGCTGGGGACCGAGGGCGCGCGCATCCTGACCTTCAACAACCAGGGCGAGGTGATCTCCTCGGACCGCGAGGGGGCGGGCGACATCGCCGAGGTGCTGCCGCGCGGCAAGTCCCTGCCCTCGCTCTTGTCGCGCAGCGAGACCACTTTCCGCGATCTCTCGAACTCGGGCGAGCGGCGGGTGTTCAGCGTCGTGCCGGTGGTGCCGGGGCTGGTCTATGCGCTTGGGTCGTGGAACCGCGCCGAATCCGGCATCACCGGCATCGACATCACCCGGCGCACGGCGTTGATCCTGCCGCTGATCCTCTGGGCCGCCTCGCTGGCGGTCGCCTATTTCGCGGTCTACCGGCTGGTGCTGCGCCATATCCGCGAGTTGCGCGGCCAGATGCGCCGCTTCGCCATCGGCGACCGCTCGGCCCCGCCGCCGGTGCTGGCCGACGCGCCCGCCGAGATCGAGGACATGAGCCAGACCTTCCACAACATGGCCCGCATCCTGATCCGCGACGAAGAGGCGATGGAGGCCGCCGTCAACGAAAAGACCGTGCTGCTGAAAGAGGTGCATCACCGGGTCAAGAACAACCTGCAGCTGATCGCCTCGATCATCAACATGCAGATCCGGGTGATCGACCACGACGATGCCCGGCGGGTGCTGCGTTCGGTGCAGGACCGGGTGGCCTCGCTGGCGACGATCTATCGCAACCTCTACCAGGCCGAGCATCTGGATTCTGTCGAGGCCGACCGGCTGATCCGCGACATCATCAACCAGATGACCAACGCCTCGGTCGGGCCCGGCGCCGGGCTGCGCATCGACACCCGCCTGGAACCGCTGGTGCTGATGCCCGATCAGGCGGTTCCGCTGACGCTGCTGGCCACCGAGGCCTTTACCAATGCGCTGAAATATTCCGGCGCTTCCGGCCCGGATGCGGAACCCTGGGTGCGGGTGTCGCTGCGCGCGGACGGGCCGGGCCATGCCGTGCTGGAGGTCGAGAACTCCATCGGCGCCAGCACGCTGGCCGAGGGCACGGGCCTCGGCAGCCAGCTGATCGAGGCCTTCGCCACCCAGCTGGAAGGCGAGGCCGAGCAGGAGACCGGCGACGGCCGCTTCCTCTTGCGGCTGCGGTTCCGGGTCGAACACCTGCCCAAGCGCGACCATGCCGAGATGCCGCGGGTGGTGCTGACCTCGGCCGCGCGGCCGGGCGCGCGCCACTAGCGGCGGCGATCGCGCAAGGATCGCGGAGGGATCGGCGGCCCGATCCGCCCGCGACAAGGCCCGCGACAAGGCTCGGGGCGCGGTTTCCGCATGGAATCGTCCCCTGCGGCCGCCTGCCCGCTCTGGCGGCCGGATGCGGCGCGCGGCACCGGCCGTTGCCACCCGCCTTGCCGCCTGCTAGCGTCGCGGTGACGCGCCGCGGTTCCCGTCCGCCGGCTGGGCGCCCGGAAAGGAAACCGCATGCCCGATCCCGTGAATCTGCTGGCCTTTGCGCTCCTGTCGCTGGGCATGGTGCTGACGCCCGGTCCCAACATGGTCTATCTTGTCTCGCGCTCGATCTGCCAGGGGCCGCTGGCGGGGCTGATCTCGTTGGGCGGGGTGGCGCTGGGATTCGTGTTCTACATGCTCTGCGCGGCTTTCGGGATCACCGCCTTCGTCATGGCGGTGCCCTATGCCTATGACGCATTGCGGCTTGCCGGCGCGGCCTATCTGCTCTGGCTGGCCTGACAGGCGGTGCGGCCGGGCGGCCGCTCGCCCTTTCAGGTCCAGGACCTGCCCCGGGACAGCGCGCGCAGGCTTTTCGCCATGGGCTTCCTGACCAACCTGCTCAATCCCAAGATCGCGGTGATGTATCTGTCCCTGCTGCCCCAGTTCGTGACCCCCGACCAGGGCAGCGTGCTGGCGCAGTCGCTGGCCCTTGGCAGCACGCAGATCGCGATCAGCGTCAGCGTGAACGCGGCCATCGCGCTGGCGGCGGGCGGCATCGCGGGTTTTCTGGCCGGGCGTCCGCTGTGGCTGGTCGTCCAGCGCTGGCTGATGGGCACGGTCCTGGCGGGGCTTGCCCTGCGGATGATGGCCGAAAGCCGCCGCTGACCTTCCGGTAGAGGGGGCCCGCGCGCAGGCTAGGGTTCGAAGCGGCTGGCGGCGTCGCGGTCGCGCGCGTATCGCCGGGCAAGCGGAAAGGGCGGCAGCCAGGCTTCGCGGCGGATGGTCCAGAGCTCATAGCTGGGCTTCAGCTGGTCGGGCGCATCCAGCGCCCCCAGATGCAGCTCGACCTCGTCGCCGCTGCGCGAAAACACGGAGGAGCCGCAGCGAGGGCAGAAGAACCGCCCGGCATAGTCGCGGGTCTCGCCCTCGACGGTCACCGCCTGCCGGGGGAACACCGCCGAGGCATGGAAAAGCGCGCCGTGATGCTTGCGGCAATCAAGGCAATGGCACAGGCCGACCCGCCAGGGCCGGCCCGATGCCACGATCCGCACCCTGCCGCACAGGCAGCCGCCGGTGAATCGTTCCATGCTGCGCCCTCCCTCAGGATCGGGCCTGGCGGAATCCGGGCTGCGCACCGGCGTTCTCACTTTCCCGATGTCCGGTTCTTTCGCGTCGCCTGGCGCAGCTTCTTCGCGGCGACGAAGCGGCGGCGACGGGACAGCTCCACGTTGATCAGCGCCCCCAGCATCACGGTGAAGCCGCCCAGATAGAACCACATCAGCAGCGCGATCACCGCGCCGATCGAGCCATAGATGCGGTTGTAGCTGTTGAAACTGGTCAGATAGGCGGAAAAGCCGTAGGAGACAGCCGCCCAGGCCAGCGCCGCGAACAGCGAGCCCCAGGTGAAGATCGGCGTGCGCGGCGTCTTCACGTTCGGCCCGAAGCGGTAGAGGATGCCGATCACCACCAGCACGATGAAAAAGATCGCCATCCAGGGCAGCGCGCCGATCAGCCAGTTGCGCAGCGGCACGTCCGGCAGGAAGTTGAAGGCGATGGGCACCACGATGATCGTGGCCAGTCCCAGGGCGATCACCAGCACGATGACCAGCGTCAGCACATAGGCCAGCAGGAACCCCATGACCGTGGAATGCGAGCGCACGCCATAGGCTGCGTTCAGCCCGCGGATCAGCCCGTCCACCCCGGCCCGGGCCGAGACGGTGGCGATGATGAAGGAAATCGCCGTGGTCCAGCCCAGCTGCGTGCGCCCCGCCGCCACCAGCGCGCTGATCTGGCCATAGATGATGTCGGCGGCGCTGGGGGGGATGAAGCCGTCCGTGGTATGGACATATTGCTCGATCACCTGCGGGTCGTTCCACAGCCCCCACAGCGCGAACAGCGCCGCCAGTCCGGGAAACACCGCGAACATGGCGTAGAACGCCACCCCGGCGGCGATCAGGCTCATGTGGATCTTGTCCATCCGCTCGAAGACCGCCAGGATGAACTGCCACCAATCCCTGATCAAGGTTCCGTCCTCATCGGTTGCGTTCCGTGGCTCTGCAGGAAAACGGCTCTTCCCGCCCGAATGGTTCCGTGCCTAGGGCCCTTCCGTCGGGGCGTAGCGCAGCCAGACCGCCTTTTCGCCCAGCTTCGCGACGAAGGCGGCATGGGCCTCGGCCTCGGCCTCGGTGATGCGGGGGGGCAGCGGGCGCGGCCTTTGCCCCCGCGGCGCGGCGCCGCCGCGCGCCTGCGGTCCCGATCCCGCGCCGCGCAGCGGCCCGCTGTCCAGCACCAGCCCCGGCTGGCGGCCGCCGCGCAGCGCCAGATAGACCTCGGCCAGAAGCTCGCTGTCCAGAAGCGCGCCGTGCAGCGTGCGGTTCGAGTTGTCGATGCGGAAGCGCCGGCACAGCGCGTCGAGCGAGTTCTGCGCGCCGGGAAACTGGCTGCGCGCCAGTTCCAGCGTGTCCACGGCCCGGCTGTAGGGCATCACCGGATAGCCGCAAAGCCGCAGCTCGGCGTTCAGGAATTTCATGTCGAAGCCGGCATTGTGGATCACCAGCCGGGCCTCTTCGCCGATGAAGGCGATGAAGTCGGCGGCCACCTCGGCGAATTTCGGCTTGTCGCGCAGGAAGTCGTCGCCGAGGCCATGCACCTCGAAGGCCTCCTGCGGCATCGGGCGCTCGGGGTTGATATAGACGTGGAAGGTCCGGCCGGTGGGCAGGTGGTTCATCAGTTCGACCGCGCCGATCTCGACGATGCGGTCGCCGCTGTCGGGGTCGAAGCCGGTGGTTTCGGTATCCAGGACGATCTCACGCATGGTCGCGTTTTGCCATGATCCGGGCGCAGATGTCCACGATGGCGGCGCGCGCGCCCTCCAGCGTGTCCGAGGGGATCACCCAGTCGGCCCGCGCCCGCTTTTCCGCATCCGGCATCTGCCGCGACAGGATCATGCGGAAGTTCTCCTCGGTCATGCCGGGGCGGGCCAGCACCCGCGCCCGCTGCACCTCGGCCGGGGCCGAGACCACGGCGACCCCGTCCATCTGCCGCTCCGATCCCCCCTCGAACAGCAGGGGAATGTCCAGCACCACGATGGGCGCATCCTCATGCGCGGCGATGAAGGCGGCGCGATCCTCGGCCACCAGCGGGTGCACGATGGATTCGAGCCGGGCAAATCCGCCGGGATCGGCCGCCAGCGCCTCGCGCAGCGCGGCGCGGTTGATGCCGCCGTCCTTCAGAGCAGCGGGAAAGGCCGCCGCGACCGGGACCACCGCCGCCCCGCCCGGGGCGTAAAGCCGATGCACCGCGGCATCCGCGTCCCAGACCGGATGGCCCAGTTCGCGGAACATCCGTGCGGCGGTGGATTTCCCCATGCCTATCCCGCCGGTCAGACCCAGCAGGAAGCTCATGCCAGCACGGCCCGGCGCAGGTCGTCGTCGACCTCGGGGCGCTGGCCGAACCAGCGTTCGAATCCCGGCGCGGCCTGGTGCAAGAGCATGCCCAGCCCGTCGACGATCTCGCAGCCGCGCGCCTGCGCCTCCTCCAGAAAGGGCGTCATCAGCGGCGTATAGACCAGATCGGTGACCAGCGTGCCCGGTGCCAGCGCCTCCAGCGGCAGGCGCAGCGGCGGCTTGCCCTCCATCCCCATCGAGGTGGCGTTCACCACGGTCACCGCGCCCTCCAGCATGTTGCCGGCCTGCGCCCAGTCATAGACCACCACCTTGGCGCCGAACTCGGCCCGGATCTGCTCGGCCCGGATGCGGGTGCGGTTGGCGATGCGCAGCTCGGGCACCCCGCTTTCCAGAAGCGAGGCGACGACGGCCCGCGCCGCGCCGCCCGCGCCGATCACCGCCGCCGGGCCCAGATCGGGGATCCAGTCGGGCGCATGTTGCCGGATATTGGCGATGAAGCCGTAGCCGTCGGTATTGTCGGCATGGATCTTGCCGTCGGCGCGAAAGATCAGCGTGTTCGCCGCCCCGATCAGCGCCGCGCGATCGGTGACCACGTCGGCCAGGGCCAGCACGCTTTCCTTGTGCGGGATGGTGACATTGGCGCCGGCGAAACCCATGCGCGGCATGGCGCGCAGCACCTCGGCCAGATGCTCGGGCATCACCGGCAGCGGCACGTAATGCCCGGCGATGCCATAGCGCGCCAGCCAGTGCCCGTGCAGCCGGGGCGAGCGCGAATGCGCCACCGGCCAGCCGATGACCCCGGCAAGGGGCGCGTGTTTCGGGGCGGGCGAACTGTCGGCCATGCTGGTCCTGCGATGCTTGCCATGCGGGGCCGGCAGCCCCGCGGCGGCATGGGTTGAACGTTGCGACACAAGTGCAATCCGGCCGGGCCGGGGTCAAGCCGTATCGCCTGCCGCAGGCCGGGGCCATGGCAGGAATGCAACCCCCGGGATGCGTCAGACCACGCTCATCTCGGGCAGGCCGCCTTCGGCCACCAAGTCCTCCAGCGTCAGCGATTCGATCAGCAGCAGATAGGACCAGAACACCTGGCCGAACATGCGGCGCAGCCGGCAGGTCGCCTCGTCCTCGCAATCCTCGCAGCGCTGATAGGACCGGCGCGACAGGCAGGGCAAGGGCGCGATGGGTCCGTCGACCTGGCGCAGAAGCTCGCCGATCGAGATTTCCTTGGGCCGCTTGATCAGCACATAGCCGCCCGCCCGCCCCCGGCGCGAGCCGACATAGCCGGCATTGCGCAGCTCCAGCATGATGTGCTCCAGAAAACGCTTGGGCGCGCCGGACCGCTGCGCGATCTCCTCGATCGTCAGGGCATTGCCGCCGGCGGCCACCTCATCTGCCAGGGCCATCAGCGCCTTGATGGCATATTTCGTCTTCTGAGAGATCATAAGGGGAATCCTTAGTGTTCGCCGGTCGATCATGCAACGATTTCGGCAAGATTTCGCGGGTCGGTCGCGATTTCATCCAGGAACCATCGCCAGAGCGTTATCGTTTTGACACATTGTCCGCGCATTTCTGCCGGGCAATAACCAAGGAGTAGATCATGCGCATCGCAGTCCTCGGCGGCGACGGATTTGTCGGCTGGCCGACCGCCCTGCACCTGTCCGAGCTGGGGCACGATATCCATATCGTGGACAACCTGTCGCGGCGCTGGATAGATACCGAGCTGGGCGTGCAGTCGCTGACGCCGATGGATTCGATCCAGGAACGCTGCCGGATCTGGCACCAGGAAACCGGGCGCAGGATCCATTTCCACCTGCTGAACCTGGCCACCGAATACGAGCGTCTCAAGTCCTGGCTGGCCGAGCACCGCCCCGACGCGGTGATCCATTTCGCCGAGCAGCGCGCCGCGCCCTATTCGATGAAGACCGACCGCCACAAGGTCTATACCGTGGGCAACAATATCAACGCCACGCATAACCTCTTGGCGGCGCTGGTGGAGACCGGCATCGACGCGCATCTGCTGCATCTGGGCACCATGGGGGTCTATGGCTATTCCACCGTCGGCGCGCCGATCCCCGAGGGCTATCTGGACGTGTCGATCGACACGCCCGCCGGCCCGCGCGCGCAGCAGATCCTGTATCCGACCCGTCCCGGCTCGGTCTATCACATGACCAAGAGCCTCGATCAGATCCTGTTCCAGTTCTACGCCCAGAACGACGGGCTGCGCATCACCGACCTGCATCAGGGCATCGTCTGGGGCACCCATACCGACCAGACCCGCCGGCACGAGCAGTTGATCAACCGCTTCGACTATGACGGCGATTACGGCACGGTGCTGAACCGCTTCCTGATCCAGGCGGCTATCGGCTATCCGCTGACCGTGCACGGCACCGGCGGCCAGACCCGCGCCTTCATCCATATCCAGGATTCGGTGCGCTGCATCGAGCTGGCGCTGAAGGACGCGCCGGCCTCGGGCGAGCGGGTGCGGATCTTCAACCAGATGACCGAGACGCATCGCGTCCGCGACCTGGCGGAAATGGTCGCCCGCATGACCGGGGCCGAGGTGGCCTATCTGCCCAACCCGCGCAAGGAGGCCGACGAGAACGAGCTGGTGGTCAGCAACGACCAGTTCCTGGCGCTGGGGCTGCAGCCGATCACCCTGGCCGAGGGGCTGCTTTCCGAGGTGGTCGAGGTGGCGCGGAAATACGCCCATCGCATCGACCGCTCGCGCGTGCCGGCGGTCTCGGCCTGGACGCGCGACATTGCCCGCCGCGTCGAGCACGATCCCGAGGGCAAGAGGCTGCGTTCGGTATCGTGACCCCCGAAGGCATCCACCCGCAAGGCAGGGCGCGGTCGGACCGCGCCTTCGTCACGCTGGCGACCAATCCCGATTACGCGACCGGGGCGGCGGCGCTGTTCCGGTCCCTGCGCCGGACCGGGACGCGCGCCGATCTGGTCCTGCTTTATACCGACCTGCCCGAGGCGGCGGTGGAGGGGCTGCGGTCGCTGGATGTGCGGCCGGTGCGGGTCGAGCTGCTGCCGACCTCGGCGGAATTCAACGCCTTGCATGCCCGCGACCGGCTGCATGGCGCCGCGCCCTTCACCAAGGGCGAAAAGCCGCCCTTCCACACGCCCTTGGACAATTTCGCCAAGCTGCGGCTCTGGCAGCTCGACTATGACCGGGTGGTGTTCATCGATGCCGACGCGCTGGTCTTGCAGAACATCGACCGGCTGTTCGACTATCCGGAATTTTCCGCCGCGCCGAATGTCTATGAATCGCTGGCCGATTTCCACCGGCTGAATTCCGGGGTGTTCACCGCCCGGCCCGCGCCGGCGACGTTCGAGGCGATGCTGGCCCGCCTCGACCAGCCGGGCCGGTTCTGGCGCCGCACCGACCAGACCTTTCTCGAGACCTTTTTCCCGGGCTGGCATGGCCTGCCGGTCTTTGACAATATGCTGCAATATGTCTGGATCAACCTGCCGCAGCTCTGGCGCTGGCAGGATATCCGCGTGCTGCATTACCAGTATGAAAAGCCCTGGCAGGATCATGCAAAGGCCGAGCAATTGCGGGTGCTGATCGAGCTCTGGCGGGCCCATGCCGGGGACGGCCCGGTGCCCGATCCGCGCGACCTGCCGCCCCCGCCCGACCCGGCATCCGGTGCGGCATGAGGATCGCGCTGACCGGCGCCTCGGGCCTCGTCGGGCGCTGGATCCATCGTGCCGCGGTGCGGGCGGGCCATCAGGTCACCACCCTGCCCGGCTGGCGCCTTGGCGACGTGCCCGACCTGACGGGATGCGAGGCGCTGGTCCATGCCGCCTTCCAGCATGCCGCTGGCCGATATCGCGGCGGCGAGGGCGAGGATCCGCAGGGATTCATCCGCGCCAATCTCGACGGCTCGGTCATGCTGTTCCGCGCGGCGCGGGACCAGGGGCTCGGTCGGGTGATCTTCCTCTCTTCGCGCGCCGTGCATGACGGCCATCCCGCGGGCATGGCGCTGCCCGATACGCTTTCCCCAGCCCCGACAAACCTTTACGGCAAGGTCAAGGCCGAGGCCGAGGCGGCGCTGGCAGCCATGGCCGCGCCGGGTTTCCTGACCGCCAGCCTGCGCCCGACCGGCGTCTATGGCCCGGGCCTGCCGCAGAAATGGGCCGGGCTGATCGGGGATTTCCTGCGCGGCACCACCCCCCCGCCGCGTGTCGCGACCGAGCTGCATGGCGCCGACCTTGCCCGCGCCACGCTGCTGGTGTTGGCCGATCCGCAGATGGGGGGCAGCTACAATGCCAGCGATCTGGTGCTGGACCGGCAGGACCTGCTGGCCGAGGTCGCCCGGCTGACCGGTTGCCCCACCCCCTTGCCGGTCCGCGCCGATGCCGGGGCGCTGCGCCGGCCGCTCTGCGACCGGCTGCGGGCCTTGGGCTGGCGGCCGGGCGGCATGGCGCTCCTGCGCCGGGAAATGCCTAAAATCCTGGACAATATACAACCATAAGCAGAATTCCGCCGACAGGAATCCGACCGCTTGCGGAAAATCGACCTCATGCGCAAAGGTCGCAGGGAATTTGTGCATTTTGTCGTATCCCTGGGTTTGTTTGTCATGCGCCTCCTTTCCATCCTCTGCGGCCTGTCCTTTGCGGTGATGGCCGGCTTTTTCCTGGCCTGCTCGACCGTCGCCATGTCCGCCGATTCGCCGTTGCGGGCGATCGACCTCGTGTCGCTGGTCCGGGTCTTTGCGCCGATCTCCTGGGCGGCGCTGGCGCTGGCCTTGCTGGGCGGCGGGCTGGCCTGGCTGTCGCGCTGCGAGGGCTGGCCGGCTCTGGTCACCGGCTGCGGCGTCTTCCTGTTCTGCCATCTTGCCGTCCTGGCCGGGCTGAACGGGACCGCGGCGCCGACGCTGCTGTGCCTGGTCGCGGCAGGCTTCGCGATCTCGCCGCTGATCCACATGCCGAACAGCTACTGGCGCGTGGCGGGGTGACAGCCTGCGGCAGGGCGGCTAGTGTCGCGCCATGCCCGATTACGACGACCTCGCCGCCCGCATCCGCGCCCTGACCCATGGCGAGACCGACGAGGTCGCGCTGATGGCGACGCTCGCCTGCGAAATCCACCACTCGGACGAGCGTTTCGATTGGACCGGCTTCTATCGCGTCACCGCGCCCGAGACGCTGAAGATCGGTCCCTATCAGGGCGGCCATGGCTGCCTGGTGATCCCCTTCTCGCGCGGGGTCTGCGGGGCGGCGGCGCGGACGCGGCAGACCCAGCGGGTGCCGGATGTGGACGCCTTTCCCGGCCATATCGCCTGCGCCAGCTCCACCCGCTCGGAACTGGTGATCCCGGTGATCGGCCCGGGCGGGCGGCTGATCGGCGTGCTCGACATCGACAGCGACCGGCCCGACGCCTTCACGCCGGAGGATGCCCGCCGCCTGCAGGAGATTCTGGATGCCACCTTCGGACGCGACTGAATTCACCGGCCATTGCCTGTGCGGCGCCATCCGCTTCCGCGGCACTTATGACGCCGGCAACGATCTGAAGGCCTGCCATTGCAGCCAGTGCCGGCGCTGGTCGGGGCATTACTGGGCCGCGATCCTGCCGCAATCGCTGCAGATCGAGGGCGAGCCGAAATGGTATCGCGCCTCGGACATCGCCCGGCGCGGCTTCTGCCCGGATTGCGGCAGCTCGCTGTTCTGGCAGCGCGACGGGTCCGAGATCATCGACGTGGCGGCGGGCGCCATCGACAGCCCGACCGGGCTGCGCCTGCTGGGCCATATCTTCGTCGCCGACAAGGGCGACTATTACGATATCGCCGACGGGCTGCCGCAGGACCCGCGCGAATAGTTGACGCCGCGCGCCGTCCAGCCTAGGCGGCAGGAAAAGGGGGCGCGCGATGATCTGGGACACGCTGGCGAATTTTCCGTTGCAACAACTCCTGGCCTTCATGGCCGGGGCCCTGGTGCTGAACCTTGCACCGGGACAGGACGTGTTCTTCGCCAGCGCCTGCGGCATCCAGAACGGCCCGCGCGCCGGCGCGCTGGCCGGCTTCGGCGTCGGGCTGGGCGTGGTCTGCCATGTGGTGATGGCGACCGTGGGCCTGGGCGCACTGGTCGCCGCCCATCCCGGCGCGCTGGTGGCGATCAAATATGCCGGCGCCGCCTATCTGCTGTTCCTGGCCTGGAAAAGCTGGAACGCCGGCGCGGTCGACCCGCGCGCCCGCGCCGCCAGCCGGACCTGGAACATCATCCGCCGCGGCGCGCTGTCGAACCTGCTGAACCCCAAGCCGGTGCTTTTCCTGCTGGCCTTCCTGCCGCAATTCACCCGGCCGGAATACGGCCCTGTCTGGCAGCAGATCCTGGGGCTGGGGCTGATGTTCACCCTGTCGGGCATGCTGGTCACCATGGGTTACGGCCTGGTCGGCGGCTTTGCCGGGCAGGTGATCGGCAAGCGGCTGGGCATCGTGAACCGCATCGCGGCGGTGATGTTCGCGGGCCTGGCGCTGCGGCTGGTCTGGAAATGAGCTTTCTCTACCAGCCCACGGCCGAACAGCCGCGCGTGATCCATGCCGATCACGAGATCCTGGTGGTCGAGAAGCCGGCCGGGCTGCTCTCGGTCCCCGGACGGGGCGAGGATCGCGCGGATTGCCTGATCGAGCGGCTGCGCGCCGCCTTTCCGACCGTGCTGCTGGTGCATCGGCTGGACATGGACACGTCGGGGATCATGGTCTTTGCCCTGACCCCGCATGCGCAGCGCCACCTGTCCCGGCAGTTCGAGGACCGGCGCACGAAAAAGACCTATGTCGCGCGGCTCTGGGGCCGGTTGGAGCCGAGAAGCGGCATGGTGGACCTGCCGCTGATCGTCGACTGGCCGAACCGCCCGCGCCAGAAGGTCGATCATGCCGAGGGCCGCCCGGCGCAGACCGAATGGCGGGTGGTCAAGGCCACGGATGCCGAGACGCGGGTGCGGCTGATGCCGATCACCGGCCGCAGCCATCAGTTGCGCGTGCACATGGCCGAGCTGGGCCACCCGATCCTGGGCGATCCGCTTTACGCGACCGGCGCGGCGGCGGATTTCCCCCGCCTGATGCTGCATGCCGAAAGCCTGCGCTTCAAGCACCCGGAAACCGGGGTGATGCAAGGCTTTTCCGCCCCGGCGCCCTTCTGACGGTCACGCAGGTTTCATGCCGGAACCCGTTGCCCTCGCGTAAGGTTGCAGAAAGGACCAAGCAGGAGGGAAAGATGTTCAGGACCGATATCAGCCGCCGTCATGCCATGCTTATCGGCGGCGCGCTGCCCATGGCGCTGGTGCTGCCGGCGCATGCCCAGACCGCCGCCCCCGCCCAGACCGCGCCCGCCGAGCCGGCAGGCGAGGCGCCGGTCTTTCGGGGCCGCGCCCATACGATCCAGCTGGGCGGTTTCGAAGTGACGACGCTGCTGGGCGGTGCCAGCATGAGCGACAATCCGATCGAGACCTTCGGGCTTAACGCCGACCCGGCCGAGTTCGAAAGCCTCAGCGCCGAGAATTTCATTCCCGCCGACCGCAGCGGCGGCTCGTTCACCCTGACCTTGGTGCGCACGCCCGATGCGCTGGTGCTGTTCGACACCGGCATGGTCCCGGCCAACAACGCCGCCTCGATGGCGCAGGCCGGGCTGACGCCCGAGGACGTGACCCATGTCGTGCTGACCCACATGCATCCCGACCATATCAGCGGCCTGATGGATGGCGAGGCCCCGGCCTTTCCCAATGCCCAGCTGATCCTGTCCCGGCCCGAGAACGATTACTGGGCCGCCAATCCCAGCGAGGCCTATACCGCCAAGGTGGTGCCGCTGCTCGATCAGGCGCAGCAGATCGAGGGGACCGAGGAGATCCTGCCCGGCATCAGGGCCGAACAGGCGCATGGCCACACGCCCGGCCACACCACCTATCTGCTGGAAAGCGAGGGGCAGCGGCTGCTGATCTCGGGCGACAGCTTCAACCACTATGTCTATTCGGTGCAGCGCCCGGCCTGGCATGTGCGCTTCGACGTGGACAAGGAGCAGGGCGCGGCGACCCGCCAGGCGGTGCTGGCCCGGCTGGCCGAAGAGAAGATCCCCTTCATCGGCTATCACATGCCCTTCCCGGCGCTCGGCTTCATCGCCCCGAACGGCGAAGGGTCGTTCCGCTTCGTGCCCGCGACCTATCAGTTCGGCTGAGGGCCGAAGCCCGGGGCCGAGAAAGTCGTTCACAATTTGTTCCGGCCTGCTAGAGTCGCGCGGGAGTTCCTTGCAGGAGAGGCGCGATGCCGGACCAACAGGCGAAGTTCGAGGCGCTGAAGGCGCTGCACGAGGCGGAGGGCGCCTTCGTCATGCCCAATCCCTGGGATGCGGGCTCGGCCCGGCTGCTGGCCAGCCTGGGGTTTCAGGCGCTGGCGACCACCAGCGCCGGCTATGCCTTTTCCAAGGGCAAGCCGGATTCCATCGCCGGGCTCGGACGCGAGGAGATCGTGGACAATGCCGCCGAGATCGTCGGCGCGACCGAGCTGCCGGTCTCGGCTGATCTGCAGGATGGTTTCGGCGCCGCACCGGAGACCTGCGCCGAAACCATCCGGCTGGCCTGTCGGGTGGGGCTGGTCGGCGGCTCGATCGAGGATGCGACGGGGGATGCCGCCGATCCGATCCACGACCTGTCCCTGGCGGTCGAGCGCATCCGGGCCGCGGCAGAGGCGGCGCGGGGCCTGCCCTTCCTGCTGACCGCGCGGGCCGAGAACTTCCTTTGGGGCCGGCCGGATCTGGATGACACGATCCGGCGGCTGCAAGCCTTTTCCGAAGCCGGGGCGGATGTGCTTTATGCGCCGGGCCTGCCGGACCTGCAGGCGATCCGCACGGTCTGCGCCGCGCTGGACAAGCCCGTCAACGTGGTCATGGGGCTGTCGGGTCCGACCTGGTCGGTGGCCGAGCTGGCGCAGGCCGGGGTGCGGCGGATCAGCGTCGGCGGCTCTTTCGCGCGGGCGGCGCTCGGCGCGCTGATGCGCGCCGCCGAGGAGGTCCGATCCGCCGGCACCTTCACCTATGCCGCCGAGGCCCTGCCCGGCGCAACCGTCGCGCGGATCATGGCGCCGGGCGGCGAGGAGGTCTAGCCCAGGTTGAACACGCGCGAGGGCTGCACCTCTCCGCCCATGTAGCGGCCGATGCACAGCGCCCGGCCGTTGCGGCTGACCCAGACCTCCTCTCCGAACTCGGCATGGCCCAGCACCTGGCCGGGATTGCCGTTCAGGATGCGGGTGGCGCCCATCTCGGTCGCCTGCATCTCGGGCAGGTCGGCCAGCGCGGCTTGCAGGGGCAGCAGCGCCGCCTCGATCTCGGCCTGGTTGGCGCGGTCGATGCGGTCGAAGGCGAAGCCGTCTGCGACGTCGAAGGGTCCCGACCAGATGCGGCGCAGCTGCGCGACATGGCCAAGGCAGCCCAGCTTGCGGCCGAGGTCGCGGGCGATGGCGCGGACATAGCCGCCCTTGCCGCAGACCATGCGCAGCTCGGCGCTGTCCTGTGCCGCGCCCAGAAGCTCCAGCGAGTCCACCCAGAGCGGCCGGGCGGCAAGCTCGACCACCTCGCCCTCGCGCGCGAGGTCATAGGCCCGCGCGCCATCGACGCGCACGGCCGAGACGGCGGGCGGAACCTGCATGATCTCGCCGGTGAATGCGGGCAGCGCGGCGCGGATCGCCGCCTCGTCCGGGCGCGCATCGCTGGTCTTCACCACCGCGCCCGAGGCGTCGTCGGTCGTGGTCTCGGCGCCCCAATTCACCGTGAAGTCATAGGCTTTCAGCGCCTCGGCCAGGATCGGCACGGTCTTGGTCGCCTCTCCCAGCGCCACGGCCAGCACGCCGGTCGCGTCCGGGTCCAGCGTCCCGGCATGGCCGGCCTTCTTCGCGTCCAGCGCCCAGCGGACCTTGCCGACCACGTCGGTCGAGCCGATGCCCGCCGGCTTGTCCACGATCAGCCAACCGTGGATCTCGCGTCCCTTTTTTCGCGCCATTCTAGTTCTGTCCTACATATCCGATGATCGGCCCCAGCCGCCGCCCGAAATCGGCGCGGCCAAGGCTGGGGGCGTATAGCCGCGAAATCGAGCCGTCGAAATACAGCGCATCCCGCGCCCCCAGCCCGTCGCGGAACAGCCGGCCGAATTCGTGGAACGTCACCGCCCGGTCCGAGATGGCGAACCATGCCGTCTGCCCGTCCGGAGAGACGCCGACGCCGTTCCTGATATAGCGGCTGTCGCTGTCCACCAGGAAACGCGGATGCAGCGCGCCGTCGATCACCAGCATCGGCCCCGATTGCGTGGCGATCCGGCATTCCGGCGCGGCCCTGGCAAAGGCCCGGCTTTCGATCACCTGATAGGGCCGCGCGCCGCCGGTGCAGAACACGCCGTTCGGCAGCATGCCGAAATTGCCGCCGCCGCCGGCCGTCACCAGATCGTGCTGGCTGACGCCGTTGCTGACGTAAAGCCCGACCGGGGTGAAATCCGGGTGATACATGCCGGCATTCATGGCGAAACCCAGCACCTCGCCCCCGGCCAGCATGCGGCGCACGGCGGTGAAATCGCCCAAGACCCGGCCGTCCGGGCCGTTCAGCCACAGCCGCAGCCCCGGCTCCTGCCCGGCATCCAGCGTGCAGACCACATAGCCCTGCCCGTCGAAGTCGCGCTTTTCGCAGATCCCGGCCATGGCGGGCAGGGTCATGGCGACCAATGCGCCGATGGCCAGCCCCAGCCGGCGCTTGAGGTCAATCTTCATCGTCTTCCGGATGCGATTCGACGTCGCGGCGCACCCGGTCCTCGGACAAGAGGCGGCGCGTGTCGTCCATGCGGTCGAAGGTTTCGTCCAGCACGAAGCGCAGCTGCGGCGCATATTTCAGCGTCATCGCCTTGGCGACCAGATGGCGCAGCTCGCCCGAATTGCGGCGCAGCGCGGCCAGCGCCTCTTCGGCATCGTGCCCGCCCAACGGCAGCACGAAGGCCGTCGCGACCTTGAGGTCGGGCGAGGTCCGCACCTCTCCGACCGTGATCGAATGCCGGTTCAGCTCGGGATCGTGGACATCCCCGCGCAGGAGGACGTCGGAAAGTGTGCGGCGGATCAGCTCGCCCACGCGAAGCTGGCGCTGCGAGGGGCCTGTGCCGGAATGAAAGCGGTTCTGTGCCATGCGCGCAGATGTAGGGGGTCGCGGCCCGCGCCGCAACGGGATAGACATGCCGGAAACGGGGGATCGAGCATGGAAAAACCGGGAATCGTCATCACGGGCGCGTCGGGCCGCATGGGGCAGATGCTGGTGCGCACCGTTCTGGCGTCGGATCAGGCCCGCCTTGTCGGCGCCATCGAGCGCGAGGGCAATCCCTGGGTCGGCCGCGACCTGGGCGAGGCGATGGGGGGGCCGACGCTGGGAATCACCGTCACCGACGATCCGGTCGAGGCCATCGCCAAGGCGCAGGCGGTGATCGACTTCACCGCCCCGGCGGCGACGGTGGCCTTTGCCGAACTGTCCGCGCAGGCCCGCGCCGTGCATGTGATCGGCACCACCGGTTTCGAGCCCGCCCATCTGGACAAGCTGAAGGCCGCCGCCCGCCACGCGCCGATCATCCGCGCCGGCAACATGAGCCTGGGCGTCAACCTGCTGGTCGGGCTGACCCGCAAGGTCGCTGCCGCGCTGGGCGAGGACTGGGATATCGAGGTGGTCGAGGCGCATCACAACCGCAAGGTCGATGCGCCCTCGGGCACCGCGCTGATGCTGGGCGAGGCCGCCGCCACCGGGCGCGGCCACAGCCTGGACGAGTTGCGCACGCCTGCGCGCGAGGGCATCACCGGCGCCCGCGCGCCCGGCTCGATCGGATTCAGCGCCATCCGCGGCGGCGATATCGTCGGCGAGCATGACGTGATCTTCGCCACCGCGGGCGAGCGGGTGGTGCTGCGCCATGTCGCCACCGACCGCGCCATCTTTGCCCGCGGCGCGCTGCGGGCGGCGCTGTGGGGCCAGGACAAGGGGCCGGGCGAATACGACATGGCCGACGTTCTGGGGCTTTGACAGGGCTGCGTCCCGCATTAGGTTTCCTGTGATGACCCTGCTTGCGACGCTTGACGATGCCGATGCCGACCTGACCGCCTGCCTGGCGCGGGTGATGGCGGCTGTCCTGAAGCCCGGCCACGTGGTGGCGTTGCAGGGGCCGGTCGGCGCCGGCAAGACGCATTTCGCCCGCGCCTTCATCCGCGCCCGCCAGGGCGAGGCGGCCGAGGAGGTGCCCAGCCCCACCTTCACCCTGGTCCAGACCTATGCCGACCCGCTGGGGACCGAGATCTGGCATGCCGACCTTTACCGCCTGACCCATCCCGAGGAACTGGCCGAGCTTGGCCTTGACGAGGCCATGCGCGAGGCCATCGTGCTGGTCGAATGGCCCGAACATGGCAACCCGCTGCCCGATCCGCTGACCATCGGGCTGGAGCCGCTGCCCGATGCCCCCGACCTGCGCCGCATCACCCTGGCGGGGTCTGAGCCGCATTGGGGCGCCATGACCCGCCTGCCCGCCATCGCCCGGCTGATCCACCGCGCCGGCTGGGCCGGGGCGCGCTTGCTGCCGCTGGCGGGCGACGCCTCGTCGCGGCGCTATTTCCGGCTGGTCGAGCAGGACGGGCGCAGCGCGGTGCTGATGGATGCCTCGCCCGGCGTGACCGCGCCCTATGTCGCCATGACGCAATGGCTGCGGGCGCTGGACCTGCACGCGCCCGAGATCCTGGCCGCCGATCAGGCGCAGGGCCTGCTGCTGATCGAGGATCTGGGCGACGATCTGGTGGCCCGGGTCCTGGAATCGCGCCCCGAGCTGGCGCCGCGCATCTATGACCGCATGACCGACCTCTTGGTGCAGCTGCACGGCCACGAGCCGCCGGATTTTGTCTTGCGCCTAGACGGGCCGGAACTGGCGCATCAGGTCGGGCTGTTCGCCGAATACTACCCCCCCGCCGCCGGCGCGCCCGGCAAGGGCGCCGAGGTCGCCGCGGTGATCGAGCGGCTGCATGCCGAACTGGCTGCCGACATGCCGCCGGTGCTGGGCCTGCGCGATTTCCATGCCGAGAACGTCGTGTGGCGGGACGATGCGCCGCTGGGCCTTCTGGATTTCCAGGACGCGGTGGCGGTGCATCCGGCCTATGACCTGGTCTCGGCCCTGCAGGACGCCCGCCGCGACGTCGCGCCCGAGATCGAAGAGGCGCAGATCGCCCGTTATGTCGCCGCGACCGGCGTGGACGAGGCGCGGTTTCGTGCCGCCTATGCGCTACTGGGCGCGCAGCGCAACCTGCGCATCATGGGCATCTTCACCCGGCTGGCGCAGCGCGAGGGCAAGCGGCGCTACCTGGCGATGATGCCGCGCGTCTGGGCGGCGATCCGGCGCGACCTGGCGCATCCGGCGCTGGCCCCGCTGGCCAAGGCGCTGGAAGGCGTCCCCGCCCCCACGCCCGAGGTGATCGAGGGCATCGCCGGATGAGCCTGCCGCTGATGATCTTCGCGGCGGGCAAGGGCACCCGCATGGCGCCGCTGACCGATACGCTGCCGAAACCGCTGATCCCGGTCGGCGGCCGGACCCTTCTGGACCGCGCGCTGGCCTTGGGGCGGCAGGCGGGCGCCGGGCGGGTTGCGGTGAACATCCATCATCTGGGCCCGCAGATCCGTGATCACATCGCCGGGCAGGACATCGCCGTCTCGGACGAATCCGACCTGCTGCTGGAGACCGGCGGCGGCCTGCGCAAGGCGCTGCCGCTGCTTGGCCCCGGCCCTGTGATCACAATGAACCCGGATGTGGTCTGGACCGGCCCGAACCCGATCCGCGCCCTGCTGGACGGCTGGCGCGAGGAGATGGACGCGCTGCTGATGCTGGTGCCGCTGGACCGGACCCATGGCCGGCAGGGCGGCGGCGATTTCAGCCTTGGCCCGGCGGGCCGGCTGATCCGCAGGGGCGATCTGGTCTATGGCGGCGTGCAGATCATCCGCCCCGACCGGCTGGCCGAGATCCCCGAACAGGTGTTTTCGCTCAACCGCCTTTGGGACCTGATGATCGCCGGGGGCCGTGCTTACGGGCTGGTCCATCCCGGTGAATGGTGCGATGTCGGCCGCCCCGACTGCATCCCGCTGGCCGAGAGCCTGCTCGATGCCTGACTGGCAGAACGGGATCTTTGCCCTGCCCTGCGGCGCGGATTTCCCCGGCGCCTTCGCCGACGGGCTGATCCGGCGCATGGCCCACCGTCCGCCGCAGGACATGGCGCGGGTCACGGTCTATGCCAATTCCGGCCAGTCGCTGATGGCGCTGCGTCAGGCCTTCATTCGGCGCGGGCCGCTGCTTTTGCCGCAATTGCGGCTGATCGCCGACCTGGGCGGCGGCGCGGCCACGGCGCCGCTGGCGCGCCGGCTGGAGCTGGGCCGGCTGATCGACGCCGCGCTGCGCGCCGATCCCGATCTGGCGCAGGGGCAATCGGTGCCGGAACTCGCTGCCTCGCTGGCGGCGCTGATGGCCGAGATGCAGCTGGAAGGGCTGGACGCCCAGGCGCTGGACCGCATCGACGCCAGCGAACACGCCCAGCATTGGGGCCGGGCGCTGGCCTTCCTGAAGATCGCCGCCGGCTATTACCTGTCCGACCCGCCGCAGGACCGCGAGGCCCGGCAGCGCGCCGCCGCCGGGGCGCTGGCCGCGGCCTGGGCGCGCGGCGCGGACCTGCCGCAGGGCCCGGTCGTCGTCGCCGGCTCGACCGGCTCGCATGGCGCGACGCGGGATTTCATGCGCGCCGTCGCCCGGTTGCCGATGGGCGCGGTGGTGCTGCCGGGCTTCGATGCCGACCTGCCGCAAGCCGTCTGGGACGGGCTCGACGCGCTGTCCGAAGATCACCCGCAGGCGCGCTATGCGCCGCTGTTGGCCGAGTTCGGCGCGCCGGCGGAATGGCTGCCCGGAACGGCGCCCGACCCGGCGCGCAACCGGCTGATCTCGCTGGCGCTGCGCCCGGCGCCGGTCACCGACCAATGGATCGAGGAAGGCCCGCGCCTTGGCCCGCTGGTTCCCGCGACCGAACGCCTGACCCTGATCGAGGCCGAGCAGCCCGGCGAGGAGGCCGAGGCCGTGGCGCTGGTCATCCGCGAGGCGGTGGAAAACCGCCAGCCGGTGACGCTGATCGCCGCCGACCGGATGCTGACCCGCCGCGTGCAATCGGCGCTGGACCGCTGGGGCATCATCCCCGACGATTCCGCCGGCCAGCCCCTGCCGCTGACCGCGCCCGGCCTGTTCCTGCGCCATGTCGCCGACCTTTTCGGGGCCGAGATGATGCTGGACGCGCTCTTGGTGTTGCTCAAGCACCCGGTCACCGCGACCGGGCTTGGCCCCGATTACCGGCGCGAGCACAACCGCCATACCCGCGACCTGGAGCTGCACCTGCGCCGCAACGGTCCGGCCTTTCCCGATGGCGCGGCCTTGCGGGGCTGGGCGGATCGCGGCGACGCCTCCAGCAAGCCCTGGGCGCTGTGGCTGGCCTCGCTTCTGGACCGCATCGTGCCGCTGGCGCAGGATCGCGCGCCGCGGCCGCTGGCGGAGCGGCTGCGCGATCTGCGCGCCCTGGCCGAGGATCTGGCCGCCGGTCCGGGCGGCGATGCCGATGCCTCGGAACTCTGGGCCAAGGCTTCGGGCGGGCTGGCGCGTGCGGTGCTGGATCATCTGGCCGCCCATGCGCATCTGGGCCACGACCTGCGGCCGGCCGAGTTCTGCGACCTGCTGCAGGACGAATTGCAGGGCCAGGCGGTGCGGCAGGACGTGGCCGCGCATCCGCTGGTCCGCTTCCGCGGCCCGCGCGAGGCGCGCACCGAGGCGGTGGGCGAGGATGCCGGGCTGGTGATCCTGTCGGGCCTGAACGAGGGGGGCTGGCCGCAGGCGCTGCCGCCCGATCCGTGGCTGTCGCGCCCGATGCGGCTGGCGGCGGGGCTGACCCTGCCCGAGCGCCGGGTGGGCCTGTCGGCGCATGACTTCCAGCAGGCCGTGGCGGCGGTGCAGGTGGTGCTGACCCGCGCCCGCCGCGATGCCGAGGCCGAGACCATCCCCTCGCGCTGGCTGAACCGGCTGGTGAACCTGCTGGGCGGGCTGCCGGACCAGCAGGGGCCGCAAGCGCTGGCCGAGATGCGGAAACGCGGCCGGCGCTGGCTGGACCTGGCCGAATTGCAGGCCCGGCCGCGCATGCGGCTGGCGCCGGCGCCGCGGCCCTCGCCCCTTCCGCCGCCGCCCGCCCTGCGCGAGCTGTCGGTGACCGAGGTCAGGACGCTGATCCGCGACCCCTATGCCGTCTATGCCCGCCGCGTGCTGGGCCTGCGGGCGCTGGACCCCTTGCGCCCCGAACCCGACGCGGCCGAGCGCGGCAATGTCCTGCACCGCATCATGGACCGCTTCCTGCGCGGCCTGCCCGCCCTGCCCGAGACGCCGCAGGCGATGAAGGCGCGGCTGCTTGCCCTTACCGACGCGGTGCTGGAAGCCGAGGTGCCCTGGCCCTCGGCCCGGCTGTTCTGGCGGGCGCGGATCGCCGGCATCGCCGACCGGCTGATGGCGGACGAGGCCGAACGGCTGGCGCGCGGCCGGCCCGTCCTGGTCGAGGAATATGGCGCAGAGGCCGTGCCCGGCCTGGACTTCCGCCTGATCGCCCGGCCCGACCGGCTGGACTTGCTGCAGGACGGCCGGGTGCATGTCTATGACTACAAGTCCGGCAAGCCGCCGACCGACAAGCAGATCGCGCATTTCGACAAGCAATTGCCGCTGGAGGCAGCCATGGTCCGGCACGGCGCCTTCAAGGCGCTGGGACCCGCCGAGGTCGAGGGCATCAGCTATATCCAGCTGGGCGGCGAGGGAAAAACCGAAAGCCGCGAGTTCAGCCCCGGTTTTGCCGAGGAAAGCTGGACCGGCTTCGTCACCCTGATCCGCCGCTATCTGGACGGCGAGCGCGGCTTTACCGCCCGGCTGGCCATGGAACGCAGCGACCATGCCAGCGATTACGACCACCTGTCGCGGCATGGCGAATGGGACACGACCGAGGTCGCAGCCCCGCAGAGGTTCGGCGATGATGGATGAGGCGACGCTGGCGCAGGTGCGGGCGGCGGACCCGCATCGCTCGACCTGGCTGACGGCCAATGCCGGCTCGGGCAAGACGCGGGTGCTGACCGACCGGGTGGCGCGGCTGCTCTTGGCCGGGACCGCGCCCGAGCGCATCCTGTGCCTGACCTATACCAAGGCCGCGGCGACCGAGATGCAGAACCGCCTGCTGGCGCGGCTGGGCCAATGGGCCATGCTGCCCGAGGCGGAACTGCGCGCCGAACTGGCGCGGCTGGGCGAGGCGGGCGCCCCCGACCTGCCCGCCGCGCGCCGGCTGTTCGCCCGCGCCATCGAGACGCCGGGCGGGCTGAAGGTCCAGACCATCCACAGCTTCTGCGCCGGCGTCCTGCGCCGCTTCCCGATCGAGGCCGGGGTGCCGCATGGCTTCACCGAGCTTGACGACCGCAGCGCGGCGCTCATCCGCGCCGAGATCATCGAGGACATGGCCCGCGAGCGCGCGCCCGAGCTGGAGGACCTGCTGGCGCTGCATTCCGGCGAAAGGCTCGACGCCTTCCTTGCCGGTCTGCGGGGGTTCGAGGCCCCCGCGGACCGGGACGCGCTCTGGACCGCCTGCGGGCTGGCGCCGGGCGAGGACATGCAGGCGCTGCTGGCGGAATGCTTCGCCGACGGGGCTACGGTCATTGCCGCGCTGATCCCGCATCTGCTGAAAAGCGGCGCGAACGACCAGAAGGCGGCGGCGAAGCTGGCGCCCGGCAATTGGGCGCAGCCGGGCATGGCGGAGCTGGCGATCCTGGAATCCGTGCTGCTGACCGGGGCAAGCGCCAAGGTGCCCTTTACCGCGAAATACGACGGCTTTCCGACCAAGGCGCTGCGCAGCGGCCCCTGCGCGGAACTGCTGGACGATCTGGCGATCCTGATGGAGCGGGTCGAATCCGCCCGGCCGCGCCGCATCGCGCTGGCCCATGCCGAACGGACCTTGGCGCTGCACCGTTTCGGTCATGCCTTCCTGACCCGCTACCGGGCGCAGAAGGCCGCGCATGGCCATCTGGATTTCGACGACCTGATCGACCGCACCGCGCGGCTCTTGTCGGAAAGCAGCATGGCGCAATGGGTGCTGTTCCGGCTGGACGGCGGCATCGACCATATCCTGGTCGATGAGGCGCAGGACACCAGCCCGGCGCAATGGCAGGTGATCGAGCGGCTGACCGACGAGTTCACCTCGGGGCAAGGCGCGCGCGACCAGACGCGCAGCCTGTTCGTGGTGGGCGACCCCAAGCAGTCGATCTATTCCTTCCAGGGCGCCGATATCGCGGTGTTCGAGGCCCGCCGCACCGGCTTTGCCCAGGCCTTCGAGGCGGTGCAGAATCCCATGCAGGTGCTGGAGCTGCGGCATTCCTTCCGCAGCTCGACCGCGATCCTGTCGCTGGTCGATCAGGTCTTTGCCGGCGATGCGGCGCGCGGCCTGGGCGATCCGCCGCAGCACCGCGCCTTTCGCACCGCGATGCCGGGCCGGGTGGACCTGTGGCCGGCGATCCCGAAGCCCGAAAAGCCCGAGCCGGGCGACTGGACCGATCCGGTGGACCAGCCGGCCGAGAATTCGGAAACCGTGCAGCTGGCCCGCGCCGTCGCCGATGCCATCGGCAGGATGCTGGGCCAGCCGATCCATGACCCCAAGACCGGCGCGGTGCGCCGCATCCGCGCCGGCGACGTGCTGATCCTGGTGCAGCGCCGCTCGGACCTGTTCGCCGAGATCATCGCGGCGCTGAAGGCGGCGAACCTGCCCGTCGCCGGCGCCGACCGGCTCAAGCTGGCCGGAGAGATGGCGGTGCAGGACATCCGCGCCCTCTTGTCGGTGCTGGCCACGCCCGAGGACGACCTGTCGCTGGCCGCCTGCCTGCGCTCGCCGCTGTTCGGGCTGACCGAGGAGGAGCTTTACCGCCTTGCCGCCGGGCGCAAGCGCGGCGAATACCTGTGGCGGCGGCTGCGCGAATCGCCGCATCGCCAGGCGGTCGAGCTACTGGCCGACCTGATGGGCCAGACCGGCTTCATGCGCCCCTATGACCTGATCCAGCGCCTGCTGATCCGCCACGGCGGGCGCGAGCGGCTGATCGCCCGGCTGGGCCCCGAGGCGCAGGACGGCATCGACGAGCTCTTGTCGCAGGCGCTGGCCTATGAAAGCTCGGAGACGCCCTCGCTGACCGGCTTCCTGGTCTGGCTGACTGGCGACGATGTCGAGGTGCGCCGCCAGCCCGGCTCGGCCGGCGATGGCGAGGGGCTGATCCGGGTGATGACCGTGCACGGCTCGAAGGGCCTGGAAAGCCCCATCGTCATCATGCCCGACTGCGCGCAGCGCCGCTCCCCGCGCGAGGCGCCGGTGCTGCCCGGCCCGGACGGGCTGTCCCTGTGGCGCGGCCGCAAGGGCGAGCGGCCCGAGCCGGTCGAGGAACTGGCCGCGCTCCAGACCGAGCGGCAGCTGCAGGAACGCAAGCGGCTGCTCTATGTCGGGCTGACCCGCGCCGAAAGCTGGCTGATCGTTGCCGCGGCCGGCGAGACCGGCGCGGCCGAGGACAGCTGGCACGCCATGGTCGAGGCCGGCATGGGCCGCACCGACCTGACCGAAACGCGCCTGCTCGCGCCCTGGGGCGGCGAGATCCGGCGGCTGTCCTTCGGCGACTGGCCCGAGGACGCGCCGCAGCCGGTGCTGTCGGAAAAGCTTGCGCCGGCCGAGCCGGACTGGCTGCGCGCCCCGCCGCCGCCCGCCCCCGCAAAACTCCGGCCCGTCGCCGCGACGGCGCTGGGCGGGGCCAAGGTGATCGGCGCGCCCGGCGAGGGCGATGCCGAGGCGGCGATGCTGTTCGGCACCCGCCTGCATCTGCTGCTGGAGCACCTGCCGGGCCGCGATCCGACCGATTGGCCCGCCCTGGCCCGCGACGTCCTGGCCGATGCCGAGGGCGGCCTGCCCGGTCCCGAGGCGCTGGCGGCGCTGCTGGCCGAAGCCCGCGCGGTGATCGAGGCCCCGGACCTGGCGCAGGTCTTTGCCCTGCCCGACGGTGCCGAGCTGCTGGCCGAGGTGGCGCTGGCCGCGCCGCTGCCGGGGATCGGCACCCTGACCGGCGCCGTGGACCGGCTGGTGGTGGAGCCGGACCGGATCCTGGCGGTGGACTACAAGTCGAACCGCGAGGTGCCGGATATGCCGCAGGCGGTGCCGCTGGGCATCCTGCGGCAGATGGCCGCCTATCGCGCGGCGCTGCGGCTGATCTGGCCGGCCATGCGGGTCGAGGTCGCGGTGCTCTGGACCGCCTCGCGCAGCCTGATGGCGCTGCCCGACGAGTTGCTGGATGGGGTGATGGCGGGCCTTGACCCCAACCGCCCCGGTGCATAGCTCTTGACCCATACGCCCCGCCGGTGCCAGCCGGCACATCGCAGGAGAGCCCCATGGCCAACACCCAAGCCGTTTCCGACGCCGATTTCGACAGCGAAGTCCGCCAGTCCCCGACCCCGGTCGTGGTGGATTTCTGGGCCGAATGGTGCGGGCCTTGCCGCCAGATCGGCCCCTCGCTGGAAGAGCTGGCCGCCGAATACGCGGGCCGCGTGAAGATCGTGAAGGTCAATGTGGACGAGAACCCCGAAAGCCCCGCCGCCCTGGGCGTGCGCGGCATCCCGGCGCTGTTCCTGTTCAAGGACGGCCAGGTGGTCTCGAACAAGATCGGCGCCGCGCCCAAGGCCGCACTGAAGGCCTGGATCGACGAATCCATCTGATCCCTAGGCGCCGGGGGCGGCGCCGATCGGCCAGCCGCCCCGGCGCATCGCCGCCAGGATCCGCGCGCCCGCATCGGGCCGCGTGGCGTTGATGGCGTTCTGCTGCAGAAACCAGAACAGGTAGCGGTCGAAATCCGGCGCGTGGCTCGCGGCCCGCGCCAGCGCCTCCTCCGCGCCCAGTTCGGAGACGTTCAGCGCGATGTGGTGGAAATCGATCTGCCCAAACAGCACCGCCGGCTTGCCGAGCAGGTAGCCGTCGAAGGCCACGGCGCTGTTCTGCGTGGCGACGAAGGCGCAATCGCGCAGAAGCCGCATCGTGTCGCCGCCGATCCGCAGGTTCGGGTGGCGCGCCGCCAGCCGGTCCAGCGCCGCATGGTCGGCGGCGTCATATGCCTCGCGCGGGTGCAGCGTTGCGACGGTGGGCCGGCCGGCGGCGGCGACCGCCTCCAGCATATCGGCCGGGCTCATGGTCTGGAACGAGCGGCAGCGGCGGATATGGCCCTGCAGCGGCACCAGCACCGTGTCGCCGCGCCGGGGCGCGGGGCCGGGCAGCACGCGGGCGCGCAGCCGGTCGGCGAAGGCGCGGGCCGCGCCGGGATCGACGGCCTCGGGGTCGTGGCGGGCCCGCGCCACGGCGAAGCGCCAGCGTTGCTGGACCGGCTCGATCTGCCAGAACGGATAGTGATAGGCGCGGCGGAAGGTCAGCGCGCGGTCATGCGTCGGCGCCTCCATGTGGAACAGCGCATAGCCTTCCAGCGTCGGCGCCGCGGCGCGGGCCATGGGGCCGGTCTCGTGCCATTCGACGCGCCAGCCCGCCGCCTCGACCGTCCGGCGCAGCACGGCCATGAAGTTGAAGCTGCCCGCGCGGGCGGTCTCCAGCATCGAGCCTTCCAGATAGACGCGCAGGACGGGGGCATGGGTCATGGCCGGCAGGCTAGCGGCCGGCGCGGGCCGGCGGAAGGGGTGGCGGCCGAAAGGGATGGTGGGTTGCGAAAGCGCCGCCCGGCCCATATCTGACGCGGCAGGCTGATATCGGAGAGAGGCATGTCCGAAGAGAGATTTCCCGGCTGGCACGGGACCACCATCCTGGCGGTGCGCCGGGCTGGTCGCGTCGTCGTCGCCGGGGACGGCCAGGTCAGCGTCGGCCAGACGGTGATGAAGGGCACGGCGCGCAAGGTGCGCCGGCTGAGCCCCGGCGGCCATGACGTCGTGGTGGGATTCGCCGGTTCGACCGCCGATGCCTTCACCCTGCTCGAGCGGCTGGAGAAGAAGCTGGAGGCGGCGCCCGGCCAGCTGGCCCGGGCCTGCGTCGAGCTGGCCAAGGACTGGCGCATGGACAAGTATCTGCGCAATCTCGAGGCGATGCTGATCGTGACCGACGGGCGCGACATCTTCGTCGTGACCGGTGCCGGCGACGTGCTGGAGCCCGAGCATGACGTGGCCGCCATCGGCTCGGGCGGCAATTTCGCCCTGGCCGCCGCGCGCGGGCTGATGGAGAGCGAGCTGGATGCCGAGGCGGTGGCGCGCAAGGCCATGGCGATCGCGGCGGATATCTGCGTCTACACCAATGGCAATCTGACCGTTGAAGTCATGGGATGACGGGGGCTCTGCCCCCGCCCGGCCTGCCCCTGGCGGGGCATGCCGGCCGTCCCCCGGGATATTTGGGCAAGAAAGAAGGCGCAAGCCGGTGCCCCTGACAGGAAAGGCTGACCATGAGTGACCTGACCCCGCGCGAGATCGTGTCCGAACTGGATCGCTTCATCATCGGGCAGAGGGATGCCAAGCGCGCCGTGGCCGTGGCGCTGCGCAACCGCTGGCGGCGCCGGCAACTGGGCGACGACCTGCGCGACGAGGTCTATCCCAAGAACATCCTGATGATCGGCCCCACCGGCGTCGGCAAGACCGAGATCAGCCGCCGGCTGGCGAAGCTCGCCCGCGCGCCCTTCCTGAAGGTCGAGGCCACCAAGTTCACCGAGGTTGGCTATGTCGGCCGCGATGTCGAGCAGATCATCCGCGACCTGGCCGATGCCGCCGTCATCGAGACCCGCGAGCGCATGCGCGAGGAGGTCAAGGCCCGCGCCCATAAATCCGCCGAGGAGCGGGTCGTCGCCGCCCTGGCCGGCGAGGGGGCGCGCGAGCAGACCCGCGAGATATTCCGCGACAAGCTCAAGCGCGGCGAGCTGGACGACACGGTGATCGAGCTGGAGGTGCAGGACAATTCCAATCCGCTCGGCATGATGGAGATCCCCGGCCAGCCCGGCGCCATCGGCGGCATGATGGACCTGTCGGGGCTGATGAAGGCCTTTGGCGGGCGGCGGGTGCGGCGCAAGGTCACCGTGGCGGAAAGCTACGACCTGCTGATCGCCGAGGAGGCCGACAAGCTTCTGGACGACGAGGCGGTGCGCGCCGCCGCGCTGGAGGCGGTGCAGGAGAACGGCATCGTCTTCATCGACGAGATCGACAAGGTGGCGGCCCGGCAGGAGGCGCGCGGCGGCGACGTCTCGCGCGAGGGCGTGCAGCGCGACCTGCTGCCGCTGATCGAGGGCACCACCGTCGGCACCAAATACGGCCCGGTGAAGACCGATCACATCCTGTTCATCGCCTCGGGCGCGTTCCATATCGCCAAGCCCTCGGACCTGCTGCCCGAGCTGCAGGGCCGGCTGCCGATCCGCGTCGAGCTGCGCGCCCTGACCGAGGAGGATTTCGTCCGCATCCTGACCGAGACCGACAACGCCCTGACCCGGCAATATACCGCGCTGATGGCGACCGAGGGGGTGGCGGTCGAGTTCACCGAGGACGGCATCCGGGCGCTGGCGCGGATCGCGGCCGAGGTGAACGGCTCGGTCGAGAATATCGGCGCGCGGCGGCTTTACACCGTGATGGAACGGGTGTTCGAGGAGCTGTCCTTCAGCGCCCCGGACCGTTCCGGCGAGACGGTGGTGGTCGACGGGGCCTTCGTCGAGAAGCATCTGGGCGATCTTTCGCGCTCGACCGATCTTTCGCGCTATGTGCTCTGAAGGGAACCGCGGCGCGGTCCCGTCCGTTGTGCCGGAAGTCAAAGGACGGGGACGCGCATGGGATATATCTTCGGAATCATCATCTTCGTGCTGGATGTCTGGGCCATCGCCTCGATCATCAACACCAATGAGAGCATGACCACCAAGCTGGTCTGGATCGCGCTGGTGGCGATCCTGCCGGTGGTCGGGCTGATCATCTGGTGGTTTGCCGGGCCCAAGGCGAATTACGGCTGAGGGCTTTTCCCGCGCCCGCGGTGATGGCATGGTTCGCCGCAAGTCGAAAAGGCGGGGGACATGCCGGCGCGGATCCTTGTTTCGCTGTTGCTGCTGCTGGCGGCCTGTGCGCCGCGCGGCGAGATCACCCTGGTCCCGGAGGCGGGCCGGGTGGGCCAGGTCGAGCGCATCTATATCGCCACCAACCGCACCCCCGACGGCAGCCGGCAGGAGGGGGTGAGCTTCGGCCGTGTCGACGTCTCGGTGCCGCCCGAGCGGCGGCCGGGCTCGATCGCCTATCCGCGCAAGGGCGCGGCACCCGATCCGCGGCGGGATTTCCTGGTCTCGGAATATGCCCGCTTCGCCCGGCCCGGGGATTTCCGCGCCGAGTTACGCCGCGCCATCGCCGAGCGCCCGCCGGGCGACCGCGACGTGGTGCTGTTCGTGCATGGCTATAACAACACCTTCGCCGAGGGCCTGTATCGCTTTGCCCAGATCGAGCACGACCTGCGCCTGCCCGGCGTGCCGCTGCATTTCTCGTGGCCCTCGCGCGGGCAGCCCTTGGCCTATGCGGCGGATCGCGACAGCGTGCTCTATTCCCGCGACGGGCTCGAGCGCAGCATCGAGATCGCCACCGAGGCGGGCGGCGGCAAGGCGATCCTGGTCGCGCATTCCATGGGCGCCCTGCTGCTGATGGAGAGCCTGCGCCAGATGGCCATCGCCGGCGACCGCCGCACGCTGGACCGGATCGGCGCCGTGGTGCTGCTGTCGCCCGATATCGATGTCGGCGTGTTTCGCAGTCAGGCGCGGGCCATCGGCAGGTTGCCGCAGCCCTTCTTCATCTTCACCTCGGGGCGGGACCGGGCGCTGAACCTGTCGGCGCTGATCTCGGCCGAATCGGTGCGGCTGGGCAGCCTGACCGATGCCGGGCCGGTAGCGGACCTGCCGGTGACGCTGGTGGATGTCGGCGCCTTCAGCAGCGGCACCGGGCATTTCAACGTCGCGACCTCGCCTGCGCTTCTGCGCATCCTGTCGCAGGCGCGGGAGCTGAACAGCGTGTTCTCGTCGGATGTGGGCGGCGGGGTCGGGCCGCTGACCCGTGCGGCCCTGCATGCCGAGCGCGCGGCGCAGATCGTGATCTCGCCGGCCTTCTAGCGGCGCAGGTAGACGTAATAGGCGCCCTCGCCGCCGTGGCGGCGATGCGCCGGGCGGACCTGCAGCACCGCGGCGTTCAGCGGCGGCATGTGCAGCCAATGCGGCACGTTGTGGCGCAGCGCCCCGGGCCGGACCGGCAGCGGCGCATCGGGCCCGCCCTCGCGCCCCTTGCCAGTGATGACCAGGACCAGCCGCCGTCCATCGGCGCGGGCCTGCAGGATGAAGCGGGTCAGCACCGGCTGGGCCACGGCCAGCGTCATGCCGTGCAGGTCGATCCGCGCCTCGGGGGCCAGCTTGCCGCGGGTCATCTGACGGTGGGTCTTGTGGTCCATGCGCAAGGGCTGGGCATGCAGCGCCTCGCGCGGGGGCGGCGACAGGTCGAGGCGGGTCGAGCCGGACCCGCCGGCCTTCGCCCCGATGCGCAGGCCGGCCAGCTGCGGCGCAGCGGCCTGCGGCGCGGGGGCGGGCTTTTTCAGCGGCTTGGGTTCGGGGATCGGTTCGGCCTGTTTGCGGGTCGGGTGCATGGGCACCGCGGTCGCGGCGATGCGGGACCACAGGGCCTTGTCCTCGGCCGAGAGTCCCCGCCGGCGCGCCATGGCTCAGGCCGTGGCGACGAGCTGCCAGTTCGGGTCGTCCTGACCCATGCGGCGGGCGAAGGTCCAGGTGTCGCGCTGCTTGCGCGCGGCCTTGGGGTCGCCCTCGACCACGTTGCCCTGGGCGTCGCGGGTGGCGATGATCATCTCGCCGACGAAGCGGACCGAAAGCTCGGCCATGCCGGTCGCCGGGGTGAATTCGGCCCCGGCCAGCGCGGTTTCGCGGGTGCCGAGGAACTGCGCCTCGGTGACCAGGCCGCGGGCCTTGCGGTCCTCGATCACCGATTCGAAGGCCTCGGCCACCGGCGGGGCCAGGAAGCCGCGCACCTCCGAGAGGTCGCCGCGCTCGAAGGCCATCAGGATCATCTCATAGGCGGATTTCGCGCCGGACAGGAAAGGGCCCACGGCGAAATCGGGCTCGACCCGCTTCATCTCGGCCAGGGCCTTGGCGGTGGGGCTGCCCGGCTCGGCATGGTCGGCGATGTCGCTGTCGCCGGCCTCGGCGGTGCCGTCGATCACGTCGAAGCGGCGGCGCTGCGCCGGTTCCTCGGGGATGCGCGGCGCCTCGAACCCGTCGCGGGTGCCGAGCACCCCGCGCAAGCGCAGGATCAGGAACACGGCGATCGCGCCCAGGACGAGGAGTTGCAGCAGGGGGTTCGACATCAACGGACCTAACGAGCTTTGTAAGGATGGTTTCCGATGCTTATGTAGGGTGGGGACCGGCCCAAGTCCAGTTTGTGCCGGAAAGAGAACATGCCAAAGGGGAAGGCTTTATGTGGCTGCTTCTGCCGTTCGTGATCCTGCCGATCGTCGAGATCGCGCTGTTCATCCAGGTCGGAGGCGCGATCGGCGCGCTGCCGGTGATCGCGCTGGTGCTGGCCTCGGCGGTGGCCGGGGTGGCGGTGATGCGCCACCAGGGCGCGCGCGCCGCGCTGGACGTGCAGCGCGCCATGGAGGATTTCCGCGACCCCGGCCGGCCCATGGCGCATGGCGCGCTGGTCATGATCGCCGGCCTTCTGATGGTGGTGCCCGGACTTTTTACCAGCGGGCTGGGGCTTTTGCTGCTGATCCCGGCAGTGCGCAGCCTGATCCTGCGGCGGATGGCGCGGGGGGTGCGGGTCACGGGCACGCGCTTCAGCTATCGCCAGGGGTATGGGGCCGAGGCGGATTTCGGCGCCGATCCGGCGGGCTTCCGCCGCCCCGGCTGGCGCGACGAGGGGGTGATCGACGGCGAATATTCGGTGCAGGACGATCCGCCCGCGCCGGTGCGCGAGGGGCTGACCGATCAGGGCGATGCGCCCGGGGACCAGCCGCCGCGCCGGGGCGGCTCCGGCTGGACCCGGCATTGAGCGCGGCCCTGCGGGGTGCTAGAACCCCGTCAGATCCGAGGAGAATTCCATGAGCGACGAGAACAACAGCGGCGGCGCCGCGCCCGAGGCCGCGAACGAGGCCCAGAATCCGGGGCAGAATCCCGCCCAGCAGGCGGTGCGGATGCAGATCCTGACGCAATATATCCGCGACCTGTCCTTCGAGAACGCGGTGGCGCAGAAGGGCCTGCCCTCGGGCGAGGTGCAGCCCGAGATCAGCGTGCAGGTCAGCCTGGATGCCCGCAAGCGCCCGGCCGAGCACCAGTATGAGGTGATCAGCAAGTTCCGCGTGCAATCGACCAACTCCAAGGACAAGTCGCCGATCTTCCTGTGCGAGCTGGATTACGGCGGCATCTTCCATGTCGAGGGCGTGCCCGAGGACCAGTTGCACCCCTTCCTGATGATCGAATGCCCGCGCATGATGTTCCCCTATGTGCGGCGCATCGTCTCGGACATGACCCGCGATGGCGGCTTCCCGCCCTTCAACATGGACCCGGTGGATTTCGTCGCGCTGTATCGGCAGGAGATCGCGCGCCGGATGCAGGCCCAGCGGCCCGCCGACCAGCCGCTGTCCTGAGGCGATCACTTCTGCGTGATTCGTGCCGTTTCGGGCCCGCGGTCGTCGGATCGCGGGCCCTTCGCCTGTCCGATCCGGCGCTGGCGCGGCCCGGACCATGCGGCTAGTTTCGCCGCGCAACAGACGGAGAGCGGCATGGCGAAGGGCGCGAAACGGGCCTGGCAAAGGATGCTGTCGGGGCGCAGGCTGGACCTTCTGGACCCGACGCCCGTGGATATCGAGATCGGCGACATCGCCCATGGCCTGGCCTTCGTCGCGCGCTGGAACGGCCAGACCCATGGCGACTGGGCCTATAGCGTGGCCGAGCATTCCCTGCTGGTCGAGGAGATCCATGCCCGCGCCAACCCCGATTGCGAGCCGCGCTGGCGGCTGGCGGCCTTGCTGCACGACGCGCCCGAATATGTCATCGGCGACATGATCTCGCCGGTGAAGGCGGCGCTGGGCAGCGAATATGGAGAAATGGACGCGCGGCTGGCGGCGGCGATCCACCGCCGCTTCGGCCTGCCGGCGCAGCTGCCCGCGGCGGTCAAGCGCGCCATCAAGCGGGCCGACCGGATCTCGGCCTGGCTGGAAGCCGTTCAGATCGCGGGATTTTCGCGGGCCGAGGCGGATCGCCTGTTTCCGGCTCCCCAGCCCGAAATCCTGCAGGGGCTGGAAATACGGCTGCGGCCGCCGCTGGAAACGCGCAACGCCTATTTATTGCGCTTTTCCCAGCTGATCGCGGAAATCGACGGCAGGCCGTAATCCCGCAAGGAAAACCCCGCATCCTGGGAATGCGGGGGATCAGGTCAGATTTCCAGGTCTTCCAGCTTCTTGCCGGAATCCAGCGCCTCCTGCACCCAGCGCGGCTTGCGGCCGCGGCCGGTCCAGGTCAGCGAGGGATCGGCCGGATTGGCATATTTCGGCGCCACCTTGCTGCGCGCCTGTTTGGCGACGGTCAGATCGGCCAGATTGAAGCCGAATTCGCGCGCGGCGCTTTCCGCGGCGGCCAGGGCCTCGCGCTTGCGGCGGTCCTCGAAGGTGGAAATGGCGCGATCCAGCTTGTTACGCAGATCGCGAAGCTCGCGTAAGGACATGGAGTCCAGGTCGATGCTCATATCTTTATCCTTGGTTTTGGCAGTATGTGGCCCCAATATTTGCATTCCAAAATGAAATGCAATCTTTTTTGAGAACCAGATTATTAACGCGGGCTGCGTTTGGCCAAAATCCGCTGCAAGGTCCGTCGATGCATATGCAGACGCCGGGCCGTCTCGCTGACATTGCGGTCGCATTGCTCATAGACGCGCTGGATATGTTCCCAGCGCACCCGGTCGGCGGACATCGGCGCCTCGGGCGGCGGCGGCAGGGTATCGCCCCGCGCCAGCAGCGCGCGGGTCACGTCATCCGCATCCGCCGGTTTCGAAAGATAATCCGTCGCGCCCATCTTGACCGCCGCCACCGCGGTGGCGATGGCGCCATAGCCGGTCAGCACGACGATGCGGGCATCCTCGCGCGCCTCCCGCAGGGCGTCGACCACGTCGAGCCCGTTTCCGTCCTCGAGCCGCAGGTCGACCACGGCATAGGCCGGAGCCCGCTCGGCCACCGCCGCGCGGGCCTCGGCCACCGAGGCGGCGCGGGTGACGGCGAAGCCGCGTTTTTCCATGGCCCGGGCCAGACGGTTCAGAAAGATCTCGTCGTCATCGACCAGCAACAGGCTGGGGTCGGGTCCGATTTCGTAATCCTCTGCCATATTTCCTTGCCCTTGAAAGTTCACGGTTGATTAGGATGTTTTGTCCAGCCGGTCAAATCCCGGCAATTGACGCCGCGTCAATGAAACAGGCGGCGCGCTCGGCCAGTTCCGGGGCCGAAAGCTCGCGGTCGAAAACACCGACGGTGCCGGCCCCCGGCATGACCAGATAGCTATTGGTCATGTGATCGACCAGATAGTTTTCCGGGTCCTCCTGGTCATTCAACCGGTAATAGTTGCGCCAGGCCTTGGCGACCGCATCGATTTCCGCCGGGCTGCCTGTCAATCCGATCATGCGCTCATGCATGGCGCCGGTAAAATCGCGCAGCACCTCCGGCGTATCGCGCTTGGGATCGACGGTAATGAAAACCGGCGTAAGCCGCATTCCGCGCTGATCCAGGATCGCGACCGCCTCGGCATTGCGCGCGCTGTCCATCGGGCAGACATCCGGGCAATAGGTATAGCCGAAATAAAGCAGCGCCGGCCCGGCCAGCACCTGCCGGTCCGTCACCCGCGCGCCGTTCTGGTCGGTCAGCGTGAAGGGCGAGCCCAGACCGTCCAGCCCGCCGGCCTCGAGGCCCTTGCGGCAGGGGGCGAAGGCATCGGCCTCGCCACGCGACAGCCACAGCCCGCCGGTCGCCAGCAGCAGCACCGCGGCCAGGCAGCCGAGGATCAGGATCGTTCGGTCTTTGGCCATTCGGCGCATCTCCGTCCGCTTGGTCGCATTGATCGCCCATCCGGCCACGGGTATCAATGCAAAAGCCCGTCCCAGTCAGGAGGCCCTTCGCGTGCCCATCGGCCTCGTTTCCCGCCGCATCGACCTGTTGCCCGGCCAGCCCGGCCCCGAGCCGATCCGCCTGCGCACCCTGATCCTGCTGCGCTGGGTGGCGATCGCCGGGCAGCTTGCGGCGGTGGGCGCGGCGCTGCTGATCGGCGCCGGCTTCCCCCTGGCGGCGGTTCTGGCGGTGATCGGCCTGGCGGCGGCGCTGAACCTGGCGCTGATGAGCCGGCCGGACCGCCGCATCTCGGCGCGCGAGGCCGCCTGGCAGCTTGGCTTCGATCTGGCGCAGGTGGCGACGCTGCTGGCGCTGACCGGCGGGCTGGCCAATCCCTTTGCGCTGCTGCTGCTGGCGCCGGTGACCATCGCCGCCACCGCGCTGCCCGGCCGGCACCTGCTGGCGCTGGGGGTGGCGACCTTCCTGATGGTGACGCTGGCCGCGATCTTCGCCCAGCCGCTGACCTTCGGTCCGGGCTGGCTGGTGACGCTGCGCGAGCCGCTGCTGGTCGGGCACTGGTTCGCCATCGTGATCGGCGCGGTGTTCTTCGCCGCCTTCGCCCGGCTGGTCGCCGCCGAGGTCAGCGCCACCTCGGACGCGCTGTTCGCCGCGCGCATGGCGCTGGAGCGGGAACAGAAGCTGCAGCACCTGGGTGGCGTGGTCGCCGCCGCCGCGCATGAGCTGGGTACGCCGCTGGCGACGATCAAGCTGGTCAGCGCCGAACTGGCCGACGAGCTTGCCGAGGCGCTGCCCGAGCGCGAGGATCTGGCCGAGGATGTCGCCCTGCTGCGCCAGTCCGCCGACCGTTGCCGCGACATCCTGAAATCCATGGGCGGGGCCGGGCGCGACGACCTGCTGATCCGCTCGGCCCCGCTGGCCGAGGTGCTGGCCGAGGCCGCCGCCCCGCATCGCGGCCGCGGCGCCGAAATCAGCGTCCTGCCCGCCGCCGAGCCGCTGATCGTCCAGCGCGATGCCGCGGTGATCCACGGGCTGCGCAACCTGATCCAGAACGCCGTCGATTTCGCTGCCGAGCGCGTCACCATCGAGACCGGTGCCGACCGCCGCGATCTGTGGGTGCGGATCGCCGATGACGGGCCGGGCTTTCCGCCGGCGCTGCTGCCGCGCATCGGCAGCCCCTTCCTGACCACGCGTCCCCGGGCCGAGGACGGGCGCAGCTATGAAGGCATGGGGCTGGGCCTCTTCATCGCCAAGGCGCTGCTGGAGCGTTCGGGCGCCCGGCTGCGCTTCGGCAATGGCGCGCAGGGCGGCGCCGAGGTGCTGGTCACCTGGCCGCGCGAGATGATCGAAACCGGCGATCGCGCCGCCCTCGGCCCCAATCCGCAGATTCTGGCCTGATTTTCCTGTCGCGTTAACCACTTCTTAAAATATCCCTCTATAGTTGTATTTGTCTGGGTTGTTCAGGGATGGTTCGCGATGGTTGCGCATTTCCTCATCGCCTTCGCGGCGGCGGCGCTGGCGGTTCTGCTGGCGCTGGGGCTGATCCGGCTGGCGGACCGGCGTTTCGCCGGCGCGCAAGCCGCGCGCGGGCTGGAGCGCGAGATCGAGCCGATCGTGTTCCTGTTCCGCCATCAGGCGCTGGTCGATGCCACGGCTCCGGCGCGGGCGCTGCTTGCCAGCCTGCCGGGCGAAGGGGACTGGCAGCGGCTCAGTTCGTGGCTGGGCATGCGCCTGCCCGAATTCGGCGCGCTGCTGCCCGATCTGGGCGGCGCCGCGCGCGTCGAACTGCAGGAGCGGGCCTGCGACCAGCCCTTGCGGCTGCGGGCCGAGGATCTGGGCGACGGGCTGCTGCGCCTGACGCTGGCCGATCCGGCGGCCGAGAATGCCGGGATCCTGGTCGATTCCCTGTCGCTCGGCGCCATGGAGCAAGAGCTGGAGATCCTGCGCAGCACCATGGACCATTCGCCGATGCTGGCCTGGCGCCAGGACCGGCAGGGCCAGGTCACCTGGGCGAACTCGGCCTATCTGTCCCTGGCCGAGGCCAAGGCAGAGGGGCAGACGCTCTGGCCGCTGCCGCAGCTCATCGACCTATCCGCGCGGCCGGCGCAGGCCAATGCCGCCGCGGGATCGGCGCGGCGGGTGCAAATCGACCAGGGCGGGCAAAGCCGCTGGTATGATTGCCATCTGCACGAGGTCGCCGACCAGACCGTGGCCATCGCCCTGCCTGCCGATGCGGCGGTGCGGGCCGAACGCTCGTTGCGCGAATTCGTCCAGACCCTGACCAAGACCTTTGCCGACCTGCCCATCAGGCTGGCGATCTTTGACCGCGACCGCAATTTGCAGCTGTTCAACCCGGCGCTGATCGACCTGACCGGGCTGGCCACCGGGTTCTTGACCGCGCGGCCGACCCTCTATGCCTTTCTGGATCGCCTGCGCGAGGCGCGGATGGTGCCCGAACCCAAGGATTACCGCAGCTGGCGCAACCAGATGAACACGCTCGAGGCGGCGGCCTCCTCGGGGCACCATGTCGAGATGTGGTCGCTGCCCGGCGGGCAGACCTATCGTGTGACCGGCCGGCCGCATCCCGACGGCGCGGTGGCCTTCCTGTTCGAGGACATCACCTCGGAAATCTCGCTGACCCGGAAGTTCCGCGCCGATCTGTCGCTGGGCGCCGAGGTTCTGGATGCGCTTGAGGATGGGGTGGCGGTCTTCGCGGCCAATGGCGAGCTGCTGATCTCGAACCGTCGCTATGCCGAGCTTTGGGGGCGGGCGGCGCCGGCCACCCTGGACGACCATGTCGCGATCTGGACGGAGACCTGCGGTTCCAGCCCCGGCCTTGCCATCCTGCGCGAGGCGCTGAACGCCGCCCATCCGGACGAGCCGCTGCGCGGCGCCATGGCGGGGCCGGCGGGCGGGCTGCTGTCCTGGGGGCTGCGCGGACTGTCGGGCGGACGGCTGCTGCTGAGCTTTGCCGCTCCGGTCCCGACCCTGCCGGTCGGGAGCGAGATGCCGCGCGTCGCGGAGGGTTCCGAGCCGGCCGAATCTGCCGCGATGTCGCGTGCCCTGACCGGATGACGCCCGGGCTTGCCCTGCCCGGCCGGCTGCGCTTCCCTGTGCGAAACCTGGCGGAGGCGATCATGGCAAGATTCGGGCGGACTGTTGGCACGGCGGGGCGGCCATGACGGCGAGTCCCGATCTTCTGGCCGGCCGGCGCGTGCTGTTCGTCATGGCGCTGGATGCGGAATACGGGCCGCAGCTGCGGGCGCGGATCTCGCCGCTGATGACCGGCGTCGGCCCGGTCGAGGCGGCGGTCGAGCTGACCGCGGCGCTGTCGCGGCTGGCCGCGCGGGACGAACTGCCCGAGCTGGTGGTGTCGCTGGGCTCGGCTGGATCGCGGCGGCTGGAGCAGCTGGGCGTCTATCAGGTCTCGACGCTGGAATATCGCGACATGGACGCCTCGCCCCTGGGCTTCGCCCGCGGCGAGACGCCGATGCTGGGCCTGCCGGTGCGCGTCGCGCTGCCCTTGCAGATTCCGGGCATCGCCTCGGCCAGCCTGGCGACCGGGGCGAGCATCGTCAGCGGCCCCGGCTATGATGCGATCGCCGCCGAGATGGTGGACATGGAGAGCTATGCGGTGCTGCGCGCCTGCCAGCGTTTCCGCCTGCCGCTGATCGGGCTGCGCGGGATTTCCGACGGGGCCGAGGAGCTGGCGCATCTGTCCGACTGGACGCAATACCTGCATCTGGTCGACGAACGTCTGGCTGCGGCGGTGGACCGGCTGGCCGAGGCGCTGGAAAGCGGTGCGCTGGCGCTTTAGGCGGCGGGGCCGGCTGCGGCGGAACGCGGGCCGTCCGATGCCGGGCACCGGCCGCCGGCGGCCAGGCGGCTGCGATGCCCCGGATCGCGTCGGCGGCTTATTCCCCGCCGGGGATCAGCACCTGCCCCTCGGGCCAGCGCAGCGTGGTGGTCAGGGTGATGTCGCGTTCCTCGCCCGCGGCGATCTTGCCGTTCCAGACCAGCAGCCCCCGCTTGCCGTCCGGGTCGGTTTCATCGGGCTGGGGGCTGGCCGACCAGTCGACGCGCAGGTTTTCCTGGGTCGACACCGGCACGCGGTCGATCACCCGCAGCGGCCATTCCTCGCCGGTCAGGTTCCGCACCTTCAGGATCGCGGTTTCGCGGCGTTCCGAGGATTTCGAGATCAATCCGCGGTTGCCCTCGATCTCGTCGGGGATGCGGCGCTCCAGCTTGATGCCGGTCAGCGGCCCGAAGCCCAGCTTCATCTCGTCCCCGGCAGCGGTCAATTGCAGCGCGCCGCGGCCCACCATGGCGCCGTCGGCGTGGAAGGTCGCTTCGCCCGGCAGGATCACCGCGCCGGTGGAATTCACCGTGTCGGCGACCAGATAGGCGCTGTCGTCGCGGCGCGGCACCGCCTCGGCGACGATCTCGGGCGCCAGCTCATGCGAATCCAGCGGCAGGCGCAGCGCATCGGCCCCGTCGCGCATGTCCACCGGCGTCGGATAATCGTAGACCACGGTTTCGCCCACCAGGCCGGCCAGCGCCGAGCCGGCGATCCCGGACTCGGGGGCTGCCGCGGGATAGGCGCGTTCCATCGATTCCAGGGCGGCCGAATCCATCGCGGCTTCGGCCATCGGCGCGGCCGAGCGGCTGTAGAGCTTGGCCCCCGGATCGGCGATGCGGGGGAAATCCGGCTGCAGCTCGCTGGGGGCCGACTGGTCCATCGGCCGGGCGGTGGACAGGACCAGATGCACGCCCCGCCAGTCCTCGCCGGTATCCTGCCGGACCAGCAACCCGCGATCCAGCCGCAGCTTGCCTTCCTTGCGCTGCAAGGACAGGTCGTAGACCGGTTGCCAGCTGGCGCGATCGGTCAGGCTGGTGATGCGGATCCGGGCCGGCTGGCCCTGTCCCTGCACGGCGATTACCAGCGCGCCGCGATCCGCGTCCGGGCCGCGCAGCGCCGCGAGCCGGGCCTCGGCGCGGGCCAGGTCCTCGGCCAATTCCTCGCGTCCCGCATCGGCGGCTTCGGCTTCGAGCCCGGCGCGGATGGCGGTCTGGCGCGCCTGCAGCAGCTGCTCGCCCACCACGCGGGTCAGCGCGGCGATGTCGCCGGTGCCGGCGGCGTCGGATTCGGCCAGCTTCATCAGGAAGGCGATGGTGTCCTCGGCCGCCTCGGCCCGGGCCTTGATCCCCGCCACGCCGGCGTCGCGTTCGGCCAGCGCGGCCTTGAGGCGGCGGACCTCGTCCTCGGCGGCGCGCAGCTCGGGGGATTTTTCCGGGGTTTCGGGCAGGGCGCGTTCCTGCTGGAAGCCGGTCGCGCCGATCACCGCGCCCTCGGCGGCGATGCGCAGGCTGGCGGGGTCGATGCCTTCGGGAATGCCGGGGATCACCAGCTCATGCGCGCCGGCGGGCAGGTCCAGGCTGGCCTCGCGGGTGACGCCGGCGCCCCAGGGATAGACGGTGACCCCTGTCACGCGCGCTGTCGTCTCGATACGGTCGGCCAGGGCGGGGCCGGCCAGCAGGATGGCGGTGGAAATCAGCAGATGGCGCATCGGACCCCCTCGTCATGACCCGGCCAAGGTCCGCGAGGGAGGCGGGAAATGCAAGAGGGCGTCCCGGCGAAACCCGCCGGGACGCCCTCGCATATCCCTATCGGATCAGCCCTTCTTCAGGCAGCGATTGCCCAGAAGCTCGGCGATCTGCACCGCGTTCAGCGCCGCGCCCTTGCGCAGGTTGTCGCTGACGATCCACATGTTCAGGCCGTTCTCCACCGTCACGTCCTGGCGGATGCGGCTGACGAAGGTGGCGAAGTCGCCGACGCATTCCACCGGGGTCGAGTAGCCGCCGGGCTCGCGCTTGTCGATGACCAGCACGCCCGGCGCCTCGCGCAGGATGTCGCGGGCCTCGTCCTCGTCCAGGAAATCCTCGAACTCGATATTCACCGATTCCGAATGCCCGACAAAGACCGGCACGCGCACGCAGGTCGCCGTGACCTTGATCGCCGGATCGACGATCTTCTTGGTCTCGACCACCATCTTCCATTCTTCCTTGGTGTCGCCGCTGTCCATGAACACGTCGATCTGCGGGATCACGTTGAAGGCGATCTGCTTCTGGAACTTCTTCGGCTCGACCTCCTGACCCGGGACATAGACGCCCTTGGTCTGGTTCCACAGCTCGTCCATGCCCTCTTTCCCGGCGCCCGAGACCGACTGGTAGGTCGAGACGACGACGCGCTTGATCCGGGCGCGGTCATGCAGCGGCTTCAGCGCCACCACCATCTGCGCGGTCGAACAGTTGGGATTGGCGATGATCATCTTGTTGCGGTAATCCTCGACCGCGTCCGGGTTCACCTCGGGGACGACCAGCGGGATTTCGGGGTCGTAGCGATAGAGCGAGGAGTTGTCGATCACCACGCAGCCCTGCGAGGCGGCGATCGGCGCATAGGTCTTGGTCGCGTCCGAGCCGATGGCGAACAGCGCGATGTCGTAGCCGGCGAAGTCGAACCCCTCGATGTCCTTGCATTTCAGGGTCTTGTCGCCATAGCTGACCTCAGTGCCAAGGCTCCGGCGCGAAGCCAGAGCGACAACCTCATCAGCAGGAAACTGGCGCTCGGCCAGGATGTTCAGCATTTCACGGCCCACGTTCCCCGTGGCGCCGGCGACAACGACCTTGTAGCCCATTGGGGTCTCCTTCAACAAAGGACGCCGCGATATAGGGGGTATTGCGGCAAAGGGAAAGCGAGATTTCGTCAAAACGCCCGATGATCTGGCAGGATTTCGGCTTAATGCCGACGAATCCGGCGATCTGCCAGCATGATTTCCCGCACCCACTCGGATTCCCCTTTGAAATCATGGGGAACTTGGTCGGCGGTCCGCCGGCCGGAAAGCGAGAGCGAGGCGAAGAAATCGAAGCCGAACAGGTCCAGCCGCGCCATTTGCGAGCGCGCGATCAGGTCGATCATCATCGCGCCGGTGGTGGGCGGGGCGCCCAGCCGGGCCTGCAGCGCCCGATAATCGGCCAGCGGATGCAGGTAGAAGCCGGGGCTGGTCGCCGTCCGCCAGTCCAGACGCTTGCGCTTGGGCGACATCCACAGGATGCGATCCGGCGCGATGCGGGCACGGTCGGCCTGCGAAAGCCGCACGGCCAGCGCCAGCCAGTCGGTGCGCCCGCCATGGCTTTCGGCCGAGGGCATCGGCGCGCCGTTGATGCGGATCACCAGATCGGCGGTGTCGATCCGCGCGCCGTGATCGGTTTCGGCCAGCGCGCGGGCATTGCCCACCAGCGCGACATGCTTGTCCCGCAGCGCCGCCAGCAGCCCGGCTTGCGGAACCGAAAGGCGTTGCAACGCGGATTCGTCCCGCAGGGTGCGGGCGATCAGGAAACCCAGCCGGGTCATGCGAGCAGCCTGCGATAGACCTCGGTGATGGCGCGGGCCTCGGCCTCGATGGCGTGATTCGCCTCGACATGCGTGCGGGCCGCCTGCCCCGCCGCCAGCCGCCCGGCATCGTCGTCCAGCCAGCGCGCCAGCGCCGCGGCCAGCGCCTCGGCATCATCGCGCGGGACCAGGCTGCCGGTCTCGCCGTCGCGGATCAGCGTCTCGTAGGCGCCGGCACGGGCGGCGACGGTCGGCACGCCGCAGGCCGCGGCCTCCAGCGGGGTCAGGCCGAAGCCCTCCCAGCGGGCCGGCGCGGCGAAAAGGTCGATGGCCTGATAGTTGCGCACCACCTGTTCCCAGGGCACCTCGCCCAGGAAGCGGATGCGGTCCGAGAGGCCGGCCGCGGCGATCCTGGCCTTCTGTTCCTCGAAGAACGCCTGGTTGTCGGCGGTGACGCGGCCGGTGAAGATCAGTTTCGCGCGCGGGCGCTGGGGGAACAGCCGCAGCGCCGCCTCGACCAGCAGGTCGACGCCCTTCTGCGCCCGGATGCGGCCGAAACAGCCGATGACGATGTCGTCCGGGGCAAAGCCCAGCTCGGCCCGCAGCGCCGCGCGGTCGGCGGCGGGGTGAAAGACCGACAGGTCCACGCCATGCAGGATGACGGTGGCGGGACGTTCGAGATAGCGCGCGGCTTGCGGCGAGGTGGCGATCAGCGCGTCCTGGCGCCGGATCAGCCAGCGGGTGAAGCCGGTATGCCGGCGCTGCGCGGCCGAGGTGAAGAGCAGGCGATAGCGCCGCCGCAGCACATGCCGCAGGATCAGCCCCAGCGCCATTTCGGTATTGCGGCGCGCATGCCAGACCCGCCAGCGGTCGCGCGGCAGGCTGGCGGCGCGGGCCAGCGGGATATGCGGCAGGCCGGGCGGCAGGCCGGGGCCGGTGGCGACGATGCCGATCATCGTCGCCTGCACCGGGATCAGCCGCACTACGGTCGCCGTCACGCCCGACAGGCGGCGTTTCAGGTTCGGGGCGACCACGTCGATCCGGTCGGCGGCAATTTCAGGCATCGGGGGTCTCGGGCGTCAGGAAATACAACAGGAACCCCACCGTAAGCGGAATCAGGAAGAACAGGAACAGGGTGGAATAGGCCTCGGCGGCGCTGCCCTGCGCGGCGGCCCAGCCATAGACCGGGCGCGAGGCGAATTGCAGCACCCCCGCCCCGCCGATCGAGAACATGTTGAGGAATGTCACGCCCCGCCCCACCAGATGCGGCGGCAGAAAGGCGCGGCCATGCGCCATGAGCACGGTGTAGGTGGCGCCCGACAGCCCGACCAGCGCCAGAAGCGCCACCGACAGCGGCACGCTTTCGGCGGGAAACAGCCACAGCCCGGCCATGACCAGCACGCCCGCGCCGTTGGCGACCAGCGCCAGCCGGCGCAGCGATCCCGCCAGCCGCGTCGCCGGTCCGACCAGGAAGCTGCCGATCACCATGGCCACGCCCATGGCCAGCGTCGCCCGGCCGATCAGCTGGTCCGAGGCGCCATGCACCTCGGCCATGTAGGGCCCGGCCCAGAGGCCCCGGATCGCGGCCGAGGCGGCGTAATTGACCGAAAACAGCGGCAGGATGAACCACAGCGGCCGCAGCCGCAGAAGCTCGGCCAGCGAGCCGCGCGGGGCCGCTGCCGCCAGCCGCTCGGGGTCGCGGGTGAAGGCCAGGATCGCCAGCGCCACCGCCAGCGTGATCCCCGCCAGCGACCAGAGCGTCTGGCGCCAGCCGATGGCCTCGATCACCCAGACCAGCGGTGCGGCGCCCAGGATGTTGCCCATCGAGCCGAAGCCGACCACCGCCCCGGCCAGCGTGCCGAACAGCGCCGGGGGATAGTTGCGGGCGAAGATGTAATAGCTGCCCATCAGCGCCGGCGCGCAGCCGATCCCCATGAGCGCCAGCGAGACATGCAGATGCCAGGCCGCCTGCGCCAGCGCAAAGACCGCCGCCCCGCCCGCGCCTCCCAGCGCCAGCAGCGCGGCGACCGTCCAGCGCGGCCCGATCCGGTCCAGCGCCCCGCCGATGGGCAGCTGCATCAGCGCGAAGGTCAGGAACCACAGCCCCGACGAAATCGCCAGATCCTCGGGTCCCGCGCCCAGTTCGGCCTGCAGGACCGGGGACAGCACCGCCAGGAAGGCGCGATAGAACTGGCTGAGCATATAGGCCAGGATCAGGCTGACGATCCCCGCCGACCACAATGCGCGCATGAACCGCCCCCCTTAGCCCTGCCGGGGCCGAGACTTGCCGATTGCCCGGCGGGGCGCAATGGCCTGCGCGACGGATTTGCCGCGGCGCGCAGCGCGCCCGCCGCATGAGGCTGCGCCCGCCCGCGCCTGCCTATGCCCGCCCGGGGCCGCATCGCCGGGCCGGCCGAAAGGGGCCGCCGGAGACCGCGGCGCGATCCGGCCGGCTTCGGCTGCTATTCGGTCTTCAGCTCGGCATCCCAGGCGGTCAGGGGCGCCTCGCTCCATTCGCCATAGGTGGCGTTGGGCAGCACGATCCAGTCCGCGCCGAAACGCGCCCGGTTCTCGTCCACCTTTTCGCGCTTGGTCGCGGTATCGGCCTTGTGGAACACGCCGTCGAAATCGTGCAGCGTGTCGCCCAGCAGCAGCACGATCTGGTGATCCTCCGAGACCACGGCGCGCCGCTCGACCTTGGTGGTGCCGTAAAGCAGCACGTGATCCTCCGAGACCTGCGGCAGGCCCAGCTCGTTCAGCGTGGCGATGGTCGCGGCCTTGTTCTCGCCGAACCGGTCCGAGATGTAATAGATCGCCACCCCGGCCTTGTCGGCATGGTCGAGGAACTCCCCGGCGCCGGGGATCAGCGTGGGCTTGCCGTCGCGCTCCCAGAAGCCCCAGGTGTCCCAGCTGTCGTATTGGTGGCATTCCTGCATGTCGCGCACCAGAAGCGGGGTGTTGTCGATCACCGTCTCGTCCAGGTCGGTGACCACGGCCAGCTTCGCCGGATCCTCGGCCTTGGCGACGGCGGCGTCCAGCCGTTCGGTCGCCAGCGCGAAGGCCTGCAGTTGCAGGGCCCGGACCTCGGCCGATTGCTGCTGATAGCGCAGCCCCATGGCGAACTCCCGGACCTGGCATTGCGGCATCTGCGCCGCGTCCTGCGCGAGGGCGGCGGGTGCGATCAGCGCCGATGCGGTCAGGCCCAGCGTCAGGCGGCGGGCAAGGCGGTTGAAGGTCATCGAACTCTCCCTGTTCTGCGTCGGCGCTTTCTGCGCCTGACCGCGAAGGCTAGGGTTTGTTGATTGACCAGTCAAACAAAAACCGGCAAGTCAGGCCGGGGCCAGCCGCGCCGGCGCCTCGCGCACCGGCAGATGGATCAGCGCGCTGAAGGCGCCGACCCCGACCCCGACCCACCAGACCAAGGTGTAATCGCCGTAGATGTCATACATCTTGCCGCCCAGCCAGACGCCCAGGAACGAGCCGAGCTGGTGGCTCAGGAACACGAAGCCGTAAAGCGTGCCCATATAGCGCAGCCCGTAGATATAGGCGACGAGCCCCGAGGTCAGCGGCACGGTGGCCAGCCACAGCCCGCCCATGACCAGAGAGAACACGATGACGCTGGTCGGCGTGATCGGCATCAGGATGAAGGCGGCGGCGGCGATGGTGCGCAGCGTATAGATCCCGGCCAGCAGGTATTTCTTGGTATAGCGTTTCCCCAGCCAGCCCGCGAAGATCGCCCCGGCGATATTCGCTAGTCCGATCAGCGAGATGGCGGCGGCGCCAAGCGCCGAGGTGGTGGTGATGCCGATGCTGGCCAGCGTGCCCATCGGGCTGATCGGTCCGCACATCTCGGTCACCATGGCGGGGAAATGTGCGGTGATGAAGGCCAGCTGGTAGCCGCAGGAAAAGAACCCGGCAAAGATCATCAGATAGGACGGGTCGGTGAAAGCGCGCTTGAGCACCGAGCCCATGCTCTCTTCCAGCTCGCCGCGGCTGGCGGGCTTGCCGCCGCCCAGCATGGGCAGGAAGAACAGGCAGGCCAGCACGATCACCCCGAAGATGATGAACACGCTCTGCCACGGGTAATGCATCAGCAGCGCCTCGGCCAGCGGCGCGCCGAAGACCTGCCCGGCCGAGCCGGCGGCGGTGCCGATCCCCAGCGCCAGGCTGCGGTTCTCGTCGCTGGCGGCGCGGCCGATCACCGCAAGGATCACGCCGAAGCCGGTGCCGGCGATGCCGAAGCCGACCATCACCTCCAGCAATTGCATGGCCAGCGGGTCGGTGGCGTAGGCCGTCAGGATCAGCCCGGCGGAATAGAGGAAGGCGCCGATGATCACCGACCAGCGGTCGCCCCAGCGTTCGGCCAGGGCGCCGAAGATCGGCTGGCCGATGCCCCAGGCCAGGTTCTGGATGGCGATGGCCAGGCTGAACTCGGCCCGCGGCCAGCCGAATTCCTGCGCGATGGGGATCTGGAAGACGCCGAAACTGGCCCGCAGGGCGAAATTGATCAGCAGGATGATCGAGCCGCCGACCAGCACCGAGGTGAACAGCGGCGCGCGCATTGCCTTGGACATGTTGTCCCTCCCTCTCGCAGCCTGCAATTCCTGCGCCCGGGCGGCGGCCGCGTCAATGGCGCTGATTGCCTGAATCGGGCGGCGGCGTTAGCCTTGGGTTCAAGGCGATGCGGGGAACTCGATGTATCAGGTGATCGGAACCGGCAAGAGCCGCGCCCTGCGCGTGCTCTGGATGCTCGAGGAACTCGGCCAGCCCTATGAACATGTCGCGGTGAACCCGCAGACCGAAGGGGTCCGGCCCTTCAACCCGGCGGGCAAGGTGCCGGTGCTGGTGGTGGACGGCACGCCCATCACCGATTCCACCGCCATCCTGACCTATCTGGCCGACAAGCACGGGGCCCTGACCCATCCGGCCGGCAGCCTCGACCGAGCGCGGCAGGACAGCCTGACGCAATTCGTGCTGGACGAATTCGACGCCGCGCTGTGGCTGGCGGCGCGCCACAGCTTCGTGCTGCCCGAGGAGATGCGGCTGGCGGCGATCAAGAACACCCTGCGCTGGGAATTCGAGCGCAGCCAGCGCACGCTGGTGCATCGCATGGCCGAGGACGGCTTCCTGATGGGCGAGCGCATGACGGTGCCCGACATCATCCTGGCGCATTGCCTGACATGGGCGCTGACGGCGCGCTTTCCGATCACCGAGCACCGGCTGACCGATTACCTCCAGACCATGCGGGCCCGCCCGGCCTATCTGCGCGCCGCGGCCAGGTAGGCGGCGGCGCCCTGCCCGGCCAGCCGCCCGGTGGCAAGGCAGCCGGTCAGCAGATAGCCGCCGGTCGGCGCTTCCCAGTCCAGCATCTCGCCGGCGGCAAAGACGCCGGGCAGCGCCTTCAGCTCCAGAGCATCGGTCAGGCTGTCGGCACCGATCCCCCCGGCCGAGGAAATCGCCCGCTCGATGCCCATCGGCCCCTGGTGCCGCAACCGCAGCGCCTTGGCGCGCAGGGCCAGCCGTTCGGGCTCGGCGGGCAGCGGCCGGCCCCATTCCATCAGCAGCGCCGCGCGGACCGGATCGCCTAGCACCCGCCGCAGCCGGTTGCCGACCGACAGCTTCGCCGGCACCATGGCGAAGCGCCGCGCCAGCTCCTCGGGCGCCAGGTCCGGTGCCAGGTCGACGAAAGCCTCGGCCCCGTCCCGCATCGCGGCCGCGACCTCATAGATCCCGCCGCCCTCGATTCCGCCTGCGCTGACGACCCATTCGCCGCGCCCGACCCGGTCCCCGACATGCAGCGCCACACCCTTGACCGCCCGGCCGAAATGCCGCGCCATCTGCGCCGACCAAGCGACGCGAAAGCCCATGTTCGCCGGCCGGAACGGCACCATCGCGACGCCCTTCCTGCGAAGCCAGGGCACCCAGGCGGCGTCCGAGCCCAGCCGCGGCCAGCTCGCGCCCCCCAGCGCCAGCACCACGACCCGCGGCCGCAAGATCTGAACCCTGCCCGGCGCCTCGAAGCGCCAGCCATCGCCGTCAAAACCGCTCCAGCGCCAGCGCGTCCGCAGCTCGACCCCCAGGTCCGCCAGCCGCGCCAGCCAGGCCCGCAGCAGCGGCGAGGCCTTCATCCCGACCGGAAACACCCGCCCGGTCGAGCCGGTGAACAGCTCCACCCCCAGCCCGCGCGCCCAGGCCATCACCGCCTCAGGCCCGATTTCACCGTTTTCCAAATACTCCGGGGGAGTCCGCAGGACGGGGGCAGAGCCCCCATAATGCCCCGCAAAATCCGCGAAGGGTTCGTCCCTGGTCAGGTTCAGCCCGGATTTCCCGGCCATCAGGAACTTGCGCGCCGGGGTCGGCATGGCCTCGGCCACGACGACCCGCGCGCCCTGCCCGGCCAGCACCTCGGCCGCCCTCAGCCCGGCCGGGCCGGCGCCGATCACCAAGGCCTCGACCCCTTGGCTCACCGCCCGCCCCGCGGCATCATGCAAAGCCGCAACAGCATCCGCTCCATCAGCGCCATGGCCGGTGCCTTCGAGGACGAGCGCAACGCCAGATCGGTCTCGATCAGCTGGTGGACCGCATCCTCCAGCGCCCGCATGCCCCAGTCCTGCGCCTGCCGGATCATGCGGTCGCGGCGCGGGCCGAAGACCGGCGGCCGCAGCCGCGACAGCCCGGCTCCCGGCCCGCCGGGGTCCGAGGCCCCGGCATGCAGCCCGCGAAAATGCCGCAGCGCCGCGATGCACAGCGTCACCGGGGCGATGCCCTGCCCCTCGATCCGCCGCATCAGCGTGCCGAATTCGCGCGCCCGGCCCTCGGCCACGCAGTCGATCAGCTCATCGACCTCGGCCTCGATGGTGGCCGGCGCCAGCGCAGCGATCTCGGCGGGCGTCAGCGGTTCGGGATCGCCATGCTTGTAAAGCCCGATCTTTTCCACCGTCTGGCGGAAATCGCCGGGATCGAGGGCGCGGGACAGCGCCATCAGGTCGCGCATCGCGTCGCGCGGCACCTCGCGCAGCCCGGCCTCATGCAGCCAGCGGCCCACCTCCTCCTCGCCGGGCGGGTCGTCATAGATCGGCGCGGTCACGGCGGCGGGATGCGGCTCGAAAAGCTTCCTCAGCGCCGAGGACTTGCCCAGGCTCCCGGCCGCGACCACGATCACCGCGTCGCCGCTTTTCCATTCGGCGATGGCCGTGGCGACGGCCGGCGCCGCCGCATCCGGCGCATCATCGACCAGCACCACGCGCTGGCCCGGAAAGAAGCCTACCGCCTTCACGGCATCCAGCAGCGCCGCAGGGTCCTTGCGCAGGTCGGCGCCGGGAATGCGGGTCAGGCGCATCTCCTCCTCGGCGCCGGGGCCGACCAGCGCCTTGACCGCCTCGGCCCGCTTCAGCGCCACGCGCATGGCGTCCTGGCCATGGATCAGCAGCGCCGGGCGCGTCGGATCGGGCCGCGCCAGATAGCGTCCGATCTCGGCACCCTTCAGGATCATGGCACCGCGTCGGGCTGGACGGCCAGCAGCCGCGTCACCACCTGGTCGGCCAGCATCCGCGCCAGCCGCTCATGCGCGTCCTGTTCCGCCGCCATGGTGGCGATGGTGGTGCCGGTGGTGGAATAGGAGGTGAAGCTGCTGACCTGCCCGCGCGTCACCTCGCGGCCGGTCGCGGCCTCGGTCAGGGCGAAGTCGGCGGTGCCGTTCAGCGCGTAGCGCGTCGTCACCTCGTCGGGGGTGATCGCCTGCGGCACCACGGCGATGCGCAGCCGGTAGTCGAGCAGGAAGCGGGCCTCCGTATCCGGGCCCAGCCGTTCGGCGATGCGGCCGGCGAAGCTGAAGTCGTCCGGCGTCTTGGGATCGGCGGTGCGGACCTTGCCGAAGAGCTTGCCGCCGGTGCCGCCCGGCCCGTAGACGGGGGAAAAGCCGCAGGCGGCCAGCGCCAGCCCGGCCAGGATCACGCTGCGCCTAGACCACGACATTGACGATCCGCCCCGGCACCACGATCAGCTTCTTGGGCGGCTGGCCCTCCATGAAGCGCCGCACGGTTTCGTCGGCCAGCACGATGGCCTCGATTTCTTCCTTGGGCATGTCCTTGGGCACCTCGATCTCGGCCCGGCGCTTGCCGTTGATCTGGATCGGCAGCACCACGCTGTCGGAAACCAGCAGCGCCGGGTCCGCCTTGGGCCAGGCGGCATCGACCACCATGCCCTGCCCGCCGGCCTTCGCCCAGACCTCTTCGGCCAGATGCGGCACCATGGGCGCCATCAGCTGCGCCATGATGCGCAGCGCCTCGCGCCGGCTTTCGCCGCCCGCGCTCGACTTGCCGATGCTGTTTGCCAGCTCATAGATCTTGGCCACCGCCTTGTTGAAGGCGAAGCCCTCGATGGATTTCGTCACCTCGTCGATGGCGCGATGCGCGGCGCGGGTCAGGTCGGGATCGGCCCCGCCCTCGGGGATCTCGTCCGCCAGCCGCCAGACCCGGGCGAGGAAGCGGTTCGCCGCCTCGGCCCCGGCGGCGGTCCATTCCACGTCCCGTTCGGGCGGGCTGTCCGAGAGCATGAACCAGCGCGCCGTATCGGCGCCGAAATTGGCGACGATATTGACCGGATCGACGACGTTCTTCTTGGATTTCGACATCTTGGCCGAGGGAATGATCTCGACCACGGTGCCGTCGGCCAGCCTGCCGTCGGTGACATCCTCGGGCAGGTGATAGACCGGGCGGCCGCGCTCGTCCCGGGTCATGTAGATCTCATGCGTGACCATGCCCTGGGTGAAGAGCGCGTCGAACGGCTCCCTGGCGCCTTCCGGCAGGTGGCCGGTCTTGACCATGGCGCGGGCGAAGAAGCGCGAATAGAGCAGGTGCAGGATCGCGTGCTCGATGCCGCCGATATACTGGTCGACGTTCATCCAGTAATCGGTCTCGGCGCGCTCGGTCGGCGTCGTCGCGTGCGGCGCGGTGAAGCGCGCGTAATACCAGGACGAATCGACGAAAGTGTCCATGGTGTCGGTCTCGCGCCGGGCCGGGCCGCCGCATTGCGGGCAGGTGGCGTCGCGCCAGGTCGGATGCCGGTCCAGCGGGTTGCCGGGCACGTCGAAGCTGACGTCCTGCGGCAGCAGCACCGGCAGGTTCGCCTTGGCCTCGGGCACGGTGCCGCATTTTTCGCAATGCACCACCGGGATCGGGCAACCCCAGTAACGCTGGCGCGAGATGCCCCAGTCGCGCAGGCGGAATTTCGTCACGCCTTCGCCATAGCCCTTGGCCTCGGCATGGGCGATGGCGGCATCCACCGCCGCCTCGCCGGTCTGGTCGGCCGGACCGGCAAAGCCGCGCACATAGGTCACGGTTTCGGATTTCAGCGGCACATAGGGCGCTTTCGCCACCAGCGCGTCGGCCTGTTCCAGCGTCATGCCCTTTTCGCCGAAGGTGGCGCGGATCGGCAGCCCGTATTTCGTCGCAAACTCGTGGTCGCGCTCGTCATGCGCCGGAGAGCCGAAGATCGCGCCGGTGCCGTAATCCATCAGCACGAAATTCGCGATCCAGATCGGCAATTGCCAATCCGGGTCCAGCGGGTGGCGCACCGTCAGCCCGGTGTCGAAGCCCAGCTTCGGCGCGGTCTCGATGGCTTCCTCGGTCGTGCCGATCTTGCGGCATTCCTCGACGAAAGCCGCGACCTTCGGATCCCTGGCCGCCAGCGCCTTGACCAGCGGATGGTCGGGCGACAGCGCCACGAAGCTCGCGCCCATCAGCGTGTCGGGGCGGGTGGTATAGACCTCGATCTGCGGGAAATCCGGCAGGTTCACGGTGTCGAAGCGGAATTGCAGCCCGCGCGACTTGCCGATCCAGTTGGCCTGCATCAGCCGCACCTTTTCCGGCCAGCCCTCCAGCCCGTCCAGCGCCGTCAGCAGCTCATCCGAATAGTCCGAGATCCTGAAGAACCACTGCGTCAGTTCCTTGCGCTCGACCACAGCGCCGGACCGCCAGCCCTTGCCGTCGATCACCTGCTCGTTGGCGAGCACCGTCATGTCGACCGGGTCCCAGTTCACCTGCGCCGACTTGCGGGTGATCAGCCCGGCCTCCAGCATGTCCAGGAACAGCGCCTGCTGCTGGGCGACATAGGCGTCGTCGCAGGTGGCGAATTCGCGGCTCCAGTCGATGGACAGGCCCAGAGGCTTCAGCTGGCCGCGCATGGTGGCGATATTGCCATAGGTCCAGTCGCGCGGATGGCCGCCCTGTTCCATCGCGGCATTCTCGGCCGGCATCCCGAAGGCGTCCCAGCCCATCGGATGCAGCACCGAAAACCCCTGCGCGCGCTTGAAGCGCGCCACCACGTCGCCCATCGTGTAGTTGCGCACATGGCCCATGTGGATGCGCCCCGAGGGATAGGGGAACATCTCCAGCACGTAATACTTGGGCCGCTCGTCCCGGACGGCGCGGAACGTATCGGCCTGCTCCCACGCCTCTTGCCAGCGCGGTTCGCTGATTGCGGGATCATAGGGCATGGATACCTCCGGGCGTCAGATTGCCCGCAGGGTATTAGCCGCTTGCCCGATGCAGGTCCAGCGGGGTCGATGCGGCCTTACAGGTTGCGGTCCTGCACCCGCAGCTGCCGGGCGCGGGTCAGGATCGCGTCCTCGACCGCGCGCACCGTGTCGGGCGCCACCGCCGCACCGCCCGCACCCTGCAGCGAGACCTTGAGCGCGCGCGCGTCCAGCGAGGGGTCGCTGACCTTGACCGTGGCGCGATAGGCGCGGCCGCCGCCGGGCGGCGTGCCGTAGCCGGTGACGATGACGCCGGTGAAGGGATCGATGGACTGGATCGGCAGGAAGTTCAGCACTTCCAGACTGGCGTTCCACAGGTAGCGGTTCACCGCCACCGTGTCGTTCGGGTTGCGGCGATTCGAAAACACGTCCCAGATCGTGGATTCCCGCTGCGGTTGCGCGGCCTGGGTCTGGCGTGCTCCGCCGGGGCCCGAGCCCGGCCCGCCGGAACAGGCGGCGAGTCCCGCCGAGATCAGCAGGGCGGCGGTCAGCCGTGCGGCGCGTCTGGTCATCTGATGTCCCCCGGATCGTCCTTGCGCGAGCCATAGCGCAATTCTGCCCCTTGCGACAAGAGAGCCCGCGCCCGGGCCGGGAATGCCCCCGGCGGATGATATGGCACGCGCGCGCGAGGCGGCCCGAACCGGCATGCCGGGGCCGAGGCGAACGGCGTTGCAACGGGGTGTGGCCCATGTGCATCACAGCATTCCGGAAACAGGCGAAACGGCTCTGATTTCGTTGCAATGCCGGGGGGAAAGCGCGACACAACAGGCATACCCCAAGCCGGTATTCCGGGGTGGGGCACACGAGAGAGACAAGAGGGAAAACCATGAAAAAGTTTCTTTTTGCCACCACCGCACTGGTGATGACCGCCGGCGTCGCCGCCGCCGAAGTCGCCATCTCGGGTGACGGCCGCATGGGTCTGATCTATGACGGTGACGACGTCCAGTTCGCCAGCCGCGCGCGCGTGACCTTCACGCTGACCGGCGAGTCGGATGCCGGCCTGTCCTTCGGCGGTTCGTTCCGCGTCGACCAGCAGGACTGGAACAACGAGTTCCGTTCGGCCGCCCACGGCAACCGTGGCGCCGTCTGGATCTCGGGCACCTACGGCAAGCTGTCGATGGGCGACGTGGTCTCGGCTTCGGAAGCCGCGATCGGCGACCTGTATGAAATCGGCTACACCAACGGCGAAGTCGCCGGCGATCCGGAAGAAATCAGCTACCTGGTCGGCGACGGTGCCAACCGCGATCAGGGCCCGACGATCCTGTACGAATACACCGTCGACAACATCTCGTTCTACGCCTCGGCCACGGACGGCGTCGACACCACCGTGTTCGACGTGACCCGCGGCGCCGACAATGACGACACCCTGGGCGCGCTGTCGGACAAGGTCGCCTACTCGCTGGCCGCGAAATACGACGCCGGCAACTGGTGGGCCGGTCTGGGCTATGCCAAGCACGACGACATGAGCGAGATCTCGCTGGGCGGTGAAGCCAAGTTCAACCAGTTCTCGGTCAAGGGCGTGTTCGTCAAATACGACGACGTGTTCGTCGGTGCCGGCGCCGAGTTCGACTCGACCATCGGTCTGGCCGCTGCTTATCAAGCCGACGCTCTGACCGTGAAGGGCTTCTTCCGTCAGGACAAGGTCGACGTTGTCGGCGGCAGCGACATCAAGCCGCGCGCCATCGGCATCGGTGCTGACTACGACCTGGGCGGCGGTGCCGTTCTGGCCGGCGGCATCACCAACGTCGATTTCGACCTGCCCGGCGAAGACGACGAAACCGTCGCCGACTTCGGTGTGAAGTTCCGCTTCTGATCCTTCGGGATACGGAATTCGGAAAGAGCGGGCCTTGCGCCCGCTCTTTTCTTTTGGGATGCATGCCGCCATGGGACTGGATGAGATCAGGCGCCGCGTCGCTGCGGCCGAGGCGGCTGCGGGGCGTGCGGCGGGCGAGGTCACGCTGATCGCCGTCAGCAAGGTGCAGCCGGCCGAAAGGGTCGAGGCGGTGCTTGCCGCCGGACAGCGCGTCTTCGGCGAGAACTATGTGCAGGAGGCGGCCGGGAAATGGCCGGCCTGGCGCCAGCGTTTTCCGGGGATCGAGCTGCACATGATCGGTCCGCTGCAGACCAACAAGCTGAAACCGGCGCTGGAGCTTTTCGACGCCATCCACACGCTGGACCGCCCTTCGCTGGCCGGCAAGCTGGCCCGGCACGTGCAGCAGCGCGGCCGCTGTCCGCAGCTTTTCGTTCAGGTGAACACCGGTGCCGAACCGCAGAAGGCCGGCGTCCTGCCGGACGAGGCGGACAGCTTCGTCGCCCAATGCCGGGCGCTGGACCTGACGCTGGCGGGGCTGATGTGCATCCCGCCCGAGGATCAGGACCCGGTGCCGCATTTCCGCATCCTGCGCGAGATCGCCCGCCGCAACGGCCTCTCGGGCTTGTCGATGGGCATGAGCGGCGATTTCGAGGCCGCCATCGCCGAGGGGGCCAGCCATGTCCGCATCGGCAGCGCGATCTTCGGCGCCCGCGACTACGGCTAGGGCCGGGCAGGGCGCGTTAACCCTCTCTTTACATTGGGGATGCGGTGGCGACCGCGACGGGTTATGTTGCCCGTCAGGGTTGTGTGATTCGTTTGGACCTTGTCATGTTGTTGCTTGGTAGTTTGATCAGTTTGCTGTTTGTCGGTTTGGCCGTGGACGTGACCGCGATGACCCGCTCGCCCGGGGGCGAGGGTGAACCCGATCCGCCCGAGGACCCCGATCCCGACCGGCCCGGCGGCCTGGTTCTTGAAGGCAGCGAGGGGCCGGACTGGCTGGCCGGAACCGATGGCGACGACCTGCTGGTCGGCCATGGCGGCAATGACGACCTGCATGGCGGTCCGGGCAATGACACGCTGCGCGGCGGCGACGGCACCGACTGGATCTATGGCGATGGCGATTACGGCCCGGGCGGCGACGATCTGATCGAGGGCGGCGCGGGCGGCGATTTCCTGGCCGGGCAGGGCGGCAACGACACCGTGCATGGCGGCCCCGGCAACGACACCCTCTTCGGCGGCGAGGGCGACGACCTGCTGACCGGCGGCGACGGGGACGACTGGATCTCGGGCAATGCCGGCAACGACACGCTGGTCGCCGGGCGCGGCGAGGACGACCTGGACGGGGGTGATGGCGACGACCTGCTGATCGGCTCGGCCCATCCCGACCGGGCCTGGCTGCATGGCGGCGCGGGCAACGACACGCTGCATCCCGGCATCGGCGATTTCGCCGAGGGCGGCGAGGGCGAGGATCTGTTCCTGCTCGACGCTCTGGGCGAGGAGTTGCAGGTCCCCGGCGAGCAGGTGCCGATCATCGCCGATTTCGACGCGCTTCAGGACCGGATCGAGCTGCGCTATCAGGAAGCCGGCCATGGCGCGCCGCCGCTGCTTACGCTGGAACGCGATGCCGACGGCTCGGCCATGATCCGCCTGGACGGGGTGGCGGTGGGCCGGGTGCTGCAGGTGGCCGGGCTGCGCGCCGCCGATATCGCCCTGACCCGGATCGACCCCGGCGCCTGATACGCCGCCGGGACCGGAAAGCCCTTTCCTTTTCGGCCGATTCCGCCTATACGCCCGCATCCGCCGGATCATTCCGGCGGGTATCTCCACGGGCCTGCGCTGGACGACATCCCGGCCTGAGCCATAACCCCTTGTTTCTGAAAGGAGCCCCCGATGTCGATTACGGTTGAGGAAAAGAATCGCGTGATGACCGAATTCGCGACCAAGAAGGGCGACACCGGCTCGCCCGAGGTCCAGGTCGCCATCCTGTCCTCGCGCATCGCCACGCTGACCGAGCATTTCAAGACCCACAAGAAAGACAACCATTCGCGTCGCGGTCTGCTGAAGCTGGTCGCGCAGCGCCGCAAGCTGCTGGACTATCTGAAGCGCAAGGACGAAGCCCGCTACACCGCGCTGATCGGCAAGCTGGGCCTGCGCCGCTGATCCTTGGCGGCTTTTTTCGGCTGCGCTGAAGCGCGCCTGCCATGCGTCACCGGGCGCCCGCGGCGAAAGCTGCGGGCGTTTGCATGTCCGGAAGGGCCGCGCCTGCCGATTCGCGGGCAGGTCAGCTGGCCGTCAATTAAAATCCAAGAAACTGAATTCTGGATTCTTAACGCCCGGCGTCTACCGTGGGATCCGTTTACCAGACGGAGACTTGTCATGTTAATCAGCTCGCTGTTCAAACCCCCGCCCCTGCAGACAGCCGCCGCGCAGCCATCCCTGTTGCAGGGCGTGGTGAATACCGTGGACACGCTTGTCGGGTCGCTTCTGGAGCCGGCGCCGGCACCTTCGTCGGCAGCGGGATCGGCCGGCGAGGGCGGGGTTCGCTTCGATTTCTCGCAAGAGGCCATGCAGGCCGCATCCGCCGCGCCGGAAGCGGCGTCCGCGCCGGTTGCGAATCCGGCGGCCCCTGCTGCAGCGCAGCCGGCTGCGCCAGCCGATGCGGACGTGCCCGCCGCTGCCACCCCCGCGGCGGCGCCGGTGATCGCCGAGGCCGCCAGCGGGACCGCGGCGGCCCCGGCGCTGACGGTGCCGGTGGGCGCGGCGGCGAAGGCCGAAATCCCGGCGCCCGCCGCCTCGGCCGTCCGGACGGCGGCGGCGGCCGTCGATGCCGACCCCGATGCCGAGGCGCTGGCCCGTGCTTGGGCGATCAGGGCGCTGGCCCGCGAAAGCGCGCAGGGCGTGATCGACCGCCTCGTTTCTCGGGATAGCCGACCCTGGCCGACGGATGTGGTCAGCGACAGCGCCGTCCGGAACGAGGCCCGGCCGGAGACCTTGGCCAAGCTCTGATCCTCTGGGCCGGGCCGAGCTGCGGGCGGTACCGATCCGCTGCCGCCCGCTTCGATTCGCTGCGAAAGGACAGGCGCGGCGGCCCGATGCGCGGCGGGACGGCCCGCCCGGCGGGGGACGACGAAAAGGTCCCGCCACTTCGCCGGCCCATGCGGCAGTGGTGCTGCGAACCGGGCGGGCCGGCGCGGCTGACGGGATCCTTCGAGGCTGCGCCGGCGGCGGCGGGTCAGGGTGCGGTCGGCCGGCAGCCCGGGGACGATGGCGGAACGGACAAGCCGCGCGCCGGTCCGGCAGGCGCAAGCCACTTCCCATATCCCTTGTTTTCCTGTATGGGGCGTCCCCATCTGTGACGTGACGCCAGGCCCCGGGGCACATGCGAAGGATAGGGGCGGCGGCAATGGGGCCGCCATTTGACACGGGGCGCGACCGGAAGGGCCGGCGCGTCGCCAGAGGAAACCAGATGTTTGATGAAGTGAAGAAATCCATCCAGTGGGGCCAGGAAACGCTCACGCTGGAAACGGGCAAGGTTGCCCGTCAGGCCGACGGCTCGGTCATCGCCACCCTGGGCGAGACCAGCGTGATGGCCAACGTCACTTTCGCGAAAGAACCCAAGCCCGGTCAGGACTTCTTCCCCCTGACGGTGCATTATCAGGAAAAATACTACGCCGCCGGCAAGATCCCGGGCGGCTTCTTCAAGCGCGAGGCCCGTCCCTCGGAAAAGGAGACGCTGACCGCGCGCCTGATCGACCGGCCGATCCGCCCGCTTTTCGTCCCCGGCTTCAAGCATGAAGTGCTGGTGATGTGCACGGTGCTGAGCCATGACCTGGTCAACGATCCCGACATCGTGGCGATGATCGCCGCCTCGGCCGCGCTGACCATTTCGGGCGTGCCCTTCATGGGCCCGATCGGCGCCGCCCGCGTCGGTTTCGCCAATGGCGAATATGTGCTGAATCCCGAAGTGCAGGACATGGATCAGCTGCGCTCGAACCCCGAGCAGCGGCTGGACCTGGTCGTCGCCGGCACCCGCGACGCGGTGATGATGGTCGAATCGGAAGCCTATGAGCTGACCGAGGCCGAGATGCTGGGCGCGGTGAAATTCGGCCACGAGGCGATGCAGCCGGTGATCGACCTGATCATCGACCTGGCCGAGGCGGCCGCGAAAGAGCCCTTCGAGTTCCAGGCGCCGGATTACAGCGTGCTCTATGCCCGCGTGAAATCGCTGGGCGAGGCGGATATGCGCGCCGCCTACGCGATCCGCGACAAGGGCGAGCGCCGCGACGCCATCGAGGCCGCCAAGGCCAAGGTCCTTGAGGGCCTGTCCGAGGAAGAGCTGCTGGATCCCAACCTGGGCTCGGCGCTGAAGAAGCTGGAATCGGGCATCCTGCGCGGCGGCATCATCGACGGCCATCCGCGCATCGACGGCCGCGACACCCGCACCGTGCGCCCCATCGACTGCGAGGTGGGCTTCCTGCCCCGCACCCACGGCTCGGCGCTGTTCACCCGCGGCGAGACCCAGGCGCTGGTCGTGACCACGCTGGGCACCGGCGATGACGAGCAGATCATCGACGCGCTGCACGGCAACTCGCGCTCGAACTTCCTGCTGCACTACAACTTCCCGCCCTATTCGGTGGGCGAGGTGGGCCGCGTCGGCAGCCCCGGCCGTCGCGAGATCGGCCACGGCAAGCTGGCCTGGCGGGCGCTGCAGGCGGTGCTGCCGGCCGCGACCGACTTCCCCTATACCATCCGCGTGGTCAGCGAGATCACCGAGTCGAACGGCTCGTCCTCGATGGCCTCGGTCTGCGGCGGCTCGCTGTCGATGATGGATGCGGGCGTGCCGCTGAAGGCGCCGGTCGCCGGCGTCGCCATGGGCCTGATCCTGGAAGAGGACGGCCGCTGGGCGGTGCTGACCGACATCCTGGGCGACGAGGATCACCTCGGCGACATGGACTTCAAGGTCGCCGGCACCGAAAACGGCATCACCTCGCTGCAGATGGACATCAAGGTCGCGGGCATCACCCCGGCGATCATGGAGCAGGCGCTGGCGCAGGCCAAGGACGGCCGGATGCACATCCTGGGCGAGATGGCGAAGGCCCTGACCGAGGGCCGGCGCGAGTTCAGCGCCCATGCCCCGCGCATCGAGACCATGACCATCCCGACCGACAAGATCCGCGAAGTGATCGGCTCGGGCGGCAAGGTGATCCGCGAGATCGTCGAGACCTCGGGCGCGAAAGTCGATATCAGCGACGACGGCACCATCAAGATCGCCTCGGCCAATGCCGATTCGATCAAGAAGGCCTATGACATGATCTATTCGATCGTGGCCGAGCCGGAAGAGGGCAAGATCTACACCGGCAAGGTGGTGAAGCTGGTCGATTTCGGCGCCTTCGTGAACTTCTTCGGCAAGCGCGACGGTCTGGTGCATGTCAGCCAGATCGCCAACAAGCGCCTGAACCACCCCAACGAGGTGCTGAAGGAGGGCCAGGAGGTCAAGGTCAAGCTGCTGGGCTTCGACGACCGCGGCAAGGTGCGCCTGGGCATGAAGATGGTCGACCAGGAAACCGGCGAGGAGATCAGCCAGGCCAAGGAAGAACCGGCCGAAGGCTGATTTTCGAGACATCAGAGGAACCCGGCGCCGTCCGGGTTCCTTCTACTGAGATACCGGCCGGACGGGTTTGATCCTGCCGGCGGAGACGGGCGGATGGTCAGGCGCAAGAAATCGAGGTTCGAGCGTTTCTTCTCGCTGAACCAGCACCGCAAGCGCTGGGGCGCGCGGCGGCATATCGTCGCTGATCCCGATCTGGCCGCGATGCGGGACCGGATCATCGAGGCCGGCGAGCCGGTGCAGACCCATGGATCGGAAAAGTCGCTCGACCTGCATCTGGCGAATCTGAGGCGCGAGTTTTCCGGACAGGCGGAGCTTCTTTTCCATCATGCCTCTCTGATCGTCCTGATCCGCCGCGAGGTGCGGCTGGCCGAAAACATCGCGCAGTTCGAAGGGCTTTGGGCGCAGGAGGCGGAGTTCCTGTGCCGGCACCTGAACCTGCGCTGGCTGATCTCTGCGGCGGACACGCTTGCCGACCATGCCCGCGATCCGCAAGCCCGGTCGATTGCGATGATGGCCTCGCTTCTGGGCAATACCGTCAAGATCGGTGAATCCGATCGCTATATCCATGGCGCAGAGGCGCTGACCCCGCTGCCCGAGCGGATCGAGGGGCTTCAGGCCGGCATGGTTCCGCTTTTCGACGGGCTGTCGGTTTTCAAGGCGGGCACCGATGACATGCTCCGCAACATGTATTGGCGGCTGGAGCCTTACTTCGCCACCGGTCCTGCGGGCATGATCTTCAAGACGATCTATGACCGGATGCAGATCCATGACACGGCCTTCGCCCGGCTGCGTGCGCTTCACCATCGTGACCGCACCAGCTGGTGGGAGAGCCGCGAAACCTGAAGAGAGCAGGCGGGATTGCTCGCCCCATCGGCAAGCCATGAAAGGCCGTCGCCGGCCCGCGCTTGCCAGACCGGCTCGGACCGGAGCAAGCTATCCACAAACAGCGAGATCTGAACATGAACGGCGAGTCCGTCCTGATCCTGACGATGAAATGGGGCGCACTCTACAGTGCGGCGGATGTCAACCTGCTGGCCGCGCAGGTGCGTCGCCACCTGAACCGGCCGAATCGCTTCATCTGCTTCACGGATGATGCAGAGGGGCTTGCACCCGGGATCGAGGCCCTGCCGCTGCCCGAGCTGGGCTTGCCGGCGGGAAGTTCCGACACGCGATGGCGCAAGCTGGCCCTGTTTCGCCGCGATCTGGGGGGACTTTCGGGGACCGCCCTGTTCCTCGATCTGGATCTGGTGATCGTCGGCGACCTGGCTCCGTTCTTTGATTATCCGGGCGAGGTGCCGATCATCCGCGATGACGACCTGTTCCGCCCCAAGCCCTTGCGCCGCCTGCGCCCCGCCCGCGACCGCTTCCTGCATATGGTCGGCAATACCTCGGTCTTTCGCTTTACCATCGGCGCGCATCCCGAGGTGCTGGACAGCTACCTGGCCGATCCCGCCGGCGCCTCGGCCCGCTACGAGCATGAACAGCAGATGGTCAGCGATCTGCTGGACCGGCAGGGCAAGCTGACATATTGGCCGCGCGGCTGGTGCGTCAGCTTCAAGAATGACTGCGTGCCGCGGAATTTCGCCAGCTATTGGCGCGACCCCAGCCTGCCCGAAGGTGCGAAGATCGTGCTGTTTGCCGGCGCGCCCAAGATGGGGGAGGTCTTTGCCGGCCGGGGGCATAAATTCTATCGCCGAATCGGCAATATCGACTGGCTGCGCCGGGCATGGGAAGACCGCGATCCTTGACGCATTCCGCTGCTGCGCATATCGGCCGCGCCACGGGCGCGGCCGAGGGCTCTGTCGGTCTCCGCTCGGACCGGTTCGAACCCGCCCTACGCCGGGTCCTTGGCGAAGCGCAGATAGGGCAGTTTCTTGTCGAGCTGGCCGTATTTCGCCTCGGCCGCCGCGTCGTCCAGCGCCAGCGCCACGATCACGTCCTGGCCCGGGACCCAGTTCGCGGGCGTGGCCAGCGGCACGCCGTCGGTCTTTTGCACCGCGTCCAGCGCCCGCAGGATCTCGGCGAAGTTGCGGCCCACCGACATCGGATAGGTCATCGTCAGCCGCACCTTCTTGTCCGGCCCGATGATGAAGACGGTGCGCACCGTGGCGGAATGCTGCGGCGTGCGGCCCTCGGTCGGCAGGTAGTAGTCGGCCGGCAGCATGTCATAGGCCTTGGCGACCGTCAGGTCGGTGTCGTCGATGATGGCGAAATTCGCCGGGACGCCGGCGACTTTCTCGATATCGGCCTTCCATTTGCCATGGTCCTCGGCCGAATCGACCGAGACGCCCAGCACCTTGGTGTTGCGCTTCTCGAATTCGGGGATCAGCTGGGCCATGGTGCCGAATTCGGTGGTGCAAACCGGCGTGAAGTCGCGCGGATGCGAGAACAGGATGGCATAGCTGTCGCCGATCCAGTCGTGGAAGCTGATCGGGCCCTCTGTCGAATTGGCGGTGAAGTCCGGGGCCGTGTCGTTGATGCGCAGGGACATTGCAGGTCCTTTCCATTGGCTCTTTCGCGTCAAGATAGTCATGTGCGGCGGATTGTCCAACACGATCTTTTCAGTCGTGTTAAAATCGCGCTCGGCTGCGGGTTGCGGCCCGGCCGTCCGGGTGCCAGTCTGCCGGCAATCGCAGATCAGAGGAGGCTGTCATGGGCGGACTTGCCGACAAGCGGAAATTCTACATCAACGGGCAATGGGTCGCGCCGGCCGCGCCGCGCGACCTCGAGGTGATCGACCCCTCGACCGAGGAGCCGGTGGCGGTGATCAGCCTGGGCGATCAGGCCGATACCGATGCGGCGGTGGCGGCGGCCAAGGCGGCTTTCCCCGCCTGGTCCGAGACCGCGCCGGCCGAGAGGCTGGCCCATGTCGAGAAGATCCTGGAAATCTACAAGCGCCGCGCCCCCGACATGGCCGCCGCCATCACCGCCGAGATGGGCGCGCCGCAGGACATGTCGCTGAACGACCAGACCGCGGCCGGCAGCTATCACATCGAGACCTTCATCGAGGCCTTCAAGGGTTTCGAATTCATCCGCCCGCTGCGCCCGGACACCCCGACCAGCATGGTCGCATGGGAGCCGGTGGGCGTCGTCGGGCTGATCACGCCCTGGAACTGGCCGATGAACCAGGTGACGCTGAAGGTGATCCCGGCGCTGCTGGCCGGCAATACCGTTGTGCTGAAGCCCAGCGAGATCGCGCCGCTGTCCTCGGTCGTCTTCACCGAGATCGTGGAGGAGGCCGGGCTGCCGCCGGGCGTCTACAACATGGTGAACGGCGACGGCGCGGGCGTGGGCACGCAGCTTTCGGTGCATCCCGACGTGGACATGATCAGCTTCACCGGCTCGACCCGCGCCGGCATCGCCATCACCAAGGCCGCGGCCGACACGGTCAAGAAGGTGGTGCTGGAACTGGGCGGCAAGGGCGCGAACCTGGTCTTTGCCGATGCCGACGACAAGGCGGTGACGCGCGGGGCGCGGCATGTGTTTTACAACTCGGGGCAAAGCTGCAACGCGCCGACGCGGATGCTGGTCGAGCGGTCCTTCTACGAGACCGCCGTCGAGCAGGCCCGCAAGGTGGCCGAAGAGACCGCGGTGGCAAGCGCCCACCAGCCCGGCCGCCATATCGGCCCGGTGGTCAGCAAGCAGCAATGGGACAAGATCCAGGGCCTGATCCAGGCGGGCATCGACGAGGGCGCCCGGCTGGTCGCCGGCGGTCCCGGCCTGCCCGAGGGCGTCAATCGCGGCTATTTCGTGCGCCCGACGGTCTTTGCCGACGTCACCAACGACATGACCATCGCCCGGCAGGAGATCTTCGGCCCGGTCCTGTCGATCATCCCCTTCGACAGCGAGGAAGAGGCGGTCGGGATCGCCAACGACACCGTCTATGGCCTGACCAACTACGTCCAGACCCAGGACGGCGCCCGGCGCAACCGGCTGGCGCGCAAGCTGCGCGCCGGCATGGTCGAGATGAACGGGCAGTCGCGGGCCAGGGGCTCGGCCTTCGGCGGCGTGAAGGCCTCGGGTCGCGCGCGCGAGGGTGGCGTCTGGGGGCTCGAGGAGTTCATGGACAGCAAGCAGATCAGCGGCTGGGACCCGGAAGCCTGATCCCTTCGGGCGACCATCGGGGGCCGTCCCTTGGGCCGGCCCTTTTCCTTGCCGGGTGTTGCCGCTAGCATCCCGCCGCGAGAGGCGAGGGGGGCATGCGATGAAGACGATCCTGATCACCGGCGGCGGCAGCGGCATCGGCCGGCTGACCGCCCGTCGGTTCCTTCAGGCCGGCTGGCGGGTCGGGCTGGTCGGCCGGCGCGAGGCGGCGCTGGCCGAGACCGCGGACGGCCATCCGCAGGCGCTGGTGCTGCCCTGCGACGTGACCGTGCCCGAGGCGGTCGATGCGGCCTTTGCCCGCGCCGCGGCCGAATGGGGCCGGCTGGACGTGCTGTTCAACAATGCCGGCGCCATCCTGATTTCGCGCCTGATCGACGAGATTTCCTGGGAAGAGTGGCAGGGCGTGGCGCGGGTGAACATCGACGGCATGTTCCTGTGTGCCCGCGCCGCCTTCCGGCAGATGCGCCGCCAGCAGCCGATGGGCGGGCGGATCATCAACAACGGCTCGATCGCGGCCGAGGCGCCGCGCCCCGGCTCGGTGCCCTATACGGTGTCGAAGCACGCGGTGACCGGGCTGACGCGCACGCTGGCGCTGGACGGGCGGCCCTATAACATCGCCTGCGGCCAGATCAACGCCGGCAATGCCGCGACCGAGATGATCTCGGCCGTGGGGACGGTGGGCGCGCCGCAGGCCGACGGCTCGATCAGGACCGAGCCGCTGATGGATGCCGCGACGGTGGCCGAGGCGGTGCTGCACATGGCCAGCCTGCCCGAGGGCGCCAACGTGCTGCACATGACGGTCATGGCGACCAACATGCCCTTCGTGGGGAGGGGCTGATGAACACGGTCCTGGCGGTCGGTCCCTATTCCGACAGCGATGAGGCGGCGCTGCGCGATGCGTTCGCGGCGGTGCAGGTTGCGGATCTGGCGGCGCTGCGCGACCTGCCGGCCGAGGAACGCGCCGGGATCCGGGCCATGGCCTTTTGCGGGCACGAGGCGCTGGACGGCGCGGCGATGGACCTGCTGCCGGGGCTGGAGGTGATCGCGAATTACGGCGTCGGCTATGACGCCATCGATATCGACGCTGCCACGGCCCGCGGCATCGTGGTGACCAACACCCCCGATGTGCTGAACGACGACGTGGCTGATCTGGCGGTGGCGCTGCTGCTGGCCGAGGCGCGGCGGATCGTGCCGGCCGAAGCCTGGCTGCGCGCCGGGCATTGGGCCGAGGGCGGTGAGTTTCCGCTGGCGCGCAAGCTGACCGGGCGGCGCGTCGGCATCCTGGGCCTGGGCCGCATCGGGCGCGAGATCGCCGCGCGGCTGGCGGCGTTCAAATGCGAGATTCATTATTTCTCGCGCCAGCCGAAACAGGCGCCGGGATGGGTCTGGCACGACAGTCCGCTGGCCCTGGCGGAGGCGGTGCAGGACCTGGTGGTCTCGACCGTGGGCGGAGAGCAGACGCGGGGGCTGGTCGACGCCCAGGTGATCGCCGCGCTGGGGCCGGACGGGGTGATCGTGAACATCTCGCGCGGCTCGGTGATCGACGAGGAGGCGCTGATCGCCGCCCTGGAGCAAGGGCGGCTGCGCGGCGCCGGTCTGGACGTGTTCCGGGGCGAGCCGCGGGTCGATCCGCGGCTGGTGGCGCTGGGCAATGCGGTGCTGCTGCCGCATGTCGGCTCGGCCACCGTCGAGACTCGGGCGGCGATGGGCGCGTTGCAGCGGCAGAACCTGCGCGCGGTGCTGGACGGCCGGCCTGCGGTCACGCCGGTCAACCGGCTTTGAACAAGCGAAAGGACGAGGGATGAAACTTTTGCGCTATGGCCCGGCGGGCCGGGAAAAGCCGGGGCTGTTGGACGGCGAGGGCCGGATCCGCGACCTGTCGGCCCATGTCGCCGACATCGCCTGCGAGGCGCTGGGTCCCGAGGGGCTGGCGCGGATCGCGGCGCTGGACCTGGACGGGCTGCCCATCGTCTCGGGCCTGCCTCGGCTGGGGCCCTGCGTGGGTCAGGTGCCGAAATTCGTCGCCATCGGGCTGAACTATGCCGATCACGCCGCCGAGGCCGGGCTGCCGGTGCCGGCCGAGCCGGTGGTGTTCAACAAATGGACCAGCTGCATCAGCGGGCCGGACGACGACGTGCTGATCCCGCCCGGCGCGCAGAAGACCGACTGGGAGGTCGAGCTGGGCGTGGTCATCGGATCGCGCGCCAGCCAGGTTTCCGAGGCGGCGGCGCTGGAGCATGTCGCGGGCTATTGCGTGGTCAACGATGTCAGCGAGCGCGAATGGCAGGCCGAGCGCGGCGGCACCTGGGACAAGGGCAAGGGCTTCGACACTTTCGGGCCGATCGGCCCCTGGCTTGTCACCCGCGACGAGGTGCCCGACCCGCAGGCGCTGGAGCTGTGGCTGGAGGTGGACGGCCAGCGCCGCCAGCAGGGCTCGACCGCGACGATGATCTTCGGCGTGGCCGAGCTGGTCGCCTATTGCTCGCGGCTGATGACGCTGATGCCGGGGGATGTGATCACCACCGGCACGCCGCCCGGCGTCGGCATGGGCGCGCGGCCGCCGGTCTTCCTGAAGGGCGGCGAGGTGATGCGGCTGGGCATCGAGGGGCTGGGCGAGCAGCGCCAGAGGGTGCGGCGCAGCGACTGACGGCGCGGCCGCCCGGAGTATTTGGGAAACGGTGAAAGCGCCGCCGCGCCATTCCGGTCGCGGCGCGGCTGTCTTGGATATCCCGAGGTTGCGGGGGACCGGCGCCGGATGATGGGGTCTCGGCCGGGGCGGCGCCTTCAGGCTTCGGTGGCGAGCGTGTCGACGAGCGAATCGGTGCGGGTGAAGTAGTCGGGCGACAGCTGCAGCACGCCCTGCAGGTCCAGCAGCACCCGGCGCAGGTGCTGGCGGATCGCCCTCTCGGCCCGGTCGGCGTCCTGGGCGGCGATGGCCTCGGCCACGGCGTGATGCTGGGCCAGCATCGTGTCCCTGGGCGTCATCGCGGTCAGCAGGTGGCGGGCGCGGTCCAGGTGCATCTTGACCTGCTGCAGGTGGTTCCAGACCATGGCCTTGCCGGCGATCGCGGCCAGGGTGGCGTGGAATTCCTCGTCCAGCTGGGCCAGGGCGGCCGGGTCGGTTTCGGCTTCCTGCCGGGAGATCTGGGCAAAGAGCGCGCGATGATCCTGCGGCTGCGCCCGCGCCGCGGCCAGGCGCACGATGTCGGATTCGACCGATTCGCGGATGAAGCGGGTGCAAAGCACCCAGTCCATGTCGATGCGGGTGACGAAAGTGCCGCGCTGCGGCCGGACCTCCAGCAGGCCCTCGCCGGCCAGGCGGATGAAAGCCTCGCGCACCGGCTGGCGCGACAGCGTGTATTGGTCGGCGATCTCCTGTTCGGAGAGGCGGGTGCCGGGCGGCAGTTCGCCGCGGATGATGCGCTGGCGCAGCCGCGCGTGCAGTTGCGCCGCGAAGGGCGTCTGCGCCGGCGGGCCGGCGGCAAGGGGCTGGGTCGATGCGGGGTCCATGAATCCTCCCTGACCCGCATTAGTTCGGGATCTGACCTTGCGTCAACCTTGCGGGTCGCGGTGAAAGCTCATCGCCGTGGTCTGGCGGTAGAGCTGGCCCGGCTCGAGCCGCGCCGAGGGATAGTCGGCATGGTTGGGCGCATCCGGCCAGAGCTGCGATTCCAGCGCGATGCCGGCATGGCGGCCATAGGGCCGCCCGCCCAGCCCGGCCGCGCCGGGGGCGAGATGGTCGGCGGCATAGACCTGCAGCCCCGGCTCGGTCGAGCGCAGGCCCATCGTCAGCCCGCCCGCCTGCAGCACGGCCACCTTGCGCGGCAAGATCCGGCGCCCGGGCCCGACGCAAAGGTTGTGGTCGATGCGCGGCCCGTCCAGCCGCCCGCCCAGCATGACCGGGCTGCGGAAATCCAGATGCGTGCCCTGGACCGGGGCGGGGGCGCCCAGCGGGATCAGCTCTTCGTCCACGGGCAGGTAGGTCTCGGCCCGGATGGTCAGCCGGTGATCCGCCACCGTGTCCTTGCCGTCGAGGTTGAAATAGCTGTGCTGGGCGAAATTGCAGAAGGTGGCGTCGTCCGAGGTGGCCAGGATGGTCAGCATCAGAAGCGGGCCGGGCAGGATGGACCAGGTCGCCCGGATCAGCATGGCACCGGGAAAGCCCATATGCCCCGCCGGCAGGTAATCGGCCAGCGCCACCGAGCTTGCCTCGTGATCGGCCAGCATCCAGTTGCGCAGGCCGCAGCCGTCGCTGCCGCCATGCAGCATGTGGCGGCCGTCCTGGTTGCGGTCGAGCTGCAGCTCCTGCCCGTCGATCACGGCGCGGCCTTGCGCGATGCGGTTGGCGCAGCGCCCGACCACGGCACCGAAATAGCGGCCCTCGTCCAGATAGGGGTCGAGCCGGGGAAAGCCCAGCACCAGCGGATGTTCGACCCCGGCCAGCCGCAGGTCCTGCAACGAGGCGCCCAGCGTGATGACCGAGGCCGTCAGCCCATGGCCCGAGATCGTCGCCTGCATGACCGGCTGGCCGTCGGGAAGCGTGCCGAATTCCCGGACCGTCATGATCCGACCCGCGGTTCGGGACGGCCCGGGACGCCGGGGTCCAGAATCCAGGTGCGGCCGTCCTCGGGGCCGTGGCGGTTCTCGGCGGCGCTGGTCACGATCAGCTGCGCGAATCCGGGGCCGCCGAAAGCCGGGCAGCTGGGCTGGCTGGCGGGCAGGGTCAGGCGGCGAAGCAGGCGGCCGTCCGGCGCATGGCAGGCGACTGTGCCGCTGCCCCAGCGCGCGTTCCAGAACCGGCCCTGCGCGTCGGTGACGGCGCCGTCCGGGAACTGGTCGGTGCCGGTCAGGTCCAGAAAGACGCGGGGCTCGGCGCAGGGCCAGCCGCCTTCGTCCAGTTCCTGCGACCAGACGGTCTGGGCCGCGGTGTCGGCGAAATAGGCCAGACGGCCGTCGGGAGAAAAGCAGATCGCATTCGGGATGGACATGTTTCCCCGCAACAGGCGCAACTCTCCGCCAAGATAGCGATAAATCGCGCCCTTTCCAGCCCCTCCGTCGCGTGCCATGGTGCCGATCCAGAAGCCGCCGAAGGGATCGGCCCGCCCGTCGTTCGAGCGGTTGCCGGGCCGGTCGGCCTCCAGCGCGACCAGCCGCTCCTGCCGGCCGTCGCGCAGGTCGAAGCGGATCAGCGCCGTCTCGCTGGCGATCAGCAGGCGGTCGCGGTCGATCCAGCCGGCGGCCGAGACCATCTCGTCGAAGCGCCATTCCAGCCCGGCCCCGTTTTGCCGCGACAGCATCCTGCGGCCGAGGATGTCGAACCAGAAAGGCTGGGCGCGTAGCGGGTGCCAGAAGGCGCCTTCGCCCAAGGCGCAGATGCGCGGATCGAAGACCCGTGCGCTCATGCGCAAGCCCGCAGCGCCGCCACGATCGCGCGCGCGCGGGCGGCGACCGTCTCGGGGGCGTCGCCGGGGCGATAAAGCGCGCTGCCGATGCCGAAGCCCTGCGCGCCGGCCTGCAGCCATTCGGCGAAATTTTCCGGGCCGGCGCCGCCGACGGCATAGACGGGCAGGTCTTGCGGCAGCACGGCGCGCAGCGCCTTCAGCATGCCCGGGCCGGCCTGGTCGGCGGGAAACAGCTTCAGCCCGGTGGCGCCGGCGGCGATGGCGGCAAAGCATTCCGTGGCGGTATAGACCCCGGGCCAGGATTCCAGGCCGCGCGCCCGCGTCTCGCGGATCACCGCCGGGTCGGCATTGGGAGAGACGATCATCCGCCCGCCGGCATCCTCGACCTGGGCGACCTGTTCCGCCGTCAGCACCGTTCCCGCGCCGATGGTCGCCTGTCCGGCCAGCGCGGTCGCCATCAGCCGGATGCTGTCCAGCGGCTGGGGCGAGTTCAGCGGCACCTCGATGCGGTCGATGCCGGCCTCGAGCAGCGCGCGGCCGACGGGCAGGGCCTCGGCCGGGGTCAGGCCGCGCAGGATGGCGATGATGGGCTCGGTCATGTGTCCTCCGGCAGATCGCGGCTGGCGGCGGCAAGGCCGGCAAGGACCAGCGCCGCCCCGTCCTTGTGGCATGCCTGCGCGCCCGCGGCCAGCAGTAGGGCCTCGTAACGCCGCGCCAGATCCGGCGCGCCGACGATCACGGTCGGGCCATTCCGCCAGAAGTCGCGCGCGGCGGCGAGCTCGGCGCCGATCAGCAGGCCCGAGAGCCGCCCGGCCGCCCGTTCCGGCGCCAGATCCCGCAGCAGCGCGGCGGCGCGCAGGGCGAAAAGGCCCGATGGCGCGGCATGGGGATCGGCCAGCGCCTCGGCCCCGGCCTCGGCCATGGCTTCCGGGTCGGGCCGCGCCGCGCCGATGGTCAGCCGCAGCACCGACTGCCCGGCGAGCAGCGAGAAGAGCTCTCCGGTCAGGAAGGTGCGGAAGCCTTCCACCCGGTCCCGCGCCAAGCGGACCCATTTGCTATGCGTGCCGGGCAGGCAGAGCGAGCCCTCGAAACCGGGGTTTTCGGCCAGGAAGCCGGCGATCTGGGTTTCCTCGCCGCGCATGACGTCCGGCGGCTCGGCCTGCGACAGGCCGGGCAGGATGCGGACATCCAGCCGCGGGTCGCGGGCCGGGGCGCGGATGGCGCGGCACGGGTCGAGCGGCGGGCAGGGGGTGGCGCGGTATTCGGCCTCGGCCCAGCCGCCGCGGGCGCCGACCATGCCGCAGGCGACGACGCGCATCCGGCCCGCCGCGGGCAGCCAGTCGCCGATCAGGTCGAGCAGCGCCGGCTCGAACCCGGCCGGGCTCAGCCCGCCCATGCCGCGATCCGAGGCGCGGGCGTCCAGCGGCTGCGCGCCGCGCATGGCCCAGGCGCGCAGCCTTGTCGTTCCCCAGTCGACGGCGATCCAGTCGATGGCGGATCGTTCGGGCGTCACGACTTGCTCTTGTTCGAGACGTCGAAGATCACCGCGGCCATCAGCACCAGCCCCTTGATGACCTGCTGATAGTCGATGCCGATGCCCAGGATCGACATGCCGTTGTTCATCACCCCCATGATGAAGGCGCCGACCACCGCGCCGATCACCGTGCCGACGCCGCCGGCCATCGAGGCGCCGCCGATGAACACCGCCGCGATCACGTCCAGCTCGAAACCGACGCCGGCCTTGGGCGTGGCCGAGTTCAGCCGGGCCGAGACCACGATCCCCGCCAGCGCCGCCAGCATGCCCATGTTCATGAAGGTCAGGAACACCACCCGCTCGGCATTGATGCCCGAGAGCTTGGCGGCCTTGGCATTGCCGCCGATGGCATAGATGCGCCGGCCCAGCGTCGTGCGCTCGGAGATGAAAGCATAAAGCGCGACCAGCACCGCCATGACGATGAAGACGTTGGGCAGGCCGCGGAAATTCGCCAGGACCCAGCTCATCCAGACCAGAGCCATGAAGATCAGCGCGTTCTTGGCGGCGAAGAAGGCGAAGGGCTCGTCGGCGATGCCCACCGCCTCTTCGCGCTTGCGGCCGCGGATCTGCAGCCACAGGATCACCAGCGCCGCGCCCCAGCCCAGGATCAGGGACAGGGTGTTGGGCTTGTCCGGCCCGAACAGGTCCGGGATGAAGCCCGAGGCGATCATCTGGAAGCCGCGCGGGAAGGGGCCGATCGACTGGCCCTGCAGGATCCACATGGTCAGGCCGCGGAACACCAGCATCCCGGCCAGGGTGACGATGAAGCTGGGGATCTTCCAATAGGCGATCCAGTAGCCCTGGATGCCGCCGATGATCGCGCCGGCCGCCAGGCTCAGCACCACCACCACCGGGATCGGCAGGCCCATGCGCACCACCATCAGCGCCGCCAGCGCGCCGACGAAGGCCGCGACCGAGCCGACCGACAGGTCGATATGGCCCGAGACGATGACCAGGAGCATGCCGACCGCCATGATGACGATATGGCTGTTCTGCAGGAACAGGTTGGTCAGGTTCACCGGCCGGAACAGGATGCCGCCGGTCACCACCTGGAAGAAGGCCATGATGATGATCAGCGCGAAGAGGATGCCGTATTCGCGGATGTTGCGGCGGATGAAGCCGAAGGTGTCGCCGCGGCGTTCGGTGGTGGTGTCAGACATGGGCGGCCTCTGCCTCGATTTCCTCGGGGGTGACGGTTTCGTCGGTCAGGTCGTGGCCCGAGCGGATGATGACCTGCATGATGCGCTCCTGCGTGGCCTCGGCCGTCGGCATCTCGCCGACCAGCCGGCCCTCGTTCATCACCAGGATGCGGTCGGTGATGCCCAGAAGCTCGGGCATTTCCGAGGAGATCACGATGATCGACTTTCCGGCGGCGGCGAGGTCGCGGATGATGGTATAGATCTCGTATTTCGCGCCGACGTCGATGCCGCGCGTCGGCTCGTCCAGGATCAGGATCTCGGGCTCGGCGAACAGCCATTTCGCCAGCACTACCTTCTGCTGGTTGCCGCCCGAGAGGTTGACGGTCTTCTGCTCGACCGAGGGCGAGCGGATGTTGATGCGGCTCCGGTAATCGCGCGCCACCGCCCCCTCGCGCGCGCGGTCCACCACGCCGCGGGTCGAGATGCCCGCCAGGTTCGCCAGCGGGATGTTGCGGCGGATCGTGTCCTCAAGCACCAGGCCCAGCGACTTGCGGTCCTCGGTCACATGGGCCAGCCCGGCCTTGATGGCGCGCGGCACGGTGGAGAGGTCGACCGGCTTGCCGTGGATGCTGACCGAGCCGGACTTCCAGTCGCCCATCGAGCGGCCGAACAGGCTCATCGCCAGTTCGGTGCGGCCGGCGCCCATCAGCCCGGCGATGCCCAGCACCTCGCCGCGCCGCAGCTCGAAACTGGCGCGGTTGACCAGAAGCCGTCCCTCGCGCGCCGGGTCGGCGACGGTCCAGTCCCTGACCTGCATCACCACCTCGCCGACCCTGGGCTCGCGCGGGGGATAGCGGTCGTTCATCGCGCGGCCGACCATGTCGCGGATGATGCGCGATTCCTCGACCATGCCGTCGTGATGCGCCACCGTCGCGCCGTCGCGCAGCACGGTGATGCTGTCGCAGACCTGGCTGATTTCATTGAGTTTGTGCGAGATCAGGATCGCCGTCATGCCCCGGTCACGGAAACCGGCGAGCAGGCGCAGAAGCGCGTCGCTGTCGTTTTCGTTCAGGGACGAGGTCGGCTCGTCCAGGATCAGCAGGTCGACCTTTTTCGACAGCGCCTTGGCTATCTCGATCAGCTGCTGCTTGCCCATGCCAAGCTCGCCGACGCGGGTCTCGGGGCTTTCGCGCAGGCCGACCTGGGCCAGCAGTTCGGCGGTGCGGCGGTTGGTCTCGCGCCGGTCGATGACGCCGCGGGTCGCGATCTCGTTGCCCAGGAAGATGTTTTCGGCGATGGACATCTGCGGCACCAGCGCCAGCTCCTGATGGATGATGACGATGCCGCGGTCCTCGCTGTCCTTGATGTCGCGGAAGGCCATGGGCTGGCCGTCATAGAGGATCTCGCCCTGATAGCTGCCATGCGGATAGACCCCCGACAGCACTTTCATCAGCGTGGACTTGCCGGCGCCGTTCTCGCCCACCAGGGCGCGGATCTCGCCGCGCCGCACGGTCATGTTGACATTGTCGAGTGCCTTGACCCCGGGGAATTCCTTGGTGATCCCCCGCATTTCCAGAATGGCGTCCATCCCGGTCCCCCTTCTTAGGAAGCGCGCCGCCGGGCGGACCGGCGGCGCGCGCCAGGATCACTTGAGCTGGTCTTCGGTATAGTAGCCCGAGCCGACAAGAACCTCTTGCAGGTTTTTCTCGGTGACTGCGACGGGTTCCAGAAGGTAGCTGGGCACCACCTTGACGCCGTTGTCATAGCTTTCGGTGTCGTTCACCTCGGGCTCCTCGCCCTTCATCATCGCATCGACCATGCCGACGGTGACCTTGGCGAGTTCGCGGGTGTCCTTGAAGATGGTCGAATACTGCTCGCCCGCCAGGATCGACTTGACCGACTGCACCTCGGCGTCCTGGCCGGTGACGATGGGCATGGCCAGATCGCCCGAGCCGTAGCCGACGCCCTTCAGCGACGACAGGATACCGATGGACAGCCCGTCATAGGGCGACAGCACCCCGTTCACCTGCTTGTCGGTGTAGTTGGCCGACAGGATGTTGTCCATGCGCGCCTGGGCGGTGGCCGGATCCCAGCGCAGCGTGCCGACCTTGTCCATGCCCATCTGGCCCGAGGGGATCACCACCGAGCCGTCGTCGATCAGCGGCTGGATCACCGACATGGCGCCGTCGTAGAAGAAATAGGCGTTGTTGTCGTCGGGGCTGCCGCCGAACAGCTCGACGTTCCAGGGCTTCACCTCCGGGAAGCGTTCCTTCAGCCCCTCGACCAGGGTGGTGGCCTGCTCGACCCCGACCTTGAAATTGTCGAAGGTGGCGTAATAGTCGATATCGGGCGTGTCGCGGATCAGCCGGTCATAGGCGATGACCTTGATGTCGGCGGCCTTGGCATTGGCCAGGGCGTTGGACAGCGTGGTGCCGTCGATGGCGGCGATCACCAGCACGTCGACGCCCTTGGTGATCATGTTCTCGATCTGCGCCAGCTGGTTCGGGATGTCGTCGTCGGCATATTGCAGGTCGGTCTGGTAGCCCGCGTCCTGGAACTGCTTGACCATGTTGTTGCCGTCGTCGATCCAGCGCGCCGAGGTCTTGGTCGGCATCGAGATCCCGACCGTGCCCTCGGCCGCGGCGAGGCCGGGCAGCGAAAGCGTCGCCGCCGAGGCCAGAGCCAGGGCGTATTTCCTGAGGTTCGGCATGTTTCCTCCCTGTCGTCATTGTCCGGGTGGCGGCCGCCTCGACAGCCATGATCCAGCCGGTAGCTCCCCTTCGCGCGGGGCGCGGGATACGCGGTTCCGTCCGGCGATCCGCGCCATGGCGGCGGTCGCGATCCGCCTGCCTGACCGAGAGGCTAGACCCCGCCAATATGTCCGTCAATCATGCAGAAAGGCGGTTTGCATACCGGAATTGATATGATGGTTTGCGCCAACATACCGGAAGAGCGGCACCTCGCGGCCCGGCCGGGCGGATCAGGCGTCGGCATAAAGGTCGGACCAGTCGGGATGGCGCTGGAACTGGGCGCGCACATAGCTGCAGGCCGGCACGATCAGCACGCCGCGCGCCCGCGCATCCGCGACCAGGCGCTGGACCATGGCCGCGGCGGCGCCGCTGCCGCGCATGGCGTCGGGGGCATAGGTGTGGTCGGCGACGATGATGCCGGGGCCGCCGGCATGCCAGGTCAGCTCGGCCTCGCCCTCGATCCCGGGCAGGGTGGCGACATAGCGGCCCGAGCTGCCGTAATCCTCATGCGCGACATGAATGGTCGGTTGCACCATGGTTCCCTCCGTGGCTTTGCTGCCATAACGCATGGAGCGGCCGATCCGGTCCATCCCGCCGCCGATGCGACGCTGCGGCCGAAGCGGTTGGGTGCGGCTAGCGCGGCCGGGCGGGGCGCGGCTTGCGCCCTGCATGATGCGGATCGGGGTCAAGCGTCAGGGCCCGGCACAGTTCGGGCGAGAACGGGCCGGCGATGCGCTCCAGTTCGGCGATATCGACCTCGATCCCGCCCATGCCGTCCTTGACCGCGCGCAGCCCGGTGCGGTGCCAGCGCCCGCCCAGCCGCCGCTCGATCTCGAGGCAGTTCGAGCCGGAATCGAGCGGCAGGCGCAGATGCCGGTCAAGGCGCAGATAGAGCGGCGCGGCGGTTGTCGTGCCGCTGCGCGTCCGGCCTCCGACCAGGCGCAGGCCGCGATCGGCCTGGGGCCTGGCGTGCAGCGGCGGCTCGCCCAGCCCGATGGCCAGTTCGTCGAGCATCCGCCGCGAGATATAGCCGGGGATCGGGTCCAGCTCGGCGATGGCGGCGTTGATCGCCGGGCCAAGTCCTCCGGTCTGCAGCTCGGCGATCCGGGTCGAGCTGACCAGCACCGCCGCCAGCGCCGCCGAGGCGCGGGCCTCGGCATCGCCGGCCTGACCGGCGGGCGGGCCCGTGGCGATCAGCCCCTCGCCGCCGCCGACGGTGGGCGCCAGCCCGGTCTGGATCATCTCGCGCATGACGTCCTCAAGCCGGCTGAGCCGCTCGATCGCCTCGTCCATCGCGGCGCGGACCTCGTCCAGGCGCCGGGCACCCTCGGCCACGGGGCGGAGCCGGGAGACTCTGCCATTGCAGGGGCCGTTCGTCCCCGTGCTGCCAGCCGACTTCGTCATCCCGTTGAATCGCCAGTTTGACCGCGTGTTGGCGGCGATCCTATGCCCGCAAATCGTCCTTGGCCATAGAGTGATGCCGGGACCTGCGGCGGCCCGCTCAGGCGCGCTCGGAATACTCGAAAAGCTCGGTATTGACGACGATATCCTCGTCCGCGCCGACGAAGGGCGGGATCATGATGCGCAGCCCGTTGTCGAGGATCGCCGGCTTGAAGCTTTTCGCGGCGGTCTGGCCGTTCAGCACCGGCTCGGTCTCGGCCACGCGGCAGACCACCTTCTGCGGCAGGCGCAGGGACAGCGCCTCGTCGCCGTAATATTCCACCGCCGCGACCATGCCGTCCTGCAGGAAGGGGCGGCGGTCGCCCAGCAGGTCGGCGTCCAGCTCGGTCTGCTCGAAGGTCTCGCTGTCCATGAACACCAGCTTGCCGTCGGATTCATACAGGAATTGCTGGTCCTTGGTTTCCAGATGGACGTGGTCGACCTTGTCCTCCGAGCGGAAGCGTTCATTCAGCTTGCGCCCGTCGCGCAGGTTCTTCAGCTCGACCTGGGCGAAGGCGCCGCCCTTGCCGGGCTTGACGTGGTTCACCTTGACCGCCGCCCAGAGACCGCCGTCATGGTCCAGCACGAAGCCGGGCTTGATTTCATTGCCATTGATCTTGGCCATTCGGAATTGCCTTGAAAGGATTGGGGAATGCGCGGCGGCCCAGGGGGTTGAACCGCGATTGCCCGGACCTATATCCACTGCCGTGCCTCGTGGCAACCGAAAGGCGGTTTGCGCGTTGTCAAGGGCGCCCGGGCCTTTCCGCATGTCGCAAGATCGTTGCTTTTGGCGATTATTACGCGTATCTGCCGGGGCTTGCACGGCGTGCATGGCGGTCATGCGGCTGGAGGCATACCGAATCACGGCCCGGATCGGCTAAGCCGGCCAGCGCCGCCTATGAGGCAAAATGATGCAGCAACCTTGGCATGGGTCAAGGTGCGGGGGCACCGCAAGAAAAACAGGATAATGATGATGCGCGATTTCGTGGATGGCTCGGCTTTCAATTTTGAACAGGGACAGCGGGCCCGCAAGCTTTTTGCTGCCGTTGTGCTGGCTGCGCTGGACGATGCGATCGCCGATGACAAAAAATACGGCAACGGGCCCGATCAGATTGCACGTTGGGCACGCTCGCGCGATGGGCGCGAGGTTCTGTCCTGCGCCGGCATCGACCCGAACGAGCGCGTCGTGAAGGGGCTGATGGAATTCGTGGCCAAGGGCGTGCGCACCTCGGTCGCGCTGTCGCGCGAGGAAAGCGAGCGCCGCCACGCCGCGGAAGAGGCCGACGCGGCGTAACCGTCCCCGTCGCGCGCTGCATGGGCCGTCCCGCGGGGCGGCCTTTTTCGTTACTGAAACAGATACAGCGCCAGCGGCGCGATGATCGAGGTCAGCACCGCGTTCAGCCCCATGCCGATCCCGGCGAAGGCGCCGGCGGTCTCGTTCACCTGAAAGGCGCGGGCGGTGCCGATGCCATGCGCGGCCACGCCCAGCGAAAAGCCGCGCGCCCGCCAGTCGCGGATCCCCAGCGCATTCAGCAGCGGCGTGGCGATGATGGCGCCGAAGATGCCCGTGACCAGAACCAGGACGGCGGTGATCGTCGGCTCTCCGCCCAGCCCCTCGGCGATGCCGATGGCTACGGGCGCGGTGGTGGATTTCGGCGCCAGGCTGGCCAGCATCACCTCGGACAGCCCGAAAGCCTTGCCGATGGCCAGGGCCGAGACCACCGCCGTCACCGACCCCGCCAGCAGCGCCGCGACCAGCGGCAGGGCCGCCTTCCTGACCCGGCGCAGGTTGTCGTAAAGCGGCATTCCCAGCGCCACCGTGGCCGGGCCCAGCATGAAATGCACGAATTGCGCGCCCTCGAAATAGGTCTGGTAGCTGGTGCCGGTCAGCCCCAGCACGCAGGCCAGCAGGATCACCGCGCACAGCACCGGATTGGCCCAGCTTTGCCGGCCCATGGCGCGGAAGAAGCTGTCTCCCAGCCAATAGGCGATCAGCGTCGCCGTCAGCCACAGCAGCGGGCCCTGGGTCAGATAGCTCCAGATCAGCGCCGCGTCGGTCATTCCTCGGCCCCGCCCGTCCAGCGCACCACCGCGCGGAACACCAGCGCCCCCGCCGCGATGGCCAGCGCGGTCGAGACGGTCAGCGCCAGCGCCACTGCCAGCCCGTCGCTGCGGAACTGGCCCAGATGCGCCACCACGCCGACGCCCGCCGGCACGAAGAACAGCGACAGATGGCCCAGGATGCCGGTGACCACCGGGCGCAGCATCTCGGCCAGCGCCGGGCGCAGGCTGCAGGACAGCACCAGCAGCAGCAACCCCAGCACCGGGCCGGGCAGCAGCAGGCCCAGGCTGCGCGTGGCGACCTCGCCGATGAGCTGGAAGACCAGGATGATGGCAAGCGCGGGAATCATGCCGGCCAGATTAGCAGCGTATTTCTTGTGGTGAACCCTCAAATCTTGTGGATAACCGCCGAGAGCCCGCCATATCTGGGGGTTTGTGTTGACTTGAGACCCGGGATCGCCAAGAATCCCCGGCATCTGGACCTTCTTCGTGGACCCCTCGCATTGCGTTTCGACCGCCTGCGCCTCAATGGTTTCAAGAGCTTCGTGGACCCGACCGACCTGGTCATCCACGAGGGCCTGACCGGCGTGGTCGGCCCGAACGGCTGCGGCAAGTCGAACCTGCTGGAGGCGCTGCGCTGGGTCATGGGCGAAAACCGGCCCACCGCCATGCGCGGCGAGGGGATGGAGGACGTGATCTTTGCCGGCACCGCCCGGCGCTCCGCCCGCGCCCATGCCGAGGTCACGCTGACCATCGACAACAAGCAGCGCCTTGCCCCCGCCGGGCTGAACGACGCCGACACGCTGGACATCTCCCGCCGCATCACCCGCGACGCCGGTTCGGCCTATCGCATCAACGGGAAAGAGGTGCGGGCGCGCGACGTGCAGATGCTGTTCGCGGATGCCTCGACCGGGGCGCATTCGCCGGCGCTGGTGCGGCAGGGACAGATTTCCGAGCTGATCAACGCCAAGCCCAAGGCGCGCCGCCGGGTGCTGGAGGAGGCGGCGGGGATTTCCGGCCTCTACCAGCGCCGGCACGAGGCCGAGCTGAAGCTGAACGCGGCCGAGGCGAACCTGACCCGCGTCGACGACACGCTGGACCAGCTGTCCACCCAGGCCGCCAGCCTGGCCCGGCAGGCCCGCGCCGCCGCGCGCTATCGCGAGATCGGCGCCGCCCTGCGCCGGGCCGAGGGCGTGCTGCTTTATCGCCGCTGGGCCGAGGCCGACCAGGCCAAGGCAGGGACGGCCGAGGCGCTGCGGGCCGCGATCCGCGCCGCCACCGAGGCCGAGGCCCAGGCCCGCCACGCCATCGCCGCCCGCGAGGCGGCCGAGACGAAGCTGCCGCCGCTGCGCGAGGAAGAACAGGTCGCGAGCGCCATCCTGTCCCGCGCCACCGTCGAGCGCGAGGCGCTGGACGAGGCCGAGGCCCGCGCCGCCCAGGCGATCCAGACGCTTCTGGCGCGCATCGCCCAGCTCGACCGCGACATCGAGCGGGAATCGGCGCTGAACCGCGACGCCGGCGAGGTGATCGCGCGGCTGGAATGGGAAAGGCGTGAGCTGGAAAAGGCCGGGCAGGGCCATGACGAACGGCTGGAGGCCGCCGGCACCGCCGCCGAGGAAGCCGCCGAGGCGTTGCGCGAGGTCGAGGCCAAGCTGGCCGAGCTGACCGACGAATCCGCCCGCCTCGCCGCCCGTCACCAATCCGCCGAGCGGCTGGTCCACGACCTGCGGCAGATGCAGGACCGCGCCACCCGCGCCGCCGCCGAGGCCGAGGCGGCCGCCGCTCGCGCCGCCGAGGCCGGCACTGAGGCCGCGAGCGCCCGCGAAGCCGCCGAGGCGGCGCAGGAGGAAGCCCGCGACCGCGTCGAGCAGACCGAGGAGGCGCTGGCCGCGGCCGAGGAGGCCCGCGCCGCGCTGGAGGCCGAGGAATCCGCTGCCCGCTCGGCCCGCGCCGAGGCCGAGGGCGAGGTTTCGGCGCTGAATGCCGAGATGGCGGCGCTGAAGCGTCTGGTGGAACGCGGCAATAGCGGCGGCTCGATCCTGGATCTGGTGCGCGTGGCGCGCGGCTACGAGACCGCCTTCGGCGCGGCGCTGGGCGACGACCTGGGCGTGGGGCTGGCCGAGGACGGCTCGGGCTGGCACCGGCTGCCGGGCTATGACGCGCCGCAGCCGCTGCCGGCGGGCGCCGAGCCGCTGGCGCCGCATGTGGACGGCCCCGAGGCGCTGGCGCGGCGGCTGTCGCAGGTCGGGCTGGTCGCGGATGCGGAAATGGGCGCGGCGATGCAGGCGCAGCTCGCCCCCGGCCAGCGGCTGGTGACGCGGGACGGAGACCTGTTCCGCTGGGACGGCATGCGGGTGATGGCGGGCGAGGCGGCCTCCTCGGCCGCGCTGCATCTGCAAAAGGTCAACCAGCTGGTCGAGCTGACCGAACATGTCGAGACCGCGCAGGCCCGCGCCGAGGATGCGCAGGCCGCGCATCAGGCGCTGCGCGACCGCCACCTGGCCGCGACCGAGGCCGAGAAGCGCGCCCGCGATGCCCGGCGCGAGGCCGAGCGTGGGCTGTCGGATGCCGTGCGCGCCGTGACCCGCGCCGAATCCGAGCTGTCGATGGCGCAAAGCCGCGCCGAATCGGCCCGCGCCGAACTGGCCCGGCATCGCGAGGATGCGCTGGACGCCCGCGCCCGGCTGGCCGAGGCCGAGCGGGCGCTGGCCGAACTGCCCGATCGCGGCGCCGCGGCCTCGGCGCTGGACCATGCCCGCATGGGCGTCGAGGCGGCGCGCATCGCCACCCTGACCCGGCGCGGCGCGCTGGACGAGCTGCGGCGCGAGGCGAATGCCCGCACCAAGCGCCTGCAAGAGATCGCCAAGGAGGAATCCGGCTGGCGCCTGCGGCTGGATCAGGCCGGCACCCGTGCCGCCGAACTCGCCGCCCGTCGCGACCAGGCCGCGGCCGATCTGGAGGAGGCCGAGGCCCAGCCCGAGATCCTCGCCGAGCGCCGCGAGGTGCTGACCGAGGCCGAGGCGCAGGCCGCCGACCGGCTGGCCCGCGCCCGCGATGCGCTGTCCGCCGCCGATCAGGCGCTGCGCCTTGCCGCCGAGGCCGAGCGCGAGGCCGAGCGCGCCGCATCCGATGCGCGCGAGAGCCGCGCCGCCCGCGAGGCCCGCGCCGAGGCCGCCATCGAGGCCGAAGCCGCCGCCCGCCTGCGCATCCATGAGGAGCTTGAGGCCACGCCCGAGGCGCTGCTGGAATTCCTGGGCGAGGTCGAGGAGATCGCCGCCGAGGCGCTGGAGGAGCAGATCGCCCGGCTGCGCCAGAGCCGCGACGCGCTGGGGGCCGTGAACCTGCGCGCCGAGGAGGACAAGCGCGAGCTGGAGACCGAGCGCGACCGGCTGGGCGCCGAGAAAGAGGACTTGACCGAGGCGATCCGCAAGCTGCGCCAGGGCATCGGCAGCCTGAACCGCGAGGGGCGCGAGCGGCTGCTTTCGGCCTTCGACACGGTGAACGCCAATTTCACCACGCTGTTCACGCATCTGTTCGGCGGCGGCGAGGCGCGGCTGGTGCTGGTCGAATCCGACGACCCGCTGGAGGCGGGGCTGGAGATCATGTGCCAGCCGCCGGGGAAAAAGCTCAGCACCCTCAGCCTGCTCTCGGGCGGAGAGCAGACGCTGACGGCGCTGGCGCTGATCTTCGCGGTCTTTCTCGCGAACCCCGCGCCGATCTGCGTGCTGGACGAGGTGGACGCGCCCCTGGACGACGCCAACGTCACCCGATTCTGCGACCTGATGGACGAGATGACGCGGCGCACCGACACCCGCTTCCTTGTGATCACCCACCACGCCGTCACCATGTCGCGCATGGACCGGCTGTTCGGCGTGACCATGGTCGAGCAGGGGGTCAGCCAGCTGGTCAGCGTCGACCTGAAGCGCGCGGAAGCTCTGGTGGCCTGACGCGCGACGCGGTAATCAGCGCGCAATTCCGTGACGGAGAAGATGATGCGAACCCTGGTTCCCCTTGTGCTGGCGGCGCTGATGCAGGCGCCCGCCGCGCAAGCGCAGGTCGTGGGCGACCCCGAGGCGATCCTGCTGATGATGCAGGATTTCGGCCTGCCTGCGACGCTTTCGACCGATGCGGTGGGCGACCCGCTGATCGAAAGCCGCATCGACGGCACCAGGTTCTCGGTCTATTTCTACCATTGCGAAAAGCTCTGCGCCGCGATCCAGTTCTCGGCCGGCTTCGACCTGGACGAGCCGATGTCCGAGACGATGGCCAATCGCTGGAACCGAGAAAAGCGTTTCGGCAAGGTCTATCTGGACGAGACCGGCGACCCTTTCGTGGAAATGGATATCGGGGTTGCGGAGGACGGCATCGGACGCAAGAATTTCGACGATGCGCTGGACACCTGGCGCATCGTGCTGAGCGATTTCCGCGATTTCATCGACTGGTAGGAGGATAGCATGTCCATCGAGACGAAACTGGCAGAGCTGGGGATCACGCTGCCCGACGCGCCGGCCCCGGCGGCGAATTACGTGCCCTATGTGATCACGGGCAACCTGCTGTTCGTTTCGGGCCAGATCAGCCCGGCCAAGGGCCGCCTGGGCGCCGACCTGGCGGTCGAGGAGGGGGCCGAGGCGGCGCGCGGCTGCGGCCTGGCGCTCTTGGCGCAGGCGCGGGCGGCGCTGGGGTCGCTGGACCGGGTGGTGCGGGTGGTCAAGCTGACCGGCTTCGTCAACTCGACGGCCGAATTCACCGACCAGCCCGAGGTGATCAACGGCTGCTCGAACCTGATGGTCGAGGTCTTCGGCGACAAGGGCCGCCATGCCCGCGCCGCCGTCTCGGCCCCGGCCCTGCCGCGCGGCGTCGCGGTCGAGGTCGAGGCGATCTTCGAGTTCGCCTGATGGGCCTTCACCCGGATTTCCTGCGCCTGCCCGTCGCCCATCGCGGGCTGCACGGGCCGGGCGTGCCGGAAAACAGCATGGCGGCGTTCCGCGCCGCCATCGCCGCCGGCTACGGCATCGAATGCGACATCCAGCGCGCGTCGGACGGCACCGCGCTGGTGTTTCACGACGACGACCTGCCGCGCCTGACCGGGGCCGAGGGGCTGGTCAGCGCCCTGGGCATCGACGCGCTGTCCATGCTGCGCATCATGGGCACCGAGGAGCATATCCCGACGCTGGCCGAACTGCTGGACGAGGTCGCGGGCCGGGTGCCGCTGCTGATCGAGATCAAGGACCAGAGCATGCGTTCCTCGGCCGAGGTGGGCGATCTGCAGGCCGAGGTGGCGCGGCTGCTTTCCGGCTATGACGGGCCGGTCGCGGTCATGTCCTTCAACCCGCATGCGGTGGCGGCCTTCCATGCCGCGGCGCCCGGGGTGACGGTGGGGCTGACCACTTGCGGCTACGAGGCCGGGGACTGGCCGATGCTGGACGACGCCACGCGCGCGCATCTGGCGGCCATCGGCGATTTCGACCGGGTGGGGGCCAGCTTCATCTCGCATGACCGCAGGGATCTGGGCAATCCGGCGGTGGCGGCGCTGAAGGCGCGCGGCGTGCCGGTGCTGTGCTGGACCGTGCGCTCGACCGCCGCCGAGGCCGAGGCGCGCCGCGTCGCCGACAATATCACATTCGAGCATTACCTGCCCGCCAAGCCCTGACAATCGCCGCGCCCGCGCCTATGTTTCCCGCCATGAGCGAGCTTGCCGTTTCCGTCCTGCCTGCGATTTCCGGGATCGACGCCGCCGAATGGGACGGCTGCGGGGCCGACGCCAACCCCTTCACCACGCATCGCTTCCTGTCGGCGCTGGAGGAATCCGGCTCGGTCGGCGAAGAGGCCGGCTGGCACCCGAGCCATCTGGTCGCCCGGCTGGACGGCGCGGTGGCGGGCGTCGCGCCTTGCTATGTCAAGACCCACAGCCAGGGCGAATATATCTTCGACCACGGCTGGGCGCAGGCCTATGAGCGGGCGGGCGGGCGCTATTACCCCAAGCTGCAATGCGCCGTGCCCTTCACCCCGGTCACCGGGCCGCGGCTGATCGCGCCCAGCCCGGCGGTGCAGCGCGGGCTGCTGGCGGCCATGGCGCAATTCGCGCAGCAATCGGGCCTGTCGGGCGCGCATGTGACCTTCTGCAGCGAGGCCGAGGCCGAGCTGGGCGAGGCGGCCGGCTTCCTGCCCCGCGCCAGCGAGCAGTTCCACTGGCTGAACCAGGGCTATGCGACCTATGACGACTTCCTGGCGCAGCTGTCCTCGCGCAAGCGCAAGGCCCTCCGCAAGGAACGCGAGCGGGCGCAGGCTTTCGGCGGCAGCATCCGCAGCCTGACCGGGGACCAGATCCGGCCCGGGCATTGGGACGCCTTCTGGCGCTTCTATCAGGATACCGGCGGGCGCAAATGGGGCCGGCCCTACCTGACCCGCGCCTTCTTCGACATCCTGCACCACACCATGCGCGACGATTGCCTGCTGGTCCTGGCCGAGCGCGAGGGCCGGCCCATCGCCGGGGCGCTGAACCTGATCGGGCGGGATGCGCTTTACGGCCGCTATTGGGGCTGCGTCGAGGACCACCCCTTCCTGCATTTCGAACTGTGCTATCACCAGGCCATCGACTGGGCCATCGCCCATGGCCTGTCCCGCGTCGAGGCCGGGGCGCAGGGCGAGCACAAGCTGGCGCGCGGCTACATGCCCAGCCAGACCCATTCGCTGCATTGGGTGGCGGACCCGGGCTTCAGGAAGGCCATCGCCGACTACCTGCGGCGCGAGCGTCAGGCGGTTGGCCAGGAGATGGCCTTCATGGCCGAGATGGGCCCGTTCCGGCGCGGCTAGGACCGCTTGACCAGCCGGAACGCGGCCGAGGCGCCCCAGCCCGCCGCCACCGCGATGGCCAGCGACATGATGCCGTAGATGAAGGGCTGTCCCAGCGCCAGGCGATAGAGCCAGCGTTCCAGCCCGACCTTGCGCACCTCGATCGGGGCGCGGAAGGTGTCGATGACCTTGCCGTCGCGCAGCAGGAAGATGCGGGTGCTGTAATAGCCCTCGATCAGATTGGCGGGCAGGCGGACATCGGCGCGGAACAGCGTCTGCTCGGCCAGCCGCACGGCGCCGTCGTCCTGGCGATACAGGTCGGCGGCGCGGCGCAGGCGGATCAGCGCCTCGGTATAGGGCACGGCGTCCTCGACCTCCATCGGCCCGGCAAAGGCCCGCATCGCCAGCGGGATCGAGACGCGGTAGCGCTGGTCCTCCTCGGGGGTCAGGATCAGGTGCAGCGGGCGGGTCGAGGCCACGACATAGAAGCTGGGCGCCGAGCCGATGCTGACCCGGCCGGTGTTGATCCAGATCCCCAGCCGGCGCTCCTTGTGCCGCACGGTCAGGGCCTGGGACGGCCCCTCGACCACGACGATCACGTCCAGCGGCTCGCCCTGCGGAATGCGGGATTCGCGCTTGATGGCGCCGTAGATGATGATCTCGGAGCCGTCGAAGCTGGTGGTGATGTCCACGTCGTCGCGCGACAGGCCGGCGACGATCTGCTCGGACGGCAGAGCAGGGGAGGGCAGGGCAGGGGGCGGCTGCTGCGCGGCCAGCGGCAGGGCCAGCAGCATCAGGGCCAGCAGCGGGGCAAGCGCGCGTCTCATCGCAGGATCCCCGGCGTGATCGAGTACAGCTCGTCCGGGCGCAGGAACAGGTCCAGCGCCAGCTTGCCGCAGACCGCCAGCACCAGAAGCGCCAGCAGGATGCGCAGCTGCTCGGCCCGCAGCCGCGCGCCCAGATGCGTGCCGATCTGCGCCCCGGTGACCCCGCCGACGATCAGCAGCACCGCCAGCATCACATCCACCGTGTTCGACGAGACGGCATGCATCAGCGTGGTATAGGCCGACAGGAAGGTGATCTGGAACAGCGAGGTGCCGATGACCACCTTGGTCGGCATGCCCAGCAGATAGATCATCGCCGGCACCATGATGAAGCCGCCGCCCACGCCCATCAGCGCGCCCAGCACGCCGACGGCCGCCCCGACCAGCAGCACCGGAATGGCGCTGATATACAGGCCCGAGGCGCGGAACTTCATCTTCAGCGGCCATTTGTGCACCCAGCCGTGCTGGTGGCGGCGCATCGGCTTGATCGGCCCGCTGCGGCGCGCGCGGTGCAGCGCCCGCAGGCTTTCCTGCAGCATCATCGCGCCGATCAGGCCCAGGAAGATCACGTAGCAGAGCTGCACCACCAGATCGACCTGGCCCAGCCGCGACAGCATGTTGAACAGCAGCACCCCCGCGGACGAGCCGACCAGCCCGCCCGCCAGCAGCACCCAGCCCATGCGGAAGTCGACGGTCTTGCGCTTGACATGCGCCAGCACGCCGGAAAAGGACGAGGCCACGACCTGGTTGGCGCCGGTCGCCACCGCGATGGCCGGCGGAATGCCGATGAAGAACAGCAGCGGCGTGATCAGGAAACCTCCGCCCACGCCGAACAGGCCGGACATCAGCCCGACAATGCCGCCGAGTCCGATCAGCACCAGCGCGTTGACCACCACCTCGGCAATGGGAAGATAGATCTGCATGTCCTGCCCGGCTTATTGCCTTGTCTCGATGCTGCCCCGGCAACAGCCCGGCGTCAAACGCTTCCGTGGCCCTTCGAGCGGGTTGTCGCAAGGCTGTGGCGCGGATAAAGCATGAGGGGACGGGCAGATAACGGCAAGGGCGCGGGCGGCGCGAGACGTGGCCCCGCGCGGCGGCCGGACAGGGACGGATATGCGCATTCTGATCACCAATGACGACGGCATCAACGCGCCGGGACTCGAGGCGCTGGAGGCCATCGCGGCCGAGGTCGCGGGCCCGGGGGGCGAGGTCTGGACCGTCGCCCCCGCCTTCGAGCAGTCGGGCGTCGCGCATTGCATCAGCTATGTCCATCCGACGCTGATCGCCGAGCTGGGGCCGCGCCGCTTCGCCGCCGAGGGCACGCCGGCCGATTGCGTCCTGGCCGCCATCGCCGACGTGATGCGCGAGAGCCCGCCGGACCTGGTGCTGTCGGGCGTGAACCGCGGCAACAATTCGGGCGAGAACGTGATGTATTCCGGCACGGTCGGCGGCGCCATGGAGGCGGCGCTGCAGGGCCTGCCCGCCATCGCCCTGTCGCAATACATGGGCCAACGCACCGCCGTGCTGGACGATCCGTTCCAGGCGGCGCGCGCGCACGGGCCGCGGCTGATCCGGCAATTGCTGGATTACGGCGACTGGACCTCGGACGAGGATTTCCGGCTGTTCTACAATATCAACTTCCCGCCCTGCGACGCGGCTTCGGTCAAGGGCACGCGCGTCGCGCCCCAGGGCCGCCGTCAGGGCGTGCGCTTCGAGGTCGAGCCCTATCACGCGCCGAACGGCCGGCGGTTCCTGTGGGTGCTGGGCGGCTCGCAGACGGCGCAGGCCACGCCGGAGAGTGACGTGGACGCGAATATGCGCGACTATATCTCGCTGACGCCGATGCGGCCGGACCTGACCTGCCACAAGACCCTGGCCGAGCTGCGCGGCGTGCTGGAGGAGGGCTGAACCTGGGCATGAGCGACGATCCCGAGACGGCCGAACGCAAGATGCGCTTCCTGTTCGCGCTGCGGCAGCGCGGGGTCACCGATCCGCGCGTGCTCGAGGCGATGGAGCGCATCGACCGCGGCGAATTCGTCCGCGGCCACTTCGAGGATCGCGCCTATGACGACACGCCGCTGCCCATCCCCTGCGGCCAGACCATCAGCCAGCCCTCGGTCGTGGGGCTGATGACCCAGGCGCTGGAGGTCGGGCCGCGCGACAAGGTGCTGGAGATCGGCACCGGCTCGGGCTACCAGGCGGCGGTCCTGTCGCTGCTCTGCCGGCGGGTCTATACCATCGACCGCCACCGCCGGCTGGTGGCCGAGGCCGAGGCGCTGTTTCGCGACCTGGGCCTGACCAACATCACCGCGCTGGTCGCGGACGGCTCGCGCGGGCTGCCCGAGCAGGCGCCCTTCGATCGCATCATGGTGACGGCGGCGGCCGAGGATCCTCCGGGCCCGCTCTTGGCGCAGTTGAAGATCGGCGGTATCATGGTGGTGCCGGTCGGGCAGTCGGATGCGGTGCAGACGCTGATCCGCGTGCGCCGCGGCGAAAACGGCTTTGACTATGACGAATTGCGGCAGGTGCGCTTCGTGCCGCTGGTCGAGGGGTTGGGACAGACATGACCCCCGGCCGTCCAGAGTGAGGAACGGGCAGATGATCAAGATCAGGCAGTTGGCCATGGCCGCCGGCGCCGCGGCGATTCTGGCGTCCTGCGGGCCGCAGGGCGGCCTGGATTTCAGCAATTTCGACCCCGACCTGCGCGGCTGGGGCGGCGGCGGGCTGGACACCGCCGGGGCGGCGGCACGCGCCCAGCCCCGCCCGGCCCCGGACCAGCGCGGGGTGATCTCCTATCCCGGCTATCAGGTCGCCATTGCGCGGCAGGGCGACACCGTGGCCACCATCGCCGCCCGGCTGGGCCTGAATGCGGCCGAACTGGCCAGCCACAACGCCATCGGCGCCAATACCGTGCTGAACCCGGGCGCGGTGGTCGCGCTGCCGCGCCGGGTCGCGGGCGGCGCCCCGGCGGCGGTCGCCTCCTCTACCGGGCAGGTCAGCGATCCCTTTGCCGGCCAGGGCATCAGGCAGCCGGACGTGCCCCCGGCCGGGGCGGGGGCGGTGACCAGCACCACGCTGCCGGCGTCGAGCCAGCCCAGGCAGCATGTCGTCGCGGCCGGAGAGACGGCCTGGTCCATCGCCCGCAAATACAACGTCTCGGCCAACGATCTGGCGCAGTGGAACGGTCTGTCGCAGAACATGGCCCTGCGCATCGGCCAGCGCCTGCTGATCCCGGTCGCCGGACAGGCCCCGTCGGCCACGGCGGTCGTCACCGCGCCGGGCAGCGGCAGCCCGACGCCGCGCCCGCCCTCTTCGGCCCAGCCGCTGCCGAACGAGCAGACGAAACCCGTCGCCAGCCCGGTGGACAAGCCGGCCAGCCCCGATCTGGGCAAGACCCGCACCGCTGCCTCGGGCAGCGGCAGGTTCCGCATGCCCGCCGACGGTGCCATCATCCGCCCCTATCAGAAGGGCAAGAACGACGGCATCGACATCTCGGCGGCGCCGGGCAGCACGGTTTCGGCCGCCGGCAGCGGGACGGTTGCCGCGATCACCCGCGACACCGACCAGGTGCCGATCATCGTGGTGCGGCACGACGGCAATCTGATGACCGTCTATGCCGGGCTGGACGATGTGGCCGTCAGCAAGGGCCAGGCGGTCAGCGCCGGCACCCCCCTGGGCAAGACCCGCAGCCAGGGCGTCGTCCATTTCGAGGTCCGCAACGGTTTCGACAGCGTCGATCCCGAGAGATACCTGAACTAGGACGAGCCGGGCTTCCGCCGCGGAATCCGCCGGCTGCGATGCCGGGGCATGGCGCCGGCCGGTCGCGGGCGCGCGGATCAGTCCTGTTCGCACATCTGGCGCAGGGCCAGCTCGATCTCGTGGCGGATCATCTGCTGCAGGTTGCGGCTGAGGCGGTTGCCGATCTCGCCCTGCAGTTCCTGCCGGATCGCCTCGCGGATCATGCCGCGCAGATGCGTGCCCTTTTGCGCGTCCTTTTCCTGCGGCGCGAAGAGATGCGGCTCGCCCGAGTCGCGGACGATGGCCTCGGCGGCCTGCGCCTCGGCAGCGGGGTTGATCGGGGTCACGGAAGCATTTGCATGCAGCATGGTTTCCTCCATTTGCACGGTGGGAAGGGAAGGCTCTTCCAGCGAAGGGCCAAAGGGTTGGATCTGCGCCGGCTCCGGCCAGCTCATCAGCAAGGGGGCTTCGGGCTCAGCCGCTTCAGCCTCCGCCGCCTCGGGCGGGGCCGGCTCTGCGTCGGCGCCCTTTTCGGGGCGGGCCTCGGGCTGTTTGGGATGCGGTTCGCCTGCCGCCTCTTGCGGCGGCTCGCGCAGCCAGTCGCCGAACGGCAGCGATTCCTCGTCGGCCGCCTGCGGTTCCGGATCGGACCGGTCTGCATCGACCCGGGGCTGCCCAGCCTCGGCCGATTGCACCGGGGCGCGCGCGACCAGCGTGCTGCTGTCCAGCACCAGGGGGGTGATTCGCGCCGGGGATGCGGACTGCCCGGCCAGGACCGGCGCGATCCGCGCCTCCGGCGGGCCATCCGCGGGCGGCGGCGTGTTCAGCGTCTGATTCGGGATGCGGCAGCCCACCTCATCCTGCGCGATGAGCCGGCGGATCGAGGCCAGCACGTCGCCGACATTGTCCGACCCGGGGGGCGGGTTCGGATGGCGCATCATTTCATGCTGCATGATGCGCCCCCGGATCGAGGGCGGCGTCAGTCCCTGCCGATCGCGCGCAACACGCGGTCGAGGCTTTCGCCCTGCCTGCTGGTATAGGGTGCGTCCTGCACCGCGTTGTAATAGGCCGATGGGTCATAGGTCGGTATCCCCAGTTTCAGGTTTTCCACCGTCAACAAACCCATAGCAGCCAGAAGTTGATAATGTGCTAATTGCAGATTGGCCTCGGCCGAAATCTTGTCGGCCCGCGCCTCGAGCAGCGATTGTTCGGCATCCAGCACGTCCAGAGTGGTGCGCGCGCCCAGCGTCGCCTCCTCTCGCACGCCTTCATAGGCCTGCTGCGCGGCGACGATCTGCTCGTCGATGGCGCGAATCTGCGCCCTCGCCACGTCGATTCCTGCCCAGGCCCTGCCGACCGCCTCGTCGACCTGGCGCGAGACATGCAGCAGCGCCCCCCGCGCCTCGTCCCGCCGCGCCATGGCCTTGCGATGCGCCGAGGGCAGGCGTCCGCCGGAATAGATCGTCTGCGAGAGGCTCAGCGAGGCGCCAAGGCTGTCGCGGGTCCCCTCAAGGCCCGTCTGCGCCGACAGCTCCCGCGACCGGCCGATGCTGGCCTGGCCGGTCAGCGTCGGATTGCGCTCGGCGGCGGCGGCGGCCACGCCCAGCTCGGCGGCGGCGGCCAGGCGCTGCGCCTGGCGGATCGCCGGGTGGCTGCGCTGGCCGATCTGGCGCGCAGCCTCCAGCGAGGCGGGCAGCGCCGGCGTGGGCGGCGGCGGGGCCAAGGTGCCAGGCGCCCGGCCGGTCGCGGCGCGATAGCTTTCGCGGGCGATTTCCAGATTGCCCTGCGCCGCGGCCAGGCTGGCCCGGGCGGCTGCCAGGGCGGCATCGGCCTGCGACACGTCGGTCTGGGTGATCTCGCCCACCTCGAACCGGTCCGAGGCGGCCTGTTGTTCCTGGCCGATCACCCGCACGGAATTGGCCTGCAGGTCGACCTGCTCGGTGGCGCTGCGCACGTCCAGATAGGCCTGCACCGCGCCCAGAAGCACGTCCTGCTCGACCCCGACCAGCGCGGCGCGGGTGGCCAGAACGGTCTCCTTGGCGGCGTCGATGGCGATGGCGTTGCGGCCCCAGTCGTAAAGCGTGACCTGCGCCTGCAGCCCGATGCTGGTCGAGCGGCCGATATTGCCCTCGATCTTCTGGAAGCCGTGCTCGGCGATCCATTGCACGACCGGGCGCAGCTGGGCCAGCGCCGTGGCCGCGTCCTCGTCCGCAGCGCGCAGCACGGCGCGGTTCTGGTCCAGCAATGCCGAATGGCGATAGGCCGCGACCATGGCGTCGGCCAGGGTCTCGGCGCTTGCCGGCAGGGCCGTCGCCCCCGCGAGCAGCGCCGCGATCAGCGGGCGGCGCAGGGTTCTCAGCGTTTTGCGAAACATCCCATGGCCTTTCCTGTCGGCAGTCACAAGGCGAAGCCCCGCGGGCGCGCAAAGCCCGGCAGGATCGGCGCGGCGGCGTTGAAGGCAAAGCGCCAGTTCACCCGCCCGTCCAGCTTGTGGCCGAGGCGGACGGTGCCCAGGTTGTTCTCGCGGAACAGGGCGACGATGCGGCCGCCCTCGCGCAGCTGGTCGACCAGCGCGTCGGGGACCTGCTCGACCGCGCCCTCGATCAGGATGGCGTCATAGGGGGCCTGGCCGGCGCAGCCCTCGGCCAGCGGGCCCTGGATCACGGCGACGTTGAAGACGTCCTGCGCGGCCAGCCGGCTCTCTGCCTCGGCGGCCATGGCGGCATCCTCCTCGACGGCGACGACGGCCTCGGCGATGCGGGCCATGACGGCGGCGGAATAGCCGTAGCCGCAGCCCACATCCAGCACCAGGTCGCTGGTCTGCAGGTTCAGCACATCCATCATCTTGCCCAGCGTGCGCGGCTCGAGCAGCACGCGGCCGGGGACAAGGTCGATATTGTTGCCGACATAGGCGACGTCCCGGCGCGACTCCGGAACGAACTGCTCGCGCGGGACGCTCAGCATCGCCTCGATCACGGGATAGCTGGTCACTTCGTTCGGGCGAACCTGGGTATCGACCATCATGGTGCGGCGTTGCGCGAAATCGGTCATCTGTGCGAACCCTGCTCTCGGTTGGCTTTGTGCTCTCTTGCCACGAAAATCCGGGGCGGGCAACGGCGGCCGGCACGCTTGCCGCGACGGTGTTGCCGTGGCAGGGTCGCGGCATGGCCGAATTCCTGTTTCCCCCGCCGCCGCCCGCCGCCCTGCCCGTGATCGGGCAGCAGGCCCGGTTTCCCGTGAACCGCATCTTTTGCGTCGGCCGCAACTATGCCGCCCATGCTGCCGAGATGGGCAGCGAGGTGGATCGCGAGGCGCCGTTCTATTTCCTGAAATCCGCCCATGCGGTGCGACAAAGCGGCGCGACCCTGCCCTATCCTCCCGGCACGTGCGACCTGCATCACGAGATCGAGCTGGTCGTCGCCCTGGGCGCCCCGGCCTTCCGCATCGGGGCCGGGCAGGCGATGGCGGCGGTCTGGGGCTATGGCTCGGGGCTCGACATGACCCGGCGGGACCTGCAGGCCGCGGCCAAGGACAAGCGACGGCCCTGGGATCTCGGCAAGAATTTCGAGGGCGCGGCGGTGCTCTCGGCCCTGACCCCGGCGCGGGACTTCGCCCCGGCGGCGCAGCGCATCCATTTGCAGGTGAACGGCACGGTGCGGCAGGGGGCGCGGATCTCGGACATGGTCTGGTCCATCCCCGAGCTGATCGCCGACCTGTCGCATTACTACCACCTTGCGCCGGGCGACCTGATCATGACCGGCACGCCGGCCGGGGTCGGCGCGGTCGGGGCGGGCGACCGGCTGCAGGGCGGGGTCGAGGGACTGGCCGAGGTGGTTCTGGCCATCGACCCGGCCGAGTGATCAGTCGGGATCCTTCCATTCCAGCACCAGCTGGGTCTGGGTGACGACGGCCGCCACCTTGCCGTCCCGGCGGGTGATCGTGGTCTGCCAGACCATGGTGGTGCGGCCCAGATGCAGGGCCGCGGGCCGCGCCTCGGCCACGTCGCCCAATCGGATCGGCCGCAGGAAATTGGTCTTGCTTTCCAGCGTCGTGGTCGCGGCGCCCGGCGGCAGCCGCAGATGGGTGGCGGTGCCGGCGGCATGATCGGCCAGGCTCATGATCGCGCCGCCATGCAGCACGCCGTTGCGGTTGGTCAGCGTCCGGGTCACCGGCATGCGCAGCACGACCGCGTCGCGCGTCGCGGCGACCACCTCCATCCCCAGTGATTCGGAATAGGGCGAATGCGCCTCGATCGAGGCGGAAATCGGGCTGTCGTCCAAGGCGGTCCCCCTTTTGCCCGCATCTTCGGCGGCGAAGGGGGCGGCGTCAATCGCCCCGCCGCCTTAGCAGGCCGGGGCCGGTTCCGGCCGCCCCGCCAGATCGAGGCCGCGGGCGGTGGCGGGCTGCCAGGTTTTGGTGGCGTGATTCGCGCCGGACGGGTTGGTGCCGATCAGCGATCCGCCGGTGCCGCCGGTCCAGCCGGTCGAGCCGGAATTGGCCGGCGCCGTGCCGTCGGCCGAGGCCGTCTCGGGCGTGGCCGGCTCTGCCTGGGTCGCGGCGGGCGGGCATTCGCCGGCCCCGGCGACGGCCTGCGCCGGCTTTTCATCCCCGGCGGGGGCGGTCTGGGCCGATACCGGCAGGGCCGGCCAGGCCAGCGTCAGGCCCAGCACGGCGATACGAATCAGGGAAATCTGCGACATGGGGCTGCATCCTCCTGCCGGCCCAACGCCGGCTGGCGGCGGCGGTTCCTGCCCCGGCCGGACTTCTTTGCTCCTCAGATACCCAAAGAACCGTCAGGCCACGGCGATTCCCGGCTCGCCCGCCGCGCAATGCCCGACCACGGCGGCCAGCGGATGACCGGCGGCGCGAATCTGCGCCAGAACCTCCTCGGCCGCCTCGGGGGCCACGGCGACCAGCAGCCCGCCCGAGGTCTGCGGATCGGTCAGCAGGTGGCGACGCCAATCGGGCAGCCCCTCGGGCAGCGCCACCTCGGCGCCATAGGCGGCCCAGTTCCGCAGCGAGGCGCCGGTAACGAATCCCGCCTCGGCCAGCGCCGCCGCGCGCGACAGAAGCGGCAGCGCCGCCTGCTCCAGCCGCAGGCGCAGCCCGGCGCCCCGGGCGATCTCCAGCCCGTGGCCCAGGATGCCGAAGCCGGTCACGTCGGTGATGGCATGGACATCGGCCCGCTTGGCCAGCTCGGCGCCGACCTTGTTCAGCGTGGTGGCCGAGGCGACCATCTCGTCTATGCCGGCCTGGTCCAGCGCGCCCTTCTTGATGGCGGCGGAATAGATGCCGACGCCCAGCCCCTTGGTCAGGATCAGCGCGTCGCCCGGCCGTGCATCGGCATTGCGGCGCAGTTCGGACGGGTGGCAGAGGCCGATCACGGCCAGGCCATAGATCGGCTCGGGCGCGTCGATGGAATGGCCGCCCGCCACCGGAATGCCGGCCTGATGGCAGATCTCGCGTCCGCCCTCCAGAATCTCGCGGATCTGGTCCGGCGCCAGCTTGTCGATGGGCATGCCCAGGATCGCCAGCGCCATGATCGGCCGCCCGCCCATGGCATAGATGTCGGAAATCGCATTGGTCGCGGCGATGCGGCCGAAGGCGCGCGGATCGTCCACCATCGGCATGAAGAAATCCGTGGTGGCGATGACGCAGGTGTTGTCGTCCACCTGATACACCGCCGCGTCGTCCGAGGTCTCGGTCCCGACCAGCAATTGCGGGAACGCCGCCGCGAACGGCTGGTCGGCCAAGAGTTCGCGTAGAACCGAGGGCGCCAGCTTGCAGCCGCAGCCGCCGCCATGCGCCAGCGAGGTCAGTCGGGGTTGGTCGTTCATGTCCGGGCTCTCCTGTCGGTCAGCCGGCGCACGGTAACGTAGAATGCCGGGACCATGAAGATGCCGAGGAAGGTCGCGGCGATCATGCCGCCCATCACCCCGATGCCGATCGAGTTCTGCGCCGCCGCCCCCGCCCCGGTGGCGATGGCCAGCGGCAGCACGCCCAGGATAAAGGCCAGCGAGGTCATCAGGATCGGCCGCAGCCGCAGCCGCGCCGCCTCGACCGCCGCCGCGACGGTGGCGCGGCCGGACCGTTCCAGGTCGCGGGCGAATTCGACGATCAGGATGGCGTTCTTGGCGGCAAGGCCGATGGTGGTCAGGATGCCGACCTTGAAATAGACGTCATTGGCCTGGCCGAAGGTCAGCGCCGCCACCACCGCGCCCAGCACCCCCACCGGCACCGCCAGCATGACCGAGAACGGGATCGACCAGCTTTCGTAAAGCGCCGCCAGCGACAGGAACACCACCAGCGCGGACAGGGCGAAAAGCCAGGGCGCCTGATTGCCCGACTGCCGCTCCTGATAGGACAGCCCGGTCCAGGCGGTGCCATAGCCGCCGGGCAGCTGCGCCACCAGCTCCTCCATGGCCGCCATCGCCTCGCCCGAGCTGGCGCTGTCGCTCTGCTGGCCGGTGACCTCGATGGCGTCGATGCCGTCCATGCGCGACAGGCTGGGCTCGACCGGCTCCCAGCGGGTGGTCATGAAGGCGGTGAAGGGCACCATTTCGCCGTCGGAATTGCGGGCATACCAGCTGTCCACGTCCTCGGGCTGCATGCGGTTCGCCGCCGCGGCCTGGACGATCACCGGGCGCAGCTGCGCGCCAAGCGCGAAATCGTTCACCTCGGTCCCGGCGAAGATGGTCGAGAGCATGGCGTTCACCCCCGACAGGCTGACGCCGAAGCTTTCCGCCTTCTGCTGATCGATATCGATCCTCAGCGCGGCCTCGGTCTCGGTGCCGCTGCTTTCGACGCTCTGCAGGCGCGGGTCCTCGGCCGCGGCCTGTTCCAGCGCCTTGGCGGCCTGGGTCAGCGCCTCGGTTCCGCCGCCGGTCTGGTCCAGCAGGAACATGCTGAACCCCGCCGCATTGCCCAGCCGGGGAATCGCCGGCGGCTGCAGGAAGGTGATGCGGCCCGCTCGGTGGTTCTGGAACCGCTCGTTGGCGCGCGAGGCGACGGCGCTGGCCGAAAGCGCGGGGTCCTTGCGCTGGTCGAAATCGCGCAGCTTGACGAAGACCATGGCCCGGCTTTGCGAGGTGCCGGAAAAGCCGAAGCCCATGGCGACGAAGACCGAATCCACCGCCGCCTTTTCCTCGGTCAGCATGTAGTCCTCGATCTCCTGCACCACGGCGGCGGTCTGCTGCGCGGTCGAGCCCTCGGTCAGCGAGATGCGCGATTGCAGCACGCCCTGGTCCTCGCCGGGGATGAAGGTGGTGTGCATGCGGCCGAAGAGATCCGTCGCGCCGTAGCTGATCGCGGCCAGCAGCAGCATGACCAGCATCGGCCGGCGCAGGCTGCGGCGCACGGTGGCGGAATAGCCGCGCGTCACCCGGTCGAAGCCGGCATTGAACCAGCGGGCCGGGGCGAAGCGCGCCGGGCCGTGGCTTTGCCGCAAGAGGCTGGCGCACATGGCCGGCGTCAGGATCAGCGCCACCAGCAGGGACAGCACCATGGCGGTGATGATCGTGACCGAGAACTGGCGATAGATCACCCCGGTCGAGCCGGGCATGAAGCCCATGGGCAGGAACACCGCCGACAGGACCAGCGCGATGCCGATCAGTGCGCCGCTGATCTGGCCCATGCTCTTTTCCGTGGCCTCGACCGGGCCGAGCCGGTCCTCCTCCATCACCCGCTCGACGTTCTCGACCACGACGATGGCGTCGTCCACCAGAAGGCCGATGGCCAGCACCATCGCGAACATGGTCAGGGTGTTGACCGAATAGCCCAGCGCCGCCAGCATGCCGAAGGTGCCAAGCAGCACCACCGGAATGGCGATGATCGGGATCAGCGTCGCCCGCCAGTTCTGCAGGAACAGCAGGATCACCAGGAAGACCAGCGCGATGGCCTCGACCAGCGTGTGATAGACCTTCTCGATCGACAGCTCGACGAAAGGCGCGGTGTCATAGGCGATATGCACCTCGACCCCTTCGGGCAGGGCGTTCTTCAGCCCCTCCAGCGTGGCGCGCACGGCATTCGCCGTCTCGACCGCATTGGCGCCGGTGGCCAGGTTCACCGCGAAGCCCGAAGCGTTCATGCCGTTGAAGCGCGAATCGCGGCCATAGCGGGTCTGGCCGATCTCGACCTCGGCCACGTCGCCCAGCCGCACGGCGGCGCCGTCCTCGCCGGTCTTCAGCAGGATGTTGCGGAAATCCTCGACCGAGGTCAGCTGGCTTTGCGCGGTGATGTTGGCGGTGAACTGCTGGCCCGCCACCACCGGCTGCTCGCCCAGCGCCCCGACCGAGACGGTGCTGTTCTGCTGCGCTACGGCGGTGGTCAGGTCGGTGGGGGTCAGCTGGAACTGCGCCAGCCGCAGCGGGTCCATCCAGATCCGCATGGCATAGCCCGAGCCGAAGACATCGACCCCGCCCACGCCCTCGGTGCGCTTGACCGGGCCCTCGACCACCTGCTCCAGCAGGTTGCCCAGCTCGATGGTGGAATGCTGCCCGGTGGTCGAGACCAGCGAGCCCACCATCAGGATCGACGAGGACGAGCGGGTGACCGAGACGCCGTTGCTCTGCACCGGGCCGGGCAGGCGGCTTTCGACCGAGCGGACCTTGGACTGCACCTCGTTCAGCGCATCGACCGGGTCGGCGCTGTCGTCGAAGGTCAGGGTGATGACGCTGCGCCCGGTCGAGGAGGAGGACACGGTGTAGAGCAGCCCCTCCAGCCCGGTCAGCGCGTCCTCGATCGGCGTGGTCACCGAATTCTGTACCGCCCGCGCCGTCGCCCCCGAATAGCTGGAGGTGATGCGGATCGTGGTCGGCGCGATGTCGGGATATTGCGAGACCGGCAGGTTGATCAGCGACCAGCCGCCGATCAGCATGGTCACGATGGCCAGCACCCAGGCAAAGACCGGGCGGTGAATGAAGAAGCGCGCCATAGCCTAGCCTTCCCCGCGCCCGTTGGCCTCGCGCACGACGCCCTGGGCGTCGATGGTGACGGGAACGGTGGTGACCTCGGTGCCGGCGCGCAGGTTCTCCAGCCCGTCCAGGATCAGCTGCTCGCCCGGGCTGATGCCCTGGGTGACGATCCAGCTGTTGCGATAGCTGCCCTGCTCGCTCAGCGTGACCTGCTGGGCCTTGCCGTCGCGGGCGACGAAGGCGGTCAGTGTGCCGTCCGAGGCGCGGCTGGTGGCGCGCTGCGGCACCAGCACGGCGCGGGTGGTGCCCAGCGTCAGCTTCACGCGCAGGAACTGGCCGGGCAGGATCATCCCGTCGGGATTGTCGAATCGCAGCCGGATCGGCACGGTGCCGGTGGTGGGCGACACCGCGATGCCGGGGCTGACGATGCGCCCCTCGCCGCGATATTCCTCGCCGGTTTCCAGGATAAGCTGGGTCTGTACGCCGCCGTTGACCACCAGCTGGCCGGCCGTGATGCGCGCCCGGTTGCGCAGCATGCGGGCGCTGGATTCCGAGACATCGACATAGATCGGGTCGAGCTGGGTGATGGTGGTCAGCGATTCGGACTGGTTCGCCGTCACCAGATCCCCGACCGAGACCGCCGCGACATCCGCCATGCCGTCCAGCGGACTCTTGATCTCGGTCCGCTGCAGCGACAGCCGCGCCGCGTCCCGCGCGGCTTCCGCCGATTTCAGATCCGCCTCGGCCTGTTTCAGCGCCACCTCGGCATTGGCGCGCTCCACCGCCGAGACGCCCGAGCCCTCCAGCCGGCGATAGCGGGTGACGGTGTTCTGCGCCTGGGTCAGGCTGGCCTCGGCCCCCGCCACCGCGGCCTCGGCCGCGGAAAGCGCCGCGGCCAGCGTCTCGGGGTCCAGCCGGAACAGCACGTCGCCCGCCTTGACGGGCTTGCCGGGATCATAGGCGATTTCAAGCACTTCGCCGCCCACCTGCGGCCGGATGCCGGTCTGCTGGTAGGCGATGGCGCGGCCGGGCAGGGTGACGGTATAGGGCACGTCCTCCTCGGCGGTGGTCATCACGCCGACCTCGGTCGGGCCCTGCGATCCGCGTCGCCCGGCCCCCTCCTGGGCCGCTGCCTGTCCCCATGGCTGTGCCGCCAGAAGCAGCGCCAGCGCCGCGCATCTCAAAATCCCCTGCCCGGAGGTCATCTGCCGTTCCTTGCGGTTTGATGGTTGGCGCATTCTTTAGACGGCAAACCCCAATGGCAAGTAAACGGGGCAGGCATCGCCGATCACGGATTCGCCAGCAGGCCCGGTCTTCTCGGTTCTGCAGATACTCGTGCGGCGCGCGCGGGCGGGCGCGGCGGCTCAGAAATCGACGCAGATGCCCTTTTTCTCGTAATCGCCGTAGCGCACCGGCTCGGGCCCGTCGCGGCCGCCCAGTTCGACCGGCAGGTCCAGCGGCTTTGCCTTGCGGCGGCGCTCCTCGGCCTCGGCCAGCGCGCGCTGCGCGGCGGGCGGAAGATCGGCGGGCGGCAGATCCTTGCGGTCGGTCATGGCGGTTTCCCCTGCTTCGCGCTAGACCAAGCCAATCTAGGCAAGGGGCAGGCTTTGGACAAGTCACGCGGCAGAACGGTCAAGGATGCGGCACGCATGGGCGCCCTGCGCCTGCTGGCCGCGGTCGACGAGGGCGCGACGCTGGACGAGGCCGCCGCGCTGACCGAGCGTCTGCCGCCCCCCGACCGCGCCCGCGCCCGCCGCCTGGCGCTGGAGGTGCTGCGGCGCGAGGGTCGCGCCGACCTGCTGCTGGCGCCGATGCTGGCCCGCCGCCCGCGCCCCGAGATCATGCGCATCCTGCGGCTGGCCACCGTCGAGATGCTGGCGCTGGCCGAGGCGCCGCATGGCGCGGTCAATGCCGCCGTGGCGCTGGCCCGCGCCTCGGGGCAAAAGGGCCAGGCCGCCGCCGGCATGGTGAACGCGGTGCTGCGCAAGATCGCCGGCGCGGCCGAGCCCTGGGCGCGGCTTTCGCCGCAGAAGCTGCCGCCCTGGCTGCGCGGCCCCATCGTCGCCGCCTGGGGCGAGGAGGTCGCCCGCGCCATCGAGGCCGCGCATGAGGCCGGCGCGCCGCTCGACCTGACGCCGAAGGGCGCGGATTGCCCGGGCGAGGCGCTGCCCACCGGTTCGCACCGGCTGCCCGCCGGCACCCAGGTCTCGGCCTTGCCGGGCTATGAGGCGGGCGAATGGTGGGTGCAGGACGCCGCCGCGGCGCTGGCGGCGCGGCTGCTCGATCCGCGGCCGGGCGAGCGCATCGCCGATCTTTGCGCGGCGCCGGGCGGCAAGACGCTGCAGCTTGCCGCCGCCGGGGCCGAGGTCACGGCGCTGGACATCTCCGAGCCGCGCCTCGCCCGCGTGGCCGAGAACCTTTCCCGCTGCCGGCTTTCCGCCCGGCTGGTCGCGGCGGATGCGCTGGACTGGCGGCCCGACCAGCCGCTGGACGCGGTGCTGCTGGATGCCCCCTGCTCGGCCACCGGCACCATCCGCCGCCACCCGGAACTGCCGCGCATCCGCGACGGTGCGGGGCTGGCCGAGCTGACCGGATTGCAGGCGCGGCTGATCGACCACGCGCTCACGCTGCTCAAGCCCGGCGGCCGGCTGGTCTATGCCACCTGCTCGCTGCTGCCGGCCGAGGGCGAGGATCAGCTCGCCGCCGCGCTGGCCCGCCATCCCGGCCTGACGGTCGAGGCGCCGCAGGCCGCGGGGATCGAGCCGGGCTGGATCACCCCGCAGGGCGGTTTGCGGCTGCGCCCGGACCTGTGGCCGGAACGCGGCGGTATGGACGGGTTCTTCATCGCGCGCTTGCGGAAAACCGTTGGGCGGACCTAAGGTTGCGCGTCCTAAGTCAATGCGTTGCCCATGACCGATAGCACCGTCGCGCCCCGGGGATTCCTGCGCCGCCCCGAACCCAAGGCCATCGGCCATCCCGGTCGCGGCGAGCAGATCGTCGACGGCACGCTGCATCTGGGCGGCATCACCCTGTCGGGCGATTTCTTCGCCGCCGACCTGCCGCCCACGGTGGCGGCCGAGCTGCACGGCTTCGGCTGGCTCGACGACCTGGCCGCCGTCGGCACGCCGCGGGCCCGCGCCATCGCCCAGGACCACGTCCTGCGCTGGCTGCGCCGCCATCGCGAGCCCGTGGCCGGCACGCCGGAATGGATGCCCGAGGTCGCCGGGCGGCGGGTGCTGCGCTGGATCTTTCATGCCGGGATGATCCTGCCGGGTCTCGACCGCGACGGGGCGGGGCCGTATTTCCGCGCCCTCGACCAGCACCTGAACCATCTGCGCGACAGCTGGTATGACAGCGAGGACGGGCTGTGCCGGCTCGAGGCGCTGGCCGGGCTCGCCATCGGCGCCATGTCGCTGCGCGACCGCCAGACCATGGCGGCGCCGGCGCTGATCGCCCTGGCCGAGGAAGCCGATGCCATGGGCATCGACACCCTGTCCGAGGCCCGTTCGCCCGAGGCGCTGCTGGAAGCCATGGCGCTGCTGGTCTGGGCGCGGGAGGTCGCGGAGGAGGCGGGGCTGGACTTGCCCCCCGAACTGCCCGCCATCATCGCCGCCATCGCGCCGATCCTGCGGGCGCTGCGCCATGCCGACGGGGCGCTGCCCTGTTTCCACGGCGGCGGGCGCGGCGCGGCCGGGCGGCTCGACCGCTGCCTGCGCGCGGCGGAAGGGCCGGCCCTGCCGGTCGGCGGGCTGGCCATGGGCTTTGCCCGCATGGCGCGGGCGCGCAGCACGCTGATCCTGGATGCCGCGCCGCCGCCCGGCGGTCCGGCGGCGGTCCGCGCCCATGCCTCGACCCTGGCCTTCGAGCTGACCGTGGCGCGCCAGCCGCTGATCGTGAATTGCGGCCCCGGCGACGGTTTCGGCCCGCTCTGGGCCAAGGCCAGCCGCGCCACGCCCTGCCATTCGGCGCTGTGCCTGGCCGGCCTTTCGTCCTCGCGGCTGAACCCGAACCGGCAGGAGGGCGAGCCCGACATCCTGACCGAGCGTCCCGACCTGGTCTGGGCCGGGGATTGCGACGCCCTGGGCAACCTGACCGCGCCGGATTGCGGCCCGGTGCATTCCCCGGAACCGGCGCATCTGCTGGCCGGCCATGACGGCTGGCTGGCCAGCCACGGGCTGACGCATCTGCGCGAGCTCTGGCTCGATCCCGACGGCATGGGCCTGAGGGGCGAGGATTCGCTGGCGGCGCTGGATGCCAGCGCCCAGGCGCGGCTGGACCAGATCCGCCCTGACGAAGGGCTGGCCTTCGACATCCGCTTCCACCTGCACCCCGAGATCCAGGCCCGCCAGCAGGGGCAGGAGATCCGGCTGACCCTGCCCACCGGCGATGAATGGCTCTTTGCCCATGACGGCGTGGGCCAGCTGCGGCTCGAGGCGTCCTGCCTGCTCGATCGGGCGCTGGCCGAGCCGCGCCCCTCGCGCCAGATGGTGATTTCCGCCCATCTGCAGGGCCGCGCCATCCAGATCGGCTGGACCTTGGCGCGTTCCGGGGGTAGGTGACGGGCCAAATCCGCCATCCACCGCACGGGGCCCCGACCGATGACCGACCGCATTCCGCTGAAGCGCGCGCTGATTTCCGTTTCCGACAAGACCGGGCTGATCGACTTCGCGCGGGCGCTTTCGGCGCGGGGCGTCGAGATCCTGTCGACGGGCGGCACCGCCAAGGCGCTGCGCGAGGCCGGGCTGAGCGTGGTGGACGTGGCCGAGGTGACCGGCTTTCCGGAAATGATGGACGGCCGGGTCAAGACCCTGCATCCGGTGGTGCATGGCGGCCTGCTGGCGCTGCGCGACAACGAAGAGCACATGGCCGCTGCGAAATCGCACCGGATCGGCATGATCGACCTGCTGGTCGTGAACCTCTACCCGTTCGAGGCGACGGTGGCCAAGGGCGCGGCCTATGACGATTGCATCGAGAATATCGACATCGGCGGCCCGGCGATGATCCGCGCGGCGTCCAAGAACCACGCCTTCGTGACCGTGGTGGTGGACGTGCAGGATTACGCTGCCGTGCTGGCGGAACTCGACGCCAACGACGACACCACGACCTATGCCTTCCGCCAGCGGCAGGCGCAGATCGCCTATGCCCGCACCGCCGCCTATGACGCCGCGGTCTCGACCTGGATGGCGCAGGCCATCGGCGAGGAAACGCCGCGCCGCCGCAGCTTCTCGGGCACCTTGGCGCAGACCCTGCGCTACGGCGAGAACCCGCACCAGTCCGCCGCCTTCTACAAGGACGGCTCGGACCGCCCGGGCGTCGCCACGGCACGGCAATGGCAGGGCAAGGAGCTCAGCTACAACAACATCAACGACACCGACGCGGCCTTCGAGCTGGTGGCCGAGTTCGACCCGGCCGAGGGCCCGGCGGTGGCGATCATCAAGCACGCCAATCCCTGCGGCGTGGCCCGCGGCGACAGCGCCGTCGATGCCTATCGGCGCGCCTTCGACTGCGACCGCACCTCGGCCTTCGGCGGCATCATCGCGCTGAACACCACGCTCGACGCCGAGACGGCGCAGGCGATCACCGAGATCTTCACCGAGGTGGTCATCGCCCCCGAGGCCAGTGACGAGGCGAAGCAGATCTTCGCCGCCAAGAAGAACCTGCGCCTGCTGACCACCGGCGGGCTGCCCGATCCCCGGGCGCCGGGCCTGGCCTTCCGCCAGGTCGCCGGCGGCTTCCTGGTGCAGGGCCGCGACAACGGCGTGATCCTGCCCGCCGACCTGAAGGTGGTGACGAAACGCCAGCCGACCGACCAGGAACTGGCCGACCTGCTTTTCGCCTGGACCGTGGCCAAGCATGTGAAGTCGAACGCCATCGTCTATGCGCGCGAGCTGGCGACGGTCGGCATCGGCGCCGGCCAGATGAGCCGCGTCGATTCGACCCGCATCGGCAAGCGCAAGTCCGAGGACATGGCCGAGGCGCTGGGCCTGGCGCAGGCGCTGACCATCGGCTCCTCGGTCGCCTCGGATGCCTTCTTCCCCTTCGCCGACGGGGTCGAGGCGCTGGCGGCGGCGGGCGCGCGGGCGGTGATCCAGCCCGGCGGCTCGATGCGCGACGACGAGGTGATCGCGGCCGCCGACCGCCTGGGCCTGGCCATGGTCTTTACCGGCCAGCGGCATTTCCGGCACTGATGGCCGAGACCGCGACCCCCAAGCCGCGGAAAAGCCCGGCGGCCCCCCGGCGGCGCGCGAAAAAGCCGCCGCCGCGGGTCTGGCGGCCGGTCCTGCTGACGGCCGGGCTGATCTTCCTGCTGGATCAGGCGCTGAAATATCTGGTCGTGCATGTCATGCGGCTGGACCGGGTGCGCGAGATCGACCTGCTCGACCCCTGGCTGAACCTGCGCATGGCCTGGAACCAGGGCATGAATTTCGGCCTGTTCGCCAGCGACGTCGAGGTGATGCGCTGGGTGCTGATCGGCATTGCCCTGGCGGTCTGCCTGTGGGTGGCGGTCTGGATCGGCCGCGCCAAGCCGACGCGCTTTGCGCAGGTCTCGGCCGGGCTGCTGATCGGCGGCGCGCTGGGCAATGTCGTGGACCGGCTGGTCTATGGTGCGGTGGCGGATTTCCTGAACATGTCGCTGCCCGGCTGGCGCAACCCCTACAGCTTCAACGTGGCGGATATCGCCATCTTCCTGGGCGCGATGGGGCTGGTGCTGCTGCCGCCGGAAAGGAAGACGCCGACGAAGCGGCGCAAGAGCCCGTCGCGGCCCCGGTCGGCGAAACCCCGCGCGCCCGAGCCGCAGCCGCGTCCCGAGGCGCAGGGCCAGCTGGCTTTGGACGACAAGACCCGTGACGAGGCCGGCAATACGCGCTAAGAACGGCGCCAGAAGAACGTGAGGGACGGAAGATGCGGGCGATCGCGCTGACCTTGACCATGCTGGGCCTTGCCGCCTGCAGCACCGATCCGCATCTGATGAACGTCAGCGCCGGCCGCAGCAGCCCGGACGAATTCGCCATCCTGCCGACCAAGCCGCTGCAGATGCCCTCGGACCTGAACGCGCTGCCGGCGCCCACGCCGGGCGGGGCGAACATCACCGATCCGACGCCGCAGGCCGATGCGGTGGCGGCGCTGGGCGGCAATCCGGCGCAGCTTTCCGCGCAGGGCGTCGGCGCGGCGGACGGCGCGCTGATCGCCCATGCCTCGCGCCTGGGCCGCGATCCGGCGATCCGCCAGACCACCGCGCAGGAGGACGTCGAATGGCGCAGCCGCCACTCGCGCCGCCTGCTCGAGGTGCTGGCGCGGACGAATGTCTATTACCGCGCCTATGAGCCGATGACCCTGGACAGCTGGGCCGAGCTGGAGCGCTGGCGCCCGACCGGCGTGCAATTGCCCGCCGCGCCGCCGCGCGACCGGGGCGGCGCCCAGGCGGCGCCGCGCGCGGCGGATCAGGCGCCGGTGCTGCGCGGCCACTGACCCGCCTCGCGCCTCGATCACGCTTAGATGAGGGACGGCAGGCTTGCGCGCGCCCGCGCGCAAGGGCAGGGTCTGGGCGCGACCCGGAACCGGAGCCTGCCATGACCATCCTGACCCGCCTTGCGTCCCTTGCGCTGGTGCTGGCCGCGACCCCCGCGCTGGCCGAGATGCCCAAGGGAATCAGCCATTTCACCCTGGATAACGGCCTTGAGGCCGTGGTGATCGAGGATCACCGCGCCCCGGTCGTGGTGCAGATGCTGTGGTATCGGATCGGATCGGCCGATGAGCAGCCGGGCAAATCCGGCATCGCGCATTACCTGGAACACCTGATGTTCAAGGGCACCGACAAGCTGGGACCGGGCGAGCTTTCCAAGACCGTGACCGCGAATGGCGGCCGGGACAACGCCTTCACCAGCTATGACTTCACCACCTATTTCCAGCGCATCGCCAGCGACCGGCTGCCGCTGATCATGGAGATGGAGGCCGACCGCATGGCCAACCTGCGCATCGGCGAGGACGACTGGCAGGCCGAGCGGCAGGTGGTGCTGGAGGAACGCTCGCAGCGCATCGACAGCGATCCCGGCGCGCAGTTCTCGGAAGAACGCAGCGCGGTGCAGTTCTACAACCATCCCTACGGCCGCCCGGTGATCGGCTGGCGGCAAGAGATGGAGGGCCTGACCCGCGAGGACGCCATCGCCTGGTATGACGCGCATTACGCCCCGAACGCCGCGGTTCTGGTCATCGCCGGCGACGTGACGGCCGAAGACGTGCGCGAACTGGCCGAGACATATTACGGTCCCGTGCCGCCCAAGCCCGATGCCGCCCGCAAGCCGCGCCCGCAGGAGCCGATCCAGCGCTCGCCCCGGCGGATGGAGCGGGTGGACCCGCGCGTCGCCCAGCCGGTGATGATCCGCAGCGTGATCGCGCCCGAACGCAACCGGGGCGAGCAGCAGACCGCCGCGGCGCTGACGGTGCTGGCGGAGCTGCTGGCGGGCTCCAGCCAGACCTCGGTCCTGGCCCGCGATCTGGTGCTGACCGGCAAGGCGCTTTACGTCAACGCTTCCTATGACGGGTTCTCGGTCGATCCGACCACCTTCGGCCTCTCGATGGTGCCGGCGCCCGGCGTCAGCAACGAGGATGCCGAGGCGGCGCTGGACGCGGCGCTGGCGCAATTCCTGAAGGACGGTCCCGACGCGGCGCAGCTGGAACGGGTCAAGACCCGGATCCGCGCCGCCCGCGTCTATTCCCAGGATTCGGCGCATGGCCGCGCCTATGACTATGGCCAGGGCCTGGCCACCGGCCTGACCATCGAGGATGTGAACGACTGGCCCGACATCCTGGCCGCCGTCACGCCCGAGGACATCCGCGCCGCCGCGAAACTGGTGCTGGAAAACCCGGCCCCCGTCACCGGCTGGCTGCTGCCGGCGCCGGACGCGCCGGCCGAAGCCGGGGCCGATGCAGCGGCCGCCGCGCCGCAACCCGCCTCGGCCGATGCCTCCAGACCCGAAACCGCCAATCCGGGGGAAGTCGAATGATCCGCGCCCTTGCCACCCTTGCCTTCGCCCTGCTGGCCGCGCTGCCGGCGCGCGCCATCGAGATCCAGCAGATCACCTCGCCCGGCGGCATCCAGGCCTGGCTGGTCGAGGACCATTCGATCCCCTTCATCGCGCTTTCGCTGATGTTCAAGGGCGGCGCGAGCCTCGACGCGCCCGGAAAGCGCGGCGAGATGAACCTGATGACCGCGCTGCTTGAGGAAGGCTCGGGCGAGATGGATTCGGTGCAATATGCCGAGGCGGTCGAGGCGCTGGGGGCGCAGAACCGCTTCGATGTCGGCGACGACGCGCTGACCGTGAACGCCCGCATGCTGACCGAGAATCGCGATCAGGCCGCCGCGCTGCTGCGCCAGGCGCTGGCCGAGCCGCGCTTCGATCCCGACGCGGTCGAGCGGGTGCGGGCGCAGGTGCAGGCGGTGATCCGCTCCGAGGCGACCGATCCGAACGCCATCGCCAGCAAGGAGCTGGCGCGGCTGGCCTGGGGCGAGCATCCCTATGCGACCTCGATCAACGGCACGCGCGATTCGGTGGCGGCGCTGACCCGCGAGGACCTGATCGCCGCCAAGGACCGGGTGCTGGCCCGCGACCGCGTGGTGGTGGCGGCGGCGGGCGACATCACCGCCGAAGAGCTGGGCAGGCTGATCGACACGATTCTGGGCGACCTGCCCGAGCAGGGCTCGGCCCCGCTGCCGCAGCCGGCCGAGCTGCAGCTGACCGGCGGGGTGACGGCGATCGACTGGGACAGCCCGCAGACGGTGGTCAGCTTCGCCCAGGCGGGCCTGCCGATGTCCGACCCGGATTATTTCGCCGCCTTCGTGGCCAACCACATCCTGGGCGGCGGCGGGTTTTCCTCGCGCCTGATGGACGAGATCCGCGAAAAGCGCGGCCTGACCTATGGCGTCGCCACCGGCCTGTCGAACGGGCTTTACGGCGAGACCTGGCAGGGCGGCATGGCCAGCGCCAATGACAAGGTGGCCGAGGCGGTGGGACTGATCCGCAGCGAATGGGACCGTTTCGCCGAGGGCGGCGTCACGGAAAAGGAACTGGCCGACGCCAAGACCTATCTGACCGGCGAATATGCGCTGCGCTTCGACGGCAACGGCAAGATCGCCGGCATCCTGGCCGGGATGCAGCTGATCGGCCTGCCGGCGGATTACGTCAACACCCGCAATGCCCAGATCGAGGCGGTGACGGCCGAGGACGTGCAGCGCGTCGCGCAGCGCCTGCTGCATGCCGACCAGATCCGCTTCGTGCTGGTCGGCCGGCCCGAGCGCATCGACGCCACCAATTGACGAATCCTTTTCCGGCGGGCCGGGAAATGCTAGATCTGGGGGCATGAACACTCATGCCCCCAAGATGCGCCCGATTATCCGGCAGCTGGACGAGGCCGCCGCCAACCGCATCGCCGCCGGCGAGGTGGTCGAGCGCCCGGCCTCGGCGGTCAAGGAACTGGTCGAGAACGCGCTGGATGCCGGCGCGACGCGGGTGGACGTCGCCATCGCCAAGGGCGGCAAGGCGCTGATCCGGGTCGGCGACGACGGCTGCGGCATGACGGCCGCGGACCTGCCGCTGGCGCTGGCCCGCCACGCCACCAGCAAGATCGACGGCAGCGATCTGCTGGACATCCGCAGCTTCGGCTTTCGCGGCGAGGCGCTGCCCAGCCTGGGCGCCGTCGGGCGGCTTGTGATCACAAGCCGCGCCGCCGGTTTCGAGGCCGCGCAGATCGCCGTCTCGGGCGGGTGCATCGGCGCGGTCAAGCCGGCCGCCGGCAATCGCGGCACCGTGGTCGAGCTGCGCGACCTGTTCTTCGCCACCCCGGCGCGGCTGAAATTCCTGCGCAGCGACCGGGCCGAGACCCAGGCCGTGACCGAGGTGATCCGCCGCCTGGCCATGGCCGAGCCCTATGTCGGCTTCACCCTGACCGACGAGGACGAGGGCCGGGTGCTGTTCCGCGCCGATGCCGAGCAGGGCGAGCTGTTCGGCGCCCTGCAGACCCGGCTCGCGCGCGTCATGGGCCGCGATTTCACCGATAACGCCCTGCCGATCGACGCGACGCGCGACGGCATCACCCTGACCGGTTTTGCCGCCCTGCCGACCTATTCGCGCGGCGCGGCGGTGGCGCAGCATCTTTACGTCAACGGCCGGCCGGTGCGCGACAAGCTGCTGACCGGGGCGCTGCGGGCGGGCTATATGGACGTGCTGGCCTCGGGCCGGCATCCGGCGGCGGTGCTGTTCCTGACCTGCGACCCGCATCAGGTCGACGTGAACGTGCATCCCGCCAAGGCCGAGGTCCGGTTCCGCGAACCCGACATCGTCCGCGGGCTGGTGGTCAGCGCCTTGCGCCATGCGCTGGCGGGGGCGGGGCATCGCGCCTCCTCGACCGTGGCGACGGCGGCGCTGGGGGTGGCGCGGGCGGAGCCCGTTTCCGAGCCGCCGCGCCGCTATCAGGCGCATTACGGCCCCGCCCGCCCCTCGGCCCCGGCCATCGCCGCCAGCCTGGCCTTTCAGGCGCCGGGCTTTGCCGAGGCGCCGACCGCCCGGGTCGAGCCCGAGCCCGATTCCCAGCCCCAGCCTGCCGAGGCGCCGCTGGGTGCCGCCCGCGCGCAGCTGCACGAGAACTGGATCATCGCCCAGACCGCCGACGGCATCGTCATCGTCGACCAGCATGCTGCGCATGAGCGGCTGGTCTACGAACGGCTGAAGGCGCAGCTTGATGCGAACGGCATCGCCAGCCAGGCCCTGCTGATCCCCGAGATCGTCGAGCTGTCCGAAGCCGAGGCCCATCGCATCCTCGCCATCGCCGAGGAACTGGCGGCGCTGGGGCTGGTGATCGAGCCCTTCGGCGGCGGCGCCGTGGCGGTGCGCGAGGTGCCGGCGCTGATCCAGCGCCTGAACGCCGCGGCCCTGATCCGCGACATCCTGGACGACCTGGCCGATCAGGGCGCATCGGACCGGCTGCGGGCGCGGGTCGATGCGGTGCTGTCCTCGATGGCCTGCCACGGCTCGGTGCGCTCGGGCCGGCGCATGTCGGCGGACGAGATGAACGCGCTCTTGCGCGAGATGGAGCGGGTGCCGAAATCCGGCCAGTGCAACCACGGCCGCCCGACCTGGATCGAGCTGAAGCTGGCGGATATCGAGCGGCTTTTCGGGCGATGATCGTCTCGCACCGGCACCGCTATGTCTTTGTCCATATCCCCAAGACCGGCGGCACCTCGCTGACGCTGGCGCTGGAATCGCGGGTCGGCCGCGACGACATCATCCTGTCCGACACGCCCAAGGGCCGCAACCGCCGCCGCCGGGTCAAGGGCGCGGCGGCGCGCGGCCGGCTGTGGAAGCATTCGACGCTGGCCGATATCGAGGGGCTGGTGGCGCCCGAGCTGCTGGCGGGCTACCTGCCCTTCACGCTGGTGCGCAACCCCTGGGCGCGGGCGGTCAGCTATCACCGCTGGCTGCGGGACCAGAGCTTCGACCACCCCTCGGTCCGGCTGGCCAGGGCGACGGGCTTCGGCGATTTCCTGCGCGACCCGATGACGCAGGCGCAGCTTTCCGTGCCGGCGCGGCATTACCTGACCGGCTCGGCGGGCGAGCGGCCGGGACTCTATCTGCGGCTGGAGCATCTTGACGAGGACCTGCCGGAGCTGGAGGCCCGGCTGGGCTTTTCCCTGCGCCCGCTGCCGCATGAGAACCGCTCGGCCGGCGGCGACTGGCGCGCCGCCTATGACGACGACGGCGCCGCGCTCATCGCGCGGCTCGCGGCCGAAGACATCGCCCGTTTCGGCTATCGCTTCGATGCGCATTGACCGCGGCCTTCGTCGGGGCGACAAATGGACAGACGCCGGAGGTGCCGCCATGCTGGAAATCAGTCCCGAAAAGATCGCCCATGTCATCATCCGCGCCCGCGAATACGACAGCGGCGTGAACGCCTGGGCGCATAGTGGGCACCGCAAGGGCCACGGCACCCAGACCGAGCTGGCCGAATTCATCGCCAGCCTGAACGAGGACGAACAGGCCAGCCTGGTGGCGGTGATGTGGATCGGCCGCGACACCTTCGGCCCCGAGGATCTGGACGAGGCGATCGAGACCGCCAAGGCCGAGCGCAGCTCTCCGACCGAGGATTACCTGATGGGCGAGCCGCAGCTGGCCGATTACCTCGAAGCCGGGATGGAGGCCCTGGGCATTTCCCCCGAGGAGGTCGAGGACGACCTGCACCGCCCGGTCTGAGCCTCGCCGACTGTCAGGGCTGCGCCTCGCGGGCCAGCCGGACCAGCGAGCCGCGCTCGCCGTCGATCAGCACCAGCAGCGCGCCGTCGGGGGCCACCTCGATGTCGCGCACCCGGCCGATGCCCTCGGCCAGCCGCTGCTCTCCGGTGACGCGGTCGCCCTCGATCTTCAGCCGCACCACCGCCTGGGCGCGCAGCCCGCCGATCAGCGCGTCGCCGCGCCATTCCGGGAACATCGGCCCGTCATAGAACACCATGCCGCTGGGGGCGATCACCGGGTCCCAGTAATAGACCGGCTGCTCCATCCCCTCGCGGCTGGTGATGCCCTGGCCGATGGGCGCGCCGCTGTAATCCTGGCCATAGGTGATGACCGGCCAGCCGTAGTTGCGGCCCGGTTCCGGGCGGTTCAGCTCGTCCCCGCCCTGCGGCCCATGCTCGACCGTCCACAGCCGGCCCTGCGGGTCCAGCGCGGCGGACTGGATGTTGCGGTGGCCGTAGGACCAGTTCTCCGGCCGCGCCTGGCCGGGTGCGAAGGGGTTGCCGGGCGCCGGCCCGCCGCTGGCGGGGTCGATGCGCAGCACCTTGCCCAGATGCGTGCCCAGGTCCTGCGCCAGCTGCCGGGGTTCCGGCCGCGAGCGTTCCCCGGTGGTGACGAAAAGCCGGCCCTGCGGGTCGAAGACCAGGCGCGAGCCGAAATGCAGGGTCGAGGCCCAGGCCGGCTCCTGCCGGAAGATGGTCCGCACCTCCTCGAGCGCGGTGCCGTCCGCCGACAGCCGGCCGGTGCCGACCGCGGTGGCGTTCCGTCCCCCGTCCCGCGGTTCCGAGAAGCTGAACCAGACCTGCCGGGTGCTGGCGAAACCCGGGGCGACGGCCACGTCCAGCAGCCCGCCCTGCCCGCGCGCATCGACCTTGGGCAGGCCCTTCAGCGGCGCCGAAAGCGCGCCGTCGCGATAGATCCGCATGGTGCCGGCCTTTTCGGTGATCAGCAGCCCGCCATCGGGCAGCAGCGCCATGCCCCAGGGATTGCGCAGCCCCTCGACCAGCGGCATGCGGACCAGGGGCACCGCCTGCTGGATCACCGGCGCGCGGGTCTGGCCCTGAAAGGCGGGGGTCTGGCCTCGGGCATTCGGCGGCGCATCGTTGAAATCGGCCAGGGCGGCCGATCCGGCCAGCATCAGGGGCAGGGCGGCGGCAAGGGATCGAAAGGACGTCATGGCATCGGTTCCGTCACTGGGCGTCGCCCGGCGCGCGGGCGGATACCGGCCGGGGCGTCGCGATGGGCGTTCGGGGCCCAACCCGCGCCGGCCCCGGCTTGTTCCGGCGCGGCCGCGGATTTCAGTCCAATGCGGCCAGATGCGTGGCGAAGTGCGCCTGCGCCCGGGCCCAGGCCCCCTCGTCGATGCGGTCGAGCGCCTTCAGCACCGGCAGCAATTGCCCGGCATAGTCCAGCGTGCTTTCGCGCGGCAGCAACGAGGGCAGGTTGTCGATCGCCATGACGTCCAGCGGCGGCCCTTCGGCGACGCGGATCGCCGGCTGCGCCCATTCGGTGGTCCGGTCGTAGACCTTGACCGGGTTGAAATCGCTGGAGGGGTCGCAGGCGACATCGCCGATCACGGTCAGCAGCCGGCCGGGATTGACCGCCTCGGGCGGCAGCAGGACCGGGGTGTGCGGCCCGGCGAGGATGCAGTTGACGAACAGCTCATGCGCCAGGATCTCGGGGAAGGGGCCGCCGCCGGCGGTCTCGGCCATGTCCCATTTCGTGACCGGCACGCCCATGGCGGTCAGCAGGTCCGAGGCGCCGCTGCCGACCCGTCCCAGCGCGCCCACGACGATGGCATGCGGGCGCGGCGCGCCGGTGGCGTCCAGCTCGGCCCGCAGCTCGGTCAGCAGCGCCTCCTGCGAGGGCCAGGCCGCGACCGGGCCGCAGATGCCGCCGCGCCGCTGGGCCGCCCAGGCCTTGAGCGAGACGGCCGCCCCGGCGAAACCGGCCCAGTAGCCGAAGGCCGCCAGCCGGCGGCCGTTCTCGTCGGTCAGGTATTCCAGGTCGTAGAGCGTGCCGCCGCCGTCGCGAAAGCGGCGCAGCAGCGCCAGCCCGGCGGGCTGGCCCTTGTAGGCATGGCCGAACATGATGTGGCGATGGCGCAGCGGCGTGCCGTCCGCCGGCAGCTCCTTGAGGCCGAAGATGATCGCCTCGGCCGGGGCGTCGGGCCAAGAGCCCTCGGGCGCGATCTCGCCCCCGGCGGCGGCGTAATCGCCGGGGGGCAGGACGCGATGCGGGCTTTCCTCGACGGTGACGCGGAAACCCTGCGCCACCAGATCGCGCAGGCCGGCCGGGGTCAGGCCGGCGCGCCGCTCGTTGGCGCGGCTTTCCGCGCGGAGCCAGAGATGAACCATGCAGGCCTCCTTCCGTCAGGCTAGGGGAACGGGGTCCGCGCGGCAAGCGAGGGCCGCCGCGCGCCGCGGAACGGGCCCTGCCCGGCGGCCTCGATCCGGGCGATGGCCTGCGCGATGGGCTCGACGATCACCGCCATGGCCGAGGCGGTGGCGTGGATCATGCGCTCGCCGTCCAGCGCCATGCCGACATGGCCGGGCCAGAACAGCAGGTCGTTGCGGCGGATGCCGTCGCCGGCCGCGGGGAAGGCGGATTCCTGCATGTCGCTGTCGCCGGGGCAGGGCAGGGCACAGGCCCCCAGCGCCGCCTGCACCAGGCCCGAGCAGTCGATGCCGCAGCGGCTGTTGCCGCCCCACAGATAGGGCGTGCCCAGGAAAAGCTCGGCCACCGCGGCCGGATCGCCGCCGGGCCGGTCCGAGATATGCTGCGCAGGCACCCAGCCGCCCTGCGCCAGACGGGCGAAATTGCCCTGCATGGCGGCGACCGACAGCCGCGCGCCCAGCGACAGGCGCATCAGCTCGGGGGTCTTCATGTCCGGCTCGGCATAGACATGGGTGGCGGGGGCGCTGACGCGATGCGTGATCTCCGGCATCTGCTGGCTCAGCCCGTCGGCCCGCAGCCAGCCGCAATAGCCATCCGCGGCGGCCTGGACGAAAGCCCAGCCCTCCAGCTGGTCCAGCAGCGTCAGGTCGGCACCGAAATTCAGCTGCCGGTCGCGGGCGCCCTGGGGTGCGCGGCACAGATCGGCCAGCGGCGCCGCCAGCCGCACCGGGCGGCCGGGCGTATAGGCGGGGCGCTGCAGGATGCCGCGCAGCGATTCCAGGGCGACGCGCTCGGTGGCCGGGGTCAGGCGGCGGTCGGTCATGGGCGCGGTCATGGCAGGATATCCGGCAGGGCGTGAAGGATGGCGCGCATGCCCTGGCCCACGCCGCCCTTGGGCCGGCCGGGCGCGGCGGCGGGCTGCCAGCCATAGATGTCGAAATGCGCATAGGCCCGCGCCTGGCCGGCAAAGCGGCGCAGGAACAGCGCCGCGGTGATCGCCCCGGCGAACCCGCCCGAGGGGGCGTTGTCCAGATCGGCGATCGCCGGCTCGATCATCGCCTCGTAGGGCTCCCAGAAGGGCAGGCGCCAGACCGGGTCGGCATGGGCGCGGCCCGCGGCCTGGATCGCGGCGGCCAGCGCGTCGTCGTTGCAGAAGAACGGCGGCAGGTCCGGGCCAAGCGCGACCCGGGCGGCGCCGGTCAGCGTCGCCATCGAGATCAGCAGATCCGGCGCCTCTTCCTCCGCCAGCGCCAGCGCATCGGCCAGCACCAGCCGGCCCTCGGCATCGGTATTGTTGACCTCGACCGTCAGCCCCTTGCGGCTGGTCAGGATGTCGCCGGGGCGGAAGGCATTGGCGGAAATGGCGTTCTCGACCGCCGGGATCAGGACCCGCAGCCGGATGCCCGCGGTCAGGCGCAGTCGCGCCAGGGTCTCGGCCAGGCCCAGCACATTGGCCGCGCCGCCCATGTCCTTTTTCATCAGCGCCATCGAGGCGGCCGGCTTGATGTCCAGCCCGCCGGTGTCGAAGCAGACCCCCTTGCCGACCAGCGTCAGCCGCGGACCCTCGCCGGGAAAGCGCAGGTCGATGAGCCGCGGGGCCTGTGCGCCCGCCCGGCCGACGGCATGGATCATGGGGAGGTTGCGGGAGATCAGCGCGTCCCCGCGGATTACCTCGACCGAGGCGCCATGCCGCCGGGCCAGGTCCCGGGCGGCCTGTTCCAGTTCGTCCGGCCCCAGGTCCGAGGCGGGAGTGTTGATCAGGTCGCGCGCCAGATATTCGCCGGCCGCCATGGCGGCGAGCCGCTCGCGGTCAAGGGCTTCCGGGCAGACCAGCCGGGCCTGCGGCGCCTCGACGCGCTTGTAGCGGTCGAAACGGTATTGCGCGAACAGCCAGCCAAGGGCGCCCAGCGCCAGGTCGAAGCCCTCCGGGTGATTCGCCAGATGCCAGCTGCCTGCGGGCAGGGTTTCGGCCGCCCGCGCCAGCAAGAAGCGCTCGCGGGGCGGCCGATCTGCCGGCTTCGCCTCCGGGCCGATGCCGAACAACGCCCCGCTCAGCCCGCCTTCGGCCGAAGGCAGCAGGCAGAGCTGGCCCGGCTTGGCCGAGAACTTCTGCGCCCTGGCCCAGTTCGCCGCGACGGGGCCGATCTCGGGCGGCAATTCCGGCTCGGCCTCGCCCTGCCGGACCAGCCAGAGGGGCAGCGAAGGCGCATCGGGATCGGCGAATTCGGGAATCATCGGCATGCTCTTGTCTGTTTTCCGGGTCGCAGCCTAGCGCCCGTGCCGAAGGCTGCAAGGGCGGGTCCTGCTAGGAATTCTCCGGCACATCCCACAGCTCGGTCAGCGAGCGGTTGCCGATCCGCTCCAGCCGGCGGGTGGTGGCGGCCAGCGCCGGGCGGTCGCGCCGTTCCGCGCAGGCCCCGACATCGATGGCCACGCCCGCCAAGGTGACAAGCCCCACCTGCCAGGCCAGCCGCGAAAGCTGGTCGGCATTGCTGACGGCAGCGCCCAGATCGCCCTGCCGCGACGCGGCCAGCGTGCGGCGCAGGGCCAGCGCCAGCTGCTCCAGCGCCGCCCCGATGACCTGCACGGCCGTGGCCTCGCCCAGTTCGCCGATGATCTGTTCAAGCCTTTGCAAGTCGATCCGGACGGTTTCGTCCACAGCCAGAATCGCAATCTTGGTCATCCCTGCTCCATCTTGGGCCCTAGCCGCACTGAGGCGCAAACTGGCATCAATGCCTCAAGAAAAGGTTATGCGGCGCCTGCTAAACCTCTCGAACTTTATCGGTTCAGCGGCTATCACACTCGCGAACGGTAGATGAGGGATCAATGAGAGAAGCACGTCCACTGCCGCAGTATCTGGTCCAGCGCTATCACGGCTGGCGCGCGACGGCCTTCGTTGAGAATCGGGCCTGGTATCGTCGTCTGGCCGAGGGGGGCCAGCATCCCCGTGCCATGGTCATTGCCTGTTGCGATTCGCGGGTGCATGTGACCTCGATCTTCGGCGCCGATACCGGCGAGTTTTTCATTCATCGCAACATCGCAAACCTGGTGCCGCCCTATGCGCCGGATGGCGAGCAGCACGGCACCTCGGCCGCGGTCGAATATGCGGTGAACACGCTCAAGGTCGCTCATGTGGTGGTCGTCGGGCATACGAATTGCGGCGGCGTGCAGGGCTGCCATGCCATGTGCTCGGGGCACGCGCCCGAGCTTGAGGAAAAATCCAGCTTCGTCGGCCGTTGGATGGATATTCTGCGGCCAGGATATGAGCGGGTGGTCTCGCTGCCGCCAGAACAGCAGATCCGCGAGCTCGAGCGGCAGGCGGTGCTTGTTTCGCTCGAGAACCTGATGAGCTTTCCCTTCGTGAAATCCGCGGTCGAGGCAGGAAACCTGTCTCTGCACGGGGTTTTGCACGACATCGCCGAAGGAACGCTCGAGCAATACGACAACCAGGTCGAGAGCTTTGCGCCGATCATCTGAGCCTCCGGGGCGGTTCGGCGACGATCATCCCAGCAACCAGGCCCGGCGGATGACTGTCGCACGAGGTCCGGGGTGAACCTTTGTCTGCATGGGTAGCTGTTTCGGACTCAGTTCACGATGAACTCGGCATGCAGCGCGCCGGCGGCGTGGACGGCCTTGAGGATGTCGATCATGTCCCGGGGCCGGATACCCAGGGCATTCAGGCCCGCCACCACATCCGACAGCGAGGATTCGCCGGCCACCTCGGCAAAGCCGATCCCCGGCTCCTGCGTGATCTCGGCCTGGGTCCGGGGCACCACCACGGTTTCGCCGGGGGAGAACGGGTTGGGCTGCGAGACCACCGGCGTTTCCCGGACCCGCAGGGTCAGATTGCCTTGTGAGACGGCCACGCGAGAGACGCGGACGTCCTCGCCCATGACGATGGTCCCGGATTTATGATCGATCACGACGCGCGCCACGGCCTCCGGCTCGACGGTGATGTTTTCGATCTGTCCCATCAGTCGCGCCGGGTTCACCCGGCCAAGCGCATTGGTGTTGATGGCAATGGTGCCTGAATCGATAAGCTCGGCCAGGCCGCGGCCGAGCGTGCGATTGATTGCTGCCTCGACGCGGGCGGCCGTGGTAAAATCCGGGCTCCTGAGCGCCAGCCGCAAGTTGGTCATCTGGGAAAAGTCGAAGGCGACCTCCCGTTCGACCCTGGCACCCGAGGGAATGGTGCCCGTGGTGGGAACGCCCTGGACCACGGAAGCCGCAGCGCCCGAGGCCTCTGCGCCCCCAGCCAGAACCGCGCCTTGGGCAACGGCATAGACCTCTCCGTCGGCGGCATTCAGCGGTGTCATCACCAATGTGCCGCCGAGCAGGCTTTTTGCGTCCCCGATAGCGGCCACATTCACGTTGATCTGGGAACCCGCCCGGGCAAAGGGCGGCAAAGTTGCGGTGACGATCACTGCCGCGACGTTCTTGGGGCGAAAAGCCTCGTCAGTTACGTTCACGCCAAGCCTTTCCAGCAGCCCTGCCATGATCGCTTCGGTGAATGGCGCATTCCGCAGGCTGTCGCCTGAACCGTTGAGCCCGACGACAAGGCCATAGCCGACCAGATCGTTGCCTCGGACGCCGTCAATATTGGCCAGATCCTTGATGCGGACCGGCGCGGCCGTGCTGGGGGTTGCCAGCCCGATCAGGAGCAGAAGAAGGCAAAGGAATCTCATGACAGATAATCCGTCAGGGTGAGACGGGAAAGCCGAGCCGTGAGGGCATAGAGGCTTTGAATGCCGGTCTCGGTTTCCTGCAGGGCGGTCGCGGTTTCATAGGGGTCAGCCCCGATCAGGTTCAGGCGGGCGATGGAAAGTGTTGCCACCTCGGCGGCATTTCGCGTCTGGGCCTGGGTGACCACGGCCTGCCGCTGTCCCAGATCGGCCTGGGCATGTGTCAGTCCGGCGGTGGCCTTGACAAGCCGCGCGCCCGCCTCGGAAAACAACTCCCGCAAGGTTGCCTCGTCGATTGCCGCGCCGGCTGCGGAAGCATGAGCCATGATTGCCATTCCCTTGAGCGTATCGCGCAATTCCGCGGCATTCGCAGTGAGAGGGCTGCCGGTCTGATGATCGGGCGAAACCGAGAACTGCGTGCTGCCGGTATGCGCGCCCATGTAGATCGTGTCGGCAAAGCCACCTGCCCCCGCCGGAGCATCGAACCACGCGTCAATACTGCTCGCGATATCTGCAGCGGTTGCGGCGCCGGCTGTCACATTCCCCAACTCGGCGAGCATCGCGTCAAAGCTGCCCAGAGGCGCAGTGTCGGCCCTGCTGCCCGCGAAAAGGAAACGGCCGCCGATATTGGTGTTCAATGTATTGAACATCAGCCTGAAACTTCGTGCAATGTCAGAAGTTCGTGCGCGCAGGTCGCCTTCGCTCAGGATATTCGGCTCACTAAGCAATTTGGGGCCGAGGTCCTCGACCAAGGTCTGGATCTGCTCGACAGCCGCCTGCATCCCTGCGAAACGGCCATGCGCTTCCGATGCGTTCTGCTGGAACGTGGCCAACATCTTCAGTCGCGAGTCTATATGCGCGATTCCCGAGACGTCTCCGCCAAGCGCCTTGGGAATGTCTGATTTGATGCCTGTCATTACTTCCTGGGTCAAGCGGTCCAGTCTGGTTTTCAGCCCATACTGGCCAAGCCGAAGCTGGTAGGAACGCGAAAGGTCTCCGATGGAATTAAAAGAACTCATGTCAGCCTCAGGATAGCGTCAAGCATGTCATTTGCGGTCTGAAAGACCTTTGCGTTTGCGGCATAGGCACGTTCCAGCGCCAGCAGGCTTTCCATTTCCTTGTCGGTGTCGACTTCCTCGGCCAGCAGGGCGGTCTTGAGACCCACCTGCTGGGAACTGTCTTGCAACGCGATCGCTTGGGAACGAAGGCGATTGGTAGCAGCCTTGGAGGAGAGATCCGCGGCAAGCGTCTGCAAGCTTCCCGGTGCGTCAGAAAGATTCGCTGAGACCGGAATGCGCGAAGCCGAGATCGCAGAGCCCAAGCGCGCCAGCAATGCGCTTTCGCCCGCATCTCCCGCGTCAGCTGCATTGATGCCGGCGCGAATGCGCCACAATTGTCCCCCGGCGTCGGGATCGACCAATGCGTTCACCGCAATTCGTCCGGCAAGACCGGTTTCGTTTGCGGGATCGAAGGCGCCTTGGGCGTCGGTGAACAACCCTGGCCCGCCGGCATTCAGCGATGGATCGATCACAGGATCGGAGAACCGCGCATAGAGGTCGTAAGCAAAAGCGTCGATTTGCTGCTGGTAGGCAGGGGCAAGCTGATCGCGAATGGCGAAACTTGCGCTCAGAGTCCCCCCGTCCAGCATGGCTTGCTGCGTATTGGTCAGGGGCTTGCCGTTGAAGGTCAGCACGGAAAGCGCGCCGCTGGCCACGGACATGTCGGCGGTAATGCCGGCGACAGCGCCGAACTCGATTCTGGCCGGCTCAGTACCATCCAGAAGAATTGCGCCGCCCGAAGTGAAAAGAGCGACGCGGCCGTTTTCTCGCGGCACCTCTTTGATCGGCACGATATCAGAGATGCCATCTATCACTGCCTGACGCGCGTCGATCAGGGAGGAGGCGTCTTTGCCTTGTGCCGATGTGGTGACGATCTGGGTGTTCAGCTTTGCCACTTGCTCCAGTGCGGCGTTCAGCCGCGTGACATCCTTCTGGATTGTCTGTTCGGCCTTGCTGCGCTCGGCTTGGATCGCGGTAGAGATGCCGTTGATCTTCTGCGCCAGAGCCGAAGCGGTCTCGAGTACGGTGGACAATCGGATTTCGCTGTCCGGGCGGGATGCTGCGCTTGTCAGGGCGCTTTCGAAATCGGTCAGAATCTGCCCCAGCGCGGATGCTTCGGTGCCAATACCAAAGACTTTTTCCATCGTTGCGTGAAAGGCAGCCGTGGCTTGTGAGGCACCGACATTGGCTGCGGCCAATCGGTGGTCAGCCAGCAGTCCGGTCGTGATCATCCGGCTGACGCCATCAATGCTGACCCCGCCGCCGCGCTCGAGCAGGCGTGGCGACAGGTCGAGTTCGCGCCGGGCGTAGCCAGGTGTCAGGGCGTTCGCAATGTTCGACGATACGATCTCGGTGCCGCGCGAGGTTGCGGTCAGGCCGGAAACGGCATTGGAGATGGCGGATGAAATGCTCATGGAGATGCCCTGGATTTCTGCATGCGGGGCGGCCTGGCGCTGCCCCGGTCAATGTCAGCGTTTGAGATTGGCCGTTTCCTGCAGCATCTCATCAACCGTCTGGATAACCTTGGCGTTCGAGGTATAGGCACGCTGTGTCTGGATCAGATCGGTCAGTTCGGCGGCGACATCGGTGGTCGATGCCTCGCGCGAATAGCCGGCAACCGCACCGGTCGGACCATCACCGGCGTTCCAGAGATAGAACGCACCGGATTGGGGCGAGACCTTGTAGGTCTGGTTGTCCATGGCAATCAGGCCATTGGGATTGGGGACATCCACCAGCGGCACCTGATACAGGGTGCGGGTGAAGCCGGTGTCATAAGTCGCCTGAAGATAGCCGTTCTCGTCGATCTGAAGTCCAGTCAGGTTGCCGACCGGAGAGCCGTTCTTGGTGACGTTGGCCGGTGAGAACCCGGCACTGAGCTGGGTGATTCCCTGGCTGTCGCCATAGCGACCGAGATTGATGGTCATGGGCCCGTTTGCGCCGGGAACCGTCAGCAGGCCGGTCGCCGGGTCATAAGCGCCCCCAGTCACCGCGGTGACGTTGGCCAGGGTCCCGCCGCCTGCCTGGCTGTCGTTGAAGTCCAGCGTATAGGTGCCGATCAGCGATTCATCCTCGGCTGTCGCAGGGTCGTCGATGATGGCCGAATCGCGGATTTCCATGGTCCAGCTGTTCGATCGCACGCCGGCAGCGCCGGCGACATCCGGCGTGAAGGTAATCGTCATCCGTTCGGAGTTGCCGAGATTGCCGAAATATTCGACCTCCATCTCTCGGGCGTCGCCGACAGCGCCGCCGACGGCGTCGTTGGCGGGCAGGTTGACGCGCAGGTTGATCCGTGTCGTCGGATCCGCCGCCGTCTGGCTGGGATTGATCAGGATGGGCTGCAGCCCGTTGGCGGAATCGCGCGGCTGGCTGGGGATGGTGCCGTCGGCATTTGCCGGCCAGCCATCAGGACCAGGCCAGAGCTGGTGCGCAGATAACCCTGGTCGTCGGTGCGGAATGAGCCGGTGGTCGTCATGGTCAGGTCGCGCGGCGTGGTCGGACCGGAAAGCAGCGTCGCGGAACTGACGACCGGAAGCATGCCCCGGCCGGAGATGGCGATGTCCAGCGGATGCGAGGTGCTGACGAGGTTGCCGCGCTGATCGACGACCCGGCTGGTGGTGGCCCGGACACCGCCGGCCGTATATGTCCCACCGCCGCGCGCCTGGTTGATCACCATGCTTTCGAAGCTGGTATCCACCCGCTTGTAGCCATAGGTGCTGGAATTCGCGATATTGTCCGAGATGTTGGCCAGGCGCGTCGAATTCGCGGCCAGCCCGGACACCCCGGCGCTGAGGGCAGATGAGATCGACATATCGTTGTCACCCTATGTGAGTCGCTGTTGCGTCAAGTCTGCGGCCGGGGGGTTAAGATGCCGCTAACGGCGGCAGTTCCCGGCCGGCTATCTCAGTAAAATCACTTCGATCCGGTTGTTGTTCGGATCCATGGGATTGACCGACCGGTTGCGCCGGTCGGCAAAGGCGGTGACGCGCTGGATGCGGGTGCTGTCGAAACCCGCCCCCTCCAGCAGGTTGCGCAGCGCATGGGCCCGGGCATCCGAGAGCGCCCAGACCGGCGACTGGATCAGCATCTCCGGATAGGCCCTGACATGGCCGGTCAGCGCGAGCTCGTTCTTGACCCGCCCCAGCACGCCCGACAAAATCCCGGCCAGTTCCTTCATGGCCGGGGTGGGCTGGGCGCTGTCGCCGACGAAAAGCGGCTCGTCCATCAGATCGGTCAGTTCGATGACCAGCCCCTCATCGGTCATGCGGGTCACGACATGGCGCAGCAGGTTGACCTTTTGCATCGATTCCGCGCCGCTGCCGGTCAGCTGGTCCTGGATGTGCCGGACCACTTCCTCGAAACCGGATTCCTGTCCCTCGCGTGCCCGGGCGGCAAGGGTATCGCGCGAGGCGCCGGCGCCCTTGCCGGAATTCGTCTCGGCATCCTGCACCTCGCCGCCGAAGGGGCCGTCGTGGCCGCTGCGGGTGGATTGGATCAGGGTCGGGTTGAAATAATCCGCCAGCCCCTGCCGCTGCTTTTCCGTGGTGGCGTTGAGCAGCCACATGAGCAGGAAGAATGCCATCATTGCGGTCACGAAATCGGCATAGGCGACCTTCCAGGCGCCGCCGTGATGACCGCCGCCGCCCCCGGCCTGGACCCGCTTGATGATGATCGGGGCGCCGCCCCCGTTCCCGGCCATGAGCCATTCCTTTCGTTGCCTGTCCGAAAGGTCTAGCGGCGCGCGGCTAATTTCCAGTTAACGCCTCAAATGCCGCATATTTCACCCGGCAAGCAATATGGCATTCAGCGCCATCACGTTGAAAGAAAACAAAATACAGCGCATTGCAAGGGCCAGCCAGAGGACGGGCCGGTGGGGGCTGGCCCTGCTGAAAGCCGGCCGCCGCAGGCGAGGGGACCATAACCGGACCCGGACGAATCATCGGACGCGGCATCTTGCGCCCGACCCGGGCCCCGATATTCTGCACCCATGCAGACCGAGGGCGAATATGACCTGACCACCGGCGCGGGGCTGATCGCCTGTCCGCGCTGCGACGCGCTGCATGTCGAGCGCGAGCTGGAGCCGGGCGAGACCGCGCGCTGCGTGCGCTGCAACACCCTGCTGGCCAGTCCGCGCGCCGGCGCTTTCACCCGGATCATCGCGCTGTCCTTCACCTCGCTGGTGCTGATGGTGGGGGCGGTGTTCTTTCCCTTCCTGGAAATCTCGCGCATGGGTTTCGGCAACCAGACCTCGCTTTTCGGGGTGGCGCTGGCCTTTTCGCATGGCGCCCTGATGCCGCTGACCGTGGCGGTGCTGGGCATGATCGTCGGGCTGCCGGTGCTGCGGGCGCTGCTGCTGGTCTATACCCTGCTGCCCCTGTCGCGGAACCGGGCGCCCTATGCCCATGCCGTGCCGGCCTTTCGCCTGTCCGAGGCGCTGCGGCCCTGGTCCATGGCCGAGATCTTCGTCATCGGCACCGCCATCGCCCTGGTCAAGGTGGCGGGGCTGGCGAATATCAGCCTTGGCCCGGCCTTCTGGGCGTTTTGCGGGCTGATCGTGGTGAACGCGGCCAGCAATGCCTTTACCAGCGCCACCACGATCTGGGACGCCATCGAGGATGCCGGCATGGCCACCGACGGGCGCGAGATCGTGCCGGAGAGCCGGGCATGAACGCGCGTTCGGACGCGCCCGTCCTGACCGCGCATCGCGCCGGGCTGGTCGGCTGCCGCGGCTGCGGCCGGGTCTGGCCGGAGACCGAGACGATCTGCAGCCGCTGCGGCGGCGCGCTGGTGCCGCCCGACCGGCGCTGCCTGAACGCGGTCTGGGCCTGGCTGGCAGCGGGCTTCGTCTTCTACATTCCGGCGAACCTGTTCCCGATGCTGAAGACCTCGACCTTCGGCGGGCTGCGCGGCAACAGCGAAGCCACCATCCTCGGCGGCGTGGTCGAGCTGATGCATTACGGCAATTACGGCGTTGCGGCGATCGTCTTTCTGGCCTCTATCGTGGTGCCGATCGGCAAGTTCATCGCCATCAGCTGGCTGGCGCTGGTCGCGGGGCGGCCGGCGACGGTCAGGGCCGCCCACAAGCGGCTGCATCTTTACGAGGTGGTCGAATTCATCGGCCGCTGGTCGATGATCGACGTGTTCATCGTGGCGATCCTGTCGGCGCTGGTGCAGCTGGGCTTCGTCGCCTCGATCCATCCCGGGCCTGCCGCGGTGTCATTTGCGCTGTCGGTTGCCTTCACCATGCTTTCCGCGCAAAGCTTCGATCCGAGATTGATCTGGCGCGGCCTTCCGCTGCGCAGCCGCAAGGACCATGAATGACCGACAGGCCCTCGCCCGAGCGCAGCGACACCCCCCTGAAGCCAGCCGAACCCGCCCGCAAGCCCGCGGCCCGCGCCGTGCGGGCCGGGCTGCCGCTGATCTGGCTGGTGCCCATCGCGGCGCTGATCGTGACGCTGGGCGTGGGCTGGAACATGATCGCCAGCCGCGGCACGCTGATCTCGGTCGCCTTCAAGGACGCGACCGGCATCACGCCCGGGGAGACGGCGCTGAAATTCCGCGAGATCACCGTCGGCAAGGTGGAATCCGTCCGCTTCACCGAGGACCTGCAGCAGGTCGAGGTGAACATGCGCGTGGACAAGGACCTGGCGCCCTATATCGACAAGGATGCGCAGTTCTGGATCGTGCGGCCGCAGGTCTCGGCCCAGGGCATTTCGCGGCTCGACACGGTGCTGACCGGCTCCTTCGTCGAGGGCTATTGGGACGACAAGGTGGACGGGCCGCAGACGCGGTTCCAGGGCCTCGACAAGCCGCCGCTGACCAGCTTCGGCGAGCAGGGCACCTGGATCGTGCTGGCGGCCGAACGCTCGCGCGGCATGACCGAGGGCGCGCCGGTGCTGTTCCGCGGCCTGCCGGTCGGGCGGATGCAGAACCTGCGGCTTTCCGAGAATGACGAGGGGGTGCTGACCGATGTGTTCATCGCCGCGCCCTATGACCAGCTCCTGACCACGAACACGGTGTTCTGGGACACCTCGGGCTTCTCGGTCTCGCTGGGGGCGCAGGGGCTGTCGCTGAACGTGAACTCGCTGGCCTCGGTGCTGCAGGGCGGCGCGGAATTCGCCACGCTGACCTCGGGCGGGGCCCCGGTCGAGGACGGGCATGTCTTTTCCCTGCAGCCCGACCGGGGCGCGGCCGAGGCGAACCTGTTTGCCGACGAAAGCAAGGCGCTGCGCCTGACCATGCTGGTCGACGAATCGGTGCGCGGGCTGGAGACCGGGGCCGATGTGCAGTTCATGGGCCTGACTGTCGGGCGGGTCACCAGCCTTGCCGCGCGGGTGGTCCGGGGCGCGGAGGGACAGGACCATGTCGAACAGGAGGTGACGCTGGCCGTCACGCCCGAGCGGATGGGCCTGTCGGGCGAGGCGACCCCGGAAGAGGCGCTGGATTTCATCGCCGGGCAGGTCCGGGCCGGGTTGCGCGCCCGCATCGCCAGCGCCGGCTTCTTCGGCACCTCGCTGCAGGTCGAGCTGGTCGACCTGCCCGGCGCAGAACCGGCCGAGCTGGACCGCACCGCCAAGCCCTACCCGGTCATCCCCTCGGTCCCCGGCGATATTTCCGATTTCAGCGAGACGGCGCAGGGCTTCCTGGCGCGGGTCGGCAACCTGCCCATCGAGGAGGCGCTGAAATCCGTCACCGACATGATGAACAGCGTCACCGCCATCGCCAGCAGCGAAGACACCCGCGCCATCCCCGGCGCGCTGCGCGGCACGCTGGAGGATGCGCAGGCCGCCGCCGGCGAGATCCGGCAGGTCACCACCGAGCTGCGCGAATCCGGCGCCGTGGGCCAGCTGCGCCGCATGGTGGACGAGGCCGCCGCCGCCGCCGAGGCGGTCAAGCTCGCCGCCGCCGACGTGCCGGCCATGGTCGACCAGATCGACGCCGCCGCCGTCAAGATCGAGGCGGTGGACTATGCCGCCATCGGCGCCGAGGCCGAGGGCATCCTCAAGGACGTGCGCGCGCTTCTGGGCACCGAGGATGCCGAGCAACTGCCCAAGAACCTGTCCGAGACGCTGAAATCCGCCTCCGGCCTCTTGAACGACCTGCGCGACGGCAATGCGGCGGGCAGCCTGAACAATGCGCTCGCTTCGGCCAGCACGGCGGCGCAGGATGTTTCGGACGCGGCGAAGCGCCTGCCGCAGCTTTCCGCGCGCCTGGAAGCCCTGGCGGCGCGCGCCGATGCGGTGATCGCCGCCTATGGCGACCGTTCCAGCTTCAACACCGAGACCATCAACCTGATGCGCGAGATGCGCCGCGCCGCCAACGCCTTCGGCAGCCTGGCCCGGACCATCGAACGCAATCCGCAAGCCTTCATCCTGGGACGATAAGATGCGCCTGATCCTTGCCTCCGTCGCCTGTCTTTCCCTGCTCGGCGCCTGCTCGAACGGCGAAAAGACCGCGCGCTACCTGATCGACCCGCCGGCCACGGGCGAGCGCGTCGCCGACCGGCTGGGCACGGCGGAGCTCAAGGACGTGTCCTTGCCGGAATACGCCTCGGGCGGCGAGGTCAGCTGGCAGACCGGGGACGGGGCGGTGCGCTCGAACACGAAACAGCTTTGGGCGGACGATCCGCAGCGGGCCTTCACGCTGACGCTGGCGCGCAGCATCTCGGACCTCTCGGGCGCCACGGTGATCGCCGAGCCCTGGCCGCTGGCCGAGCCGCCGCGTCGCCGGCTGGAGGTGCGCGTCGAAAAGGCGCTGGCGCAGGCCGACGGGCTTTATCGCCTGACCGGGCGCTATTTCGTCTCGGACGAGGGGGCGGGGGGCGCCAACCAGGCGCGCGGTTTCGACATTTCCGTGCCGCTTGCCGACCAGAACCCCGCCGCCATCGCCCGGGCGCAGTCGCAGGCCATCGCCCAGCTTGCCCGGCAGATCGCCACGCTGTCCGGGCCGGGCCGGTCGATCCGCACCAGCACCGCACCGCTGCCGCGGATCGACGACATCTTCTCGCAGCCGCTGCCGCCGCTGGAGGGCAGCTGAACCCGGCTGCGACAGTTTGACGGCTTTCCGCCTTCCCGCCCCCGCCTAGACTGCGCCCATCCCGGCAGCGGAGGTGAAATGCAGGCCGATCAGATCCAAGGGGTGCCGCTGCTGGCGCCGCCCGGGCGGCTGGACTTTCTCGACCGGCAAACGGTGCTGCTGCCCGCCCCGATCACCCCGCTGGAGGCATGGAACCGTATCCGCAGCCGCCCCTTGCCCCTGCTGGGCCTGGCCTTCCGCATTCGCGACGCGGTGTCGGCGCGGTTCGGGGTGCGGCGCATCGGCGGGCTGGGCAAGGCGCCCAGCGACAGCGTGCGCGCCGGTCAGCGGCTGGATTTCTTTCTGGTCGAACATGCCGCGCCCGACCTGCTGGTGCTGACCGAGCGCGACCGGCATCTGGACGTGATGACCTGCATCTCGACCCGCGGGGCAGAGCTGGCGATCACCTCCTCGGTGGTGACGCATAATCGCTTCGGCCGGGCCTATATGCTGGTGGTGGGGCCGGCGCATCGGCTGATCGTGCGCGCCATGCTGCGCCGGCTGATGCGGGGCTAGCCCGGCCTAGCCGGCATCCGGCTCGAACTGGCCGAAGCGGCCGGCGGCAAAGACCAGCGGGTGATCGCCCGGCCCCGCCACGGTCACCCGCAGCACCCGGCCGATCAGCACCGAATGGTCGCCCGCTTCATGCGCGGCATGGGCCATGCAGTCGAAGCGCGCCGCGACGCCGGGAATGACCGGCACGCCCTCGGGGGTCAGCATGCTTTCCAGCCCCTCGAACTGCCGGCCGCCGCGGGTAAAGCGCAGGCAGGTCTCCAGCTGCTCGGAGCCCAGCACATGCACCGACCAGGCCGCCGCCCCGGCGAAGGCCGCATGGCGGGCCGAGGCGCGGGCCGGGCACCACAGCACCAGCGGCGGCTCCAGCGAGACGCTGGAGAAGCTGTTCACGGTCATGCCCAGCGGTCCCTCGGGCCCGGCGGTGGTCACCACGGTGACGCCGGTGGCGAAACGCCCCAGCGCCTCGCGCAGCAGCCGCGCCTCGGCATTGGCGGGATGAAAGGTGATCTCGTCGGCCAGCCGGTCGCGGGTCGCGGGGGGAAGACGGCTCATGCGCGGGCCCTGTCATCTGCGGGACATGGCCAGAGCGGTTCCGGCCTTTGCCCCTTCTTAGTCGGCGGGCGGCGGCGCATCAACCCGACCGCCGGGCATCGCCATCCGCGGGGTCATGGCGGCGATCAGCTGTCCGTGCAGGGCGGGCGCCGCCACCACCAGCCCGTCGGTCAGCGGCCGGGCGGCGTTGAAGCGCATCGCCGCGCCGGTCAGGTCGCTGGCCAGGCAGCCGGCACGGGCGGCGATCAGGCTGCCCGCCGCCACGTCCCATTCCCAGGCCGGCCTGACGGACAGCGTCGCGTCGAACTGCCCGTCCGCCACCAGGCAAAGCCGCCAGGCCAGCGAGGGGCGGAAGCTGCGCCTGACCGGCGGCGGCGCGCCCCGCCAATGCGTGGGGTCGAGCCCGGCCTTGCTGGTCAGCACGCGCGCGCCCGTCAGGCCATGCGTCGAGGGGGCGATGGGCTTGCCGTCGCGCAGCGCCGGCCCATCGGCCGAGGCGGCATAGGTCGTGCGCTGCGCCGGCAGATGCACCACCCCCGCCACCACCCGGTCGCCGCGGGTGATCGCCAGCGCATGGGAAAACCCGACCTGCCCGTCGATGAAGGCGCGGGTGCCGTCGATCGGGTCGATGATGAAGCAATGCTCGGCCTGAAGCCGCGCCGGATCGTCGGCGCTTTCCTCGCTGAGCCAGCCGTAATCGGGCCGCGCGGCGCGCAGCAGACGCTCCAGATGCGCGTTGACCGCCAGGTCGGCCTCGGTCACCGGGCCGGCGCCGTCGCCCTTGTCCCAGACCCGGGGATCGCGCCGCCAGTAGCGCAGCGCGATTTCTCCGGCCTCTTGCGCGGCCTGTTCCAGAAGCGCAAGGTCACTCGCCGGCAACGGTCATCCCCTCGACCAGCAGGCTGGGCACGCGCATTCCCCGCCAGTCGGGCAGGTCGTTCGCCGCCGTCACCCGCAGCAGCATGTCGCGCAGGTTGCCGGCGATGGTGCATTCGTTGACCGGATAGGCGATCTCGCCGTTCTCGACCCAGAAGCCGCCGGCGCCGCGCGAATAATCCCCGGTCGTGCCGTTGATCGAGGCGCCCAGCATCGAGGTCACGACCAGCCCGCGCCCCATCTCGCGGATCAGCTCCTCGCGGGTCCTGTCGCCAGCGGTCAGTTCCAGATTGGTCACGCCGGGCGAGGGCGGCTGACCGGCGCCGCGCATGGCGCTGGCGGTCGAATCCATGCCGAGCTTGCGCCCGGTGGCCAGGTCCAGGGTCCAGCCCTGCAAGACGCCGTCGGCCACGATCAGCCGCGGCGCGGTCGCCAGCCCCTCGCCGTCGAACAGGCGCGACGAGCCATAGCGCGGTCGGTGCGGGTCCTCGCGCAGCTCGAACCCCCTGGGCAGGACCTGTTCCCCCAGCGCGTCGCGCAGCCAGCTGGCGCCGCGCGCCACCGAAGCGCCGTTCACCGCACCGACCAGATGGCCGATCAGCCCCGAGGCCACGCGCTCGTCGTAAAGGATCGGGAAGGCGCCGGTGGGCGGCTTCCGCGCGCCGCGCCGGGCGACGGTGCGCTCGGCCGCAAGCCGGCCGATCTCCTCGGGCGCGGGCATGTCGGCGGCATGGACGCGGCTCTCGCCGGCCCAGTCGCGCTCCATCCCCAGCCCCTCGCCGGTGATGGCGACGGTGGACAGGCTGTGGCCGCTGCGCCCGTAGCCGGCCGAGAAGCCGTTGCTGGCCGCCAGCCACATGCGGCGCTGCGAATGGCCGGCGCTGGCGGATTCGATCTGCGAGACGCCCTCGACCGCCAGCGCCGCGGCCTCGGCGCGCAGCGCCAGCTCCTGCAGCGCCTCCGGGCTCGGCTCGGGGCCGTGGTCGCAAAGGTCCAGCCGGGCGCTGTCGGTGTCGCGGGCCAGCTGTCCGGGTTCGGCCAGGCCCAGCGTGTCGTCCACCGGCGCCTCGCGGGCCATGGCGACGGCGCGGGCGGCCATCTCCTCGATGGTGCGCTGCGAGCGGTCCGAGGCCGAGACGCAGGCCTGCCGCCCGCCGATCAGCACCCGCAGCCCGATCTCGACCCCCTCGGCGCGCTCGGCATGCTCCAGATGGCCGGCGCGCACATCGACCGAGACGGCGGCGGCCTCCAGCGCCACGGCATCGGCCTGATCGGCGCCGGCCTTGCGCGCCGCTGCCAGAAGCTGCTGGGTCAGGGCCTCGAGTCGATGGAATTCGGACATGCGGTTCACCTTGGACAAGAACGGGGGCCGCGACGTCAACGCCCGGCCCCCGCGATACGATCCGTCAGGGCGCGCGGACGCCGCGCCGGACGGGATTACTTGATCTGCTGGCCGTTGGCAAAGATCGAGCCGCCTTCCTTGAACTCCAGCCGGGTTTCCAGCTTGTCCTCGCCCTCGGCGACCGGCTTGGCGAACATGGCCATCATCATGCGCACGCCCATGAGCTGATCTTCGGGGATCAGGCCCATGGCGCCCAGCTTGTCGATCAGCGCGTTCACGCCCTCATAGGTGGCGTGGATCTCGCCGACCGGGGCGGTCATGTCGCCGCCCTCGGGCGCCTGCAGCGCGCCCTCGGCATTCACCTTGGCGCCGAGCGCGTTCAGCGCGAACTGGTTGATCGCGACCTCGAGCGGCTCGAAGGGCTGCGGCGCGGCATCCGCCTCCATGTCCCCGGTTTCGTCGGCCTCTCCATCCTCGGCCGGCTCCTCTGCCGGCGGCGCCATGGCGGCGGGGTCGAAGATGTCCTTGAGGACCTTCATGGTGCCGGTCACGTCCAGATCCAGCGAGGCCGGGTCGCGCGGCAGCTGGCCCTCGGCGTCGAACAGGTTCCAGATCGCATCGCCCAGCGTCAGCCCGGCCAGCGAATAGGCGAACTTGAAAGGCTGCGCCTCGTCCGACTGCATCACCGGCAGCTGCATGTCGAAGCTGCCGCTTTCGATGGCGTAGTTGATCGGGAAGGCCAGGTCGCTGCTGGTCAGCTCGAAGCTGCCGGCGTCCGAACCGGCCTGGTAGGACATGCCGTCCTGCGACAGCGCATAGCTCAGCTCGAAGCCCTTGCCGTCGTATTTGCCCGCGCCGCTGGTGGCCTGGCCTTCCTCGTCCGTGCCGGCGAAGTCGAAGCTGGCGACCAGCGCCCCGGCCTTGAGCACGCCGTTCATGGCCAGCCCGGCCTTCAGCGCCGCGTTCATGTCCTCTTCGATCTTCGCGCCGCCGGGCACGGCCATTTCGCCCGTGGTCTCGGCCCCGTCGATGCTGCCCTCGAACTTGACCTTGTCGGATTCCTCGGCGGTCACGTCGCCGCTGAAGGTGATCCTGCCCGACTTCATCGCATAGTCGTATTTCGCCGGCGATCCGGCGACGATGTGGAAGGTGCCGGTCGAATCCGCCACCCCCACCTTGATCGGAAGCGGGGTTTCCTTGTCGCCGCTCTTGATCGTGGTCAGGGTGAAATCCATCGCGGGATAGTCGAAATCATGCGTCATGTCCTCGGGCGCGCCCGAGGTGACGATGACGTTGCCCGGCATGTCCACGGTAAAGGGCAGGCTGTAGCTTTGCCCCTCGGGATCGGTGCCATGCGCCTCGCCGGTCATCTGGTCGGCAAAGACCGTCCTGACCTTGCCGTCGCCGCTGTCGCTCAGTGTGACCTGGGGGATGCTGAAGCTGACCTGGCTTTCGGGCATGCCGCCGCTGATGGCGACATCGCTGAGGGTCAGCGTGTCGCCGGCCTTGTCGCGCTTGCCCTCGGTCACGCTGTAGCCGAGCGACTGGTAGTAATCGACCCAGGACTGCCACACCTGTTCCGAGGTCACGTCGGCAAGGGCCGGGGCGGTCATCGCGGCCAGTGCCAGGGCCGAGCTTGTCAGTCGCAGGTTCATTTCATAACACCTTTCCGGGCGAGAATTGCTTTTGAAACGCCAGCCCGGTTTCTGCCACAGCCGGCGCGCGGGTCCAAGGAGGGAATGATGATCGCAAGGGAATTCACCGGCGCAATCGGGCGCATCACCATCGCGCGCCCGGCCAAGGCGAATTCGCTGACCGGCGCCATGCTGGCGGAGCTCACCGCCGCCTTCGACGCCCTTGCCGCCGAGCCCGGCCTGCGCGCCGTCATCCTGACCGGCGAGGGCGCGGTGTTCTCGGCCGGGGCCGATCTGGACGAGGCCCGCGCCGGGCTGGCCCTGTCCCCGGAATGGGAGCGGCTGTCGTCCCGCGTCGCGGCGATGCCCTGCCTGACCATCGCCGCGCTGAACGGCACGGTGGCCGGGGGCGCCATGGGCATGGTGCTGGCCTGCGACCTGCGGTTGGCGGTGCCGGGGGCGAAATTCTTCTATCCGGTCATGCGCTTGGGCTTCCTGCCCCAGCCCAGCGACCCGCCGCGCCTGCGGGCGCTGGTCGGGCCGTCGCGGGCGAAGATGATCCTGATGGCCGGCCAGAAGATCCCCGCCGAGGAGGCGCTGGCCTGGGGGCTGGTGGACCGGCTGGTCGCGCCCGAGGCGCTGCTGGACGAGGCCGCGGCCCTGGCTGCGGACGCAAGCGCCGCCGGCGCCGAGCAGGTCGCGGCGATCAAGCTGATGCTGGACTGACGGCAACCCCGGCGCTGCCGGCGCGCGGACCGGTTTCAGCCGCCGCGCCGGCCCCGCCGTGACGTTGCGTCACAAGGTTCAGGCATAGGCGCTCTGTTTGCCGAAATGCGTGCAGAGCTGGTAATAGACCACCGCGCGATACTTGTTGCGGTTCGCGCTGCCATATTGCGCCACCACCTCGTCGATGGCGGCGGAAAGCTCGGGACCGTCGGGCAGGCCCAGTTTTTTCACCAGGTAGTTGGTCCTGATCCGCTCCAGTTCCGCCTTGTCGGATGCGGCCACGGTCTCGCCATCGGCATTGTAGATCGAAGGCCCGCAGCCGATGACCACCTTGGTCAACAGCTCCATGTCGGGCGTGACGCCCAGCTTTTCCTTCATGTCGGCGGCGTATTTGGCGATCAGATCGTCGCGCTTGCTCATGCTCCGTCCCCCTCGGGTCTGTTTCATCCCGAGGGGAAGCCTAGCGCCGGACTGACAAATATCAACCGAAACCGCGCGCTTGCGCGGTCCTAGACGGCGAAGGCCGGGGCCAGGGCCGCCGCGATCCGCCTGCCCTCCTCGGCCGGCAGCTGCGGCGGGGCCGAGAAGCTGCCGATGCCGTCCTGCAGATAGGCCTGCGACGAGACGTCATGCACATGATGCATCGGCACCACATGGGCATGGGCATGGGGGACATGGATGCCGGTATAGAACAGCGCCACCCGCTCGACCGCGTAAAGCGCCTTCATGTGGCGGGCGAGGCGCTGCGCGCAGCTGGTGATGCGGGTGGCAAGCGGTTCGGGCAGGTCCTCGAACCAAGGGTAATGCCGCCTGGGGATGATCAGGCAATGGCCGGGGCGGATGGGATGCAGGTCCAGGAAGGCCAGGATCTCGTCGTCCTCATGCACGCGATGCGCCGGCAATTCGCCGCGCGCGATGCGACAGAACAGGCAATCGTCGGACATGCAGGCATCCCCCCGGCTGATGGCGCCAGTTCAGTAGCGGTAATGTTCGGACTTGAACGGGCCTTCCGGCGTCACGCCGATATAGTCGGCCTGCTCCCTGGACAGCGTGGTCAGCTTGACGCCGATCTTGTCCAGATGCAGCCGGGCGACCTTCTCGTCCAGCGCCTTGGGCAGGATATAGACGCCGGGCCGGTATTCCGCCGCCTTGGTCCACAGCTCGATCTGGGCCAGCACCTGGTTGGTGAAGCTGGCGGACATCACGAAGCTGGGGTGCCCGGTGGCGTTGCCGAGGTTCAGCAGCCGGCCCTCGGACAGCAGGATGATGCGATTGCCCGAGGGCATCTCGATCATGTCGACCTGGTCCTTGACATTGGTCCATTTGTGGTTGCGCAGGGCGGCGACCTGGATCTCGTTGTCGAAATGGCCGATATTGCCGACGATGGCCATGTCCTTCATCTCGCGCATGTGCTCGATTCGGATCACGTCCTTATTGCCGGTGGTGGTGACGAAGATGTCCGCCGTCGAGACCACGTCCTCCAGCAGCACCACCTCGAACCCGTCCATGGCGGCCTGCAGCGCGCAGATCGGATCGACCTCGGTCACCTTCACCCGTGCGCCGGCGCCCTGAAGGCTGGCCGCGCAGCCCTTGCCCACGTCGCCATAGCCGCAGACCACGGCGACCTTGCCGGCCATCATCACGTCGGTGGCGCGGCGGATGCCGTCCACCAGCGATTCCTTGCAGCCGTATTTGTTGTCGAATTTCGACTTGGTGACGCTGTCGTTCACGTTGATCGCCGGGAAGGGCAGAAGCCCCTTCCGGTGCAGGTCGTAAAGCCGATGCACGCCGGTCGTCGTCTCCTCGGAGACGCCCCGGATCGCGTCGCGCTGCCGGGTGAACCAGCCGGGCGAGGCGTCCAGCCGCGTCCTGATCTGGGCGAACAGCGCCTCTTCCTCCTCGCTGGTCGGCACGTCGATCAGCCCGGTCTCGCCCGCCTCGACCCGCGCGCCCAGCAGCACATACATGGTTGCGTCGCCGCCGTCGTCCAGGATCATGTTCGCCGTGCCTTCCGGGAACTGGAAGATCTGGTCGGTATAGGACCAGTATTCCGGCAGCGTCTCGCCCTTGACGGCAAAGACCGGGATGCCGGCCTTGGCGATGGCCGCCGCCGCATGGTCCTGGGTCGAGAAGATGTTGCACGAGGCCCAGCGGACCTCGGCGCCCAAGGCCACCAGCGTCTCGATCAGCACGGCGGTCTGCACGGTCATGTGCAGGCTGCCGGCGATGCGGGCGCCCTTCAGCGGCTTCGCTTCGCCATATTCCGCGCGCAACGCCATCAGGCCGGGCATCTCGGTTTCGGCGATGTCCAGCTCCTTGCGGCCGTAATCGGCCAGGGCGATGTCTCGGATGATGGAATCGGTCATGGGGCCCTCGCGCCTTGTGCTGTTGGCGCGGCCTTAGCATTCCCGGCGCGGTCCTGCAAACCGAAGCGGTCAGCCGTTGAGCCCGGCCTTGACGAAGAAGACCTGCGGGCTGGTCTGGTCGCTGAAGCCGATCCCCGAGGCGATCACGCAGCTGGTCGCGTCCGGGCGCTCGAAGACCACCGTCCAGGTGCCCATCAGGTCCGAGCCCCACAGCGTGGTGCCCTGGCTGCCGCTGGCGATTCTGGTCTCGCCGAAATCGTGGCGCAGGGTCGCCTCGATCGCGGCCTTGCGGTCGCACCAGGGCTGGTCGTCCACCGCCTCGTCGGACAGCGGCAGGGTGCGGGCCAGCTCGCGCACGGCGCGCGGGTCCATGCCGGCGACCGCGGACCAGCCGCGCGGATTGGCGGCATTCTCCTCGCGGGTCTGGATCGCGGCCTGCGCGGACAGGGCCGGCAGGGCCAGAAGCCCCGCCAGAAGCACGGGCGCGATGCGGGGGATCAGGGTCGTTTTCATCGCCTCAACCTTTCGCTTGCGCAGGTGACGAGGGAAAACCGCCGTGGTTCGCGAAAGGTTCCGATCCGACCGCGAATGTGAGCGGTAGCAGCTTTCGCTGGAATGGCTTAGAAGGACCGGAACCAAGGCCGGGCGAAGGGGGAAGGCAGCATGGCGATCCTGTTGGCGGATGTGGGCGGCACCAATGCGCGGATGGCGCTGGCGCGGGACGGCGCGCTTGCGACCGGGACCATCACCCGGTTTCGCGGCGACGACCATGCCAGCTTCGACGAGGTGGTGACGAGGTTCCTGGCCCAGCAGGGCAGCCCGCAGATCGAGGCGGTCTGCGTCGCCGTCGCCGGCCCGGTCTGGGGCGACGAGGCGCGGCTGACCAATCGCGACTGGACCTTTTCCGAGGCGCGGCTTTGCGCGCTGTCCGGCGCCCCGCGCGCCCGGCTGATCAACGACCTGATCGCGCTGGGCTATGCCACGCCGGCGCTGGACGGCGAGGCGGCGGGTTTCCTGCGCGCGGCGCCCCAGGGCGCGCTGTCGAACGGCCAGCGGCTGGTGGTGAATGCCGGCACCGGCTTCAACGTCTGCGCGGTCAAGGTCCTGCCGGACGGCGGCATCGCCTGCCTGGAGGCCGAAGAGGGCCATACCCGCCTGCCGCTTTCGGTGGCCGCTCCGCTGGCCGAGGCGCTGGGCGAGCCCGGCCGCGCCATCGATTCGGTCGAGGAGCTTTTCGCCGGCCGCGGTCTTGCCCGGCTGCACGCATTGCGCATGGGCGGCGCCCAGGGCCGGGCGGAAGCCGTGGTCGCGGCCGCCGCCGAAGGCGATGGCGCGGCCGAGGAAACGCTGGCGCTCTATGCCCGGCTGTTCGGACTGTTCTGCCGCGAACTTGCCTTGCGATTCATGCCGATGGACGGGATGTTCCTGGCCGGCAGCGTGGCGCGTTCCTGCACCGACCGCTTCGAGATCTTCGAGGCGGCCTTCCTGTCCGACCCGCTGATGGCGCGGATTCCGCAGGCGGTTCCGGTCGGGGTGATCCGGGACGACATGGCCGCGCTGCATGGCTGTCTGGCCGCAATCCGCTGAAAAATGCCCGGATTCGGGCGGGGATGCTGGATTTTGTTAACGCGGCCTGCAATGCTTTCGGCAAAACCGCCAGAAGCAGGGCAGTCAGGCAATGAAAAGCTGGATCAAGGCAGGAACGGCTGCCGCAATCATGCTGGGAACCGGCGCGGGCATGGTCTGGGCGCAATCCTCGGCCTCGCCCTCCTCCTCGCCCTTCTCGGGCTGGTTCGGCGGCGGCGACCGCAATGACCGCTCGCCCGTCGATCTGGATTTTCAGGTGCATGGCGGCGACGACGCCCTGCTTCCGGCGATCCGGCAGACCTCGCTTCTGGTCAGCGCCCAGGACGAGGGGCGGGTGACCGGGCAGGACATGCTGGCCGCGGCGCGCGGCGATTACGCCCGCATCCTGGGCGTGCTCTACGATCAGGGCTATTACTCGGGCATCATCGACATCACCCTGGACGGGGTCGAGGCGGCCAGCATCGCGCCGCTCGATGCGCCCAGAGAGGTGCGCAAGGTGGTGGTCTCGGTCCAGCCGGGACCGCGCTTCCGCTACAGCCGGGCCGAGATCGCGCCGGTGGCGCCGGGGACCGAGCTGCCGCGCGACTATCGCCGGGGCGAGATCGCCCGCACCGGCGACATGAAGAATGCCGCAACCGCTGGCGTCGCCGGCTGGCGCGATGTCGGCCATGCCAAGGCCGAGGTGGCCGATACCCAGATCATCGCCGATCACGCCACCAACCTGATCGACAGCCGCATCCGCCTGGCGCCGGGCCCCGAGCTGCGCTTCGGCCAGCTGACCATCCGCGGCTATCAGCGCATGGACCCGCGCCGGCTGCGCAAGATCGCCGGCTTCCCCGAGGGCGAGCGTTTCGACCCCGAGAAGCTTGAGGATGTGAGGAAGCGCCTGCGCCGCTCGGGCGTGTTCTCGGCCATCACCCTGACCGAGGCGGATTACATCGGCCCCGGCAACACGCTGGACGTGGACCTGCTGGTGGTCGAGCAGAAGCTGCGCCGGCTGGGCGCCGGCTTCGAATATTCCAGCACCGACGGGCTGTCGCTGACCGGCTACTGGATCAACCGCAACCTGTTCCGCGGCGGCGAGCGGCTGCGCGTCGATGCCAGCGTCTCGGATATCGGCGGCGATACCGGGCGCGACTACAGCCTGGGGCTGCGCATCGACCGGCCCGCCACCATCACCGCCGACACCACCGGCTATGTGCTGGCCAAGGTCGAAAGCCTGCAGGAAGAGGATTACGACCTCAAGTCCGGCACCTTCGGCCTGGGCTTCACCTGGATCCCCAGCGACGAGCTGACCGCCGACATCGCCCTGCAATACCGGGCGCTGAGGGTGGACGACGACAGCGGCCGCACCGATTTCCGGCTTTTCGCGCTGCCTGCCTCGGTCATCTGGGACAAGCGGGACGAGCCGAACGACGCCAAGCGCGGCTATTGGCTGTCGGGCGGCATCACCCCCTTCGTCGGCCTGCAGGAGGAAACCGGCTCGGGCGCGCAGATCCTGGCCGAGGGCCGGGCCTATTACAGCTTCGGCCGCGATGACCGCTTCACCCTGGCGGGCCGCGCGCGGCTGGGCACCGTGGTCGGCCCCGAGATCGAGGAAACGCCGCGCGACTATCTGTTCTGGTCCGGCGGCGGCGGCACGGTGCGCGGGCATTCCTATGAATCGCTGGGCGTCGAGGCGATCCAGGGCCCGGAGGGCCCGGTGCGCACCGGCGGCATGTCCATCGCCACCCTGACCGCCGAGGCCCGCATCCAGGTCCGCGAGCGCATCGGGCTGGCGGTCTTTGCCGATGCCGGCCGGGTCTGGGAGGACAGCGCCTGGTCCGGCGCCAGCGGCTGGCAGGCCGGGGCCGGGGCGGGCATCCGCTATCGCACCCCGGTCGGACCGTTGCGCTTCGACATCGCCACGCCGGTCGGCGGCGGCGATGGCGACGGGGGCGGGGTGCAGCTCTATATCGGTCTGGGGCAGGCGTTCTGATGCGTGATCTGGCTTATCGACTCATCCTTGCCTTCTGCCTTGTGCTGGCCGCGCCCCTGGCCGCGCTGGCGCAGGATACCGCCGCCGAGATCTCGCAGGAGGTCGAGGACGACCGCGGTTTCATCACCCGCTTTCTCGAGGAAAAGCTGTCGGGCGCCGGCCGGCAGGTGGTGATCGAGGGCTTTCGCGGCGCGCTGTCCTCGCGCGCCACCTTCGACCGCATGACCATCGCCGACGACGACGGCGTCTGGATCACCCTGGAAAACGGCGCCATGCAATGGACCCGCTCGGCGCTGCTGGCCCGCCGGGTCGAGATCAACGAGCTTTCGGCCGAGCGCATCATCCTGCCGCGCCTGCCCGGCACCGGCGAAAGCGCGCCGCAGGCCGAGGCGCGGGAATTTTCCCTGCCGCAGCTGCCGGTGGGGGTGAACATCGCCCGCATCGCCGTCGGCCGGGTCGAGCTTGGCCAGCCGGTGATCGGGCAGGAGGCGGTGATCTCCATCGACGGCTCGATGAACCTTTCGGGCGGCGAGGGCGAGACCAGGCTGACGATCAACCGCGTGGATGGGCCGCGCGGCGAATTCGCGCTGGATGCGGGCTTTTCCAACGAGACCCGGGTGCTGCGCTTCGATCTCAAGCTGGACGAGGATCGCAACGGGCTGTTCGCGAATGCGGTCAAGCTGCACGACCGCCCCGCGGTGCGGGCCGAGATCACCGGCGAAGGGCCGATGTCGGATTTCGCCGCCGATATCCAGCTGGCGACCGACGGCCAGCCGCGCGTGACCGGCACCGTCTCGGTCGATGCGGAAGAGCGCGACGGCGCTGCCGGCACCGCCTTCCGCGCCGAGCTGGGCGGCGATGTGGCCGCGCTGGCGCCGCCGCAGCATCGCGCCTTTTTCGGCACGCAGTCCCAGCTGGTGGCCGAGGGCTGGCGCGGGCAGGACGGGCGGCTGGTGGTTCCGACGCTGCGGCTGGCGACCGAGGCGCTGCGGCTGGACGGCAACCTGGCCACCACCAGCCGCGGCGCGCCGGAAAGCGCGCATCTGACGCTGCTGCTGGGCGAGGATGCGGGGGCTGCGCAACTGCCGGTGCGGCTGCCCTGGGCCGACAGGCCGACCACCGTGCGCTCGGGCAGCCTGCGGCTGGATTACGACGCGGCGCAGGGCTCGGGCTGGGTGCTCAAGGGCGTGGTGGGCGACATTTCCCGCGACGACATCGCGCTGTCCGAGCTGCGGATGGACGGGCGCGGCCGCATCGCGCTGACCCCCGAGCAGGCGCTGGAGGAGGTGCGCGGCTGGATCGCCTTCGGCATGGACGACCTGGCGCCGGCCGATCCCGGACTGGCGCAGGCGCTGGGTGACACGCTGAACGGCGGCCTCAACTTCGCCTTCACCCCCGGCAATGCGCTGCGGCTCTGGGGCATGAACATCAACGGCGAGGATTTCGGCTTCAGGGGCGAGACGACCGTCTCGGGCCTGCGGACCGGCATCACCCTGTCGGGCGACATCACCGCGCAGCACCGCAATGTCGGGCGCTTCTCGACCCTGGCCGGGCGCGAGCTGGGCGGCACCGCCGACGCGCATATCAAGGGCCGCTACGCGCTGCTGGGCAAGGGATTCGACGTCGAGGCAGAGGTGCTGGGCAACGACATCCGCATCGGGCAGGAGCACGCCGACCGCATGCTGGCCGGCCAGTCGCGCATCGAGCTGAGCGCCCGGCGCGACACTGCGGGCATCAACCTGCGCAAGCTGACGGTGAACGCCCGGAACCTGACGGCCGAGGCGCAGGGCCGGCTGGACAGCTTTTCCAGCACCCTGACCGCGACCATCGCCATGCCCGACCTGTCGGTCGCGGACCCGGACATGGCGGGCAGCGTCCGCACCGAGGCCCGCGTCACCGGCGCTGCCGGCACGCGCAAGATCACCCTGACCGGCAAGGCGCAGGACCTCGTCACCGGCATCGCCGAGCTCGACGGCGCGCTGAAGGGCGAAACCGACCTGCTGGTCGAGGCCGCCGAGACGCAGGGCAGCTTCGAGGTGCAGACCTTGCGGCTGACCAACCCGCAGCTGGATGCCCAGGGCCGGGGCAATTTCGCGCAGGGCGCGATGGATGCGACGCTGAACCTGTCGATGCCCGACCTCGCGGTGCTGGGGCGCGGCTTCTCGGGCGGGCTGACCGCCGAGGCGACGGCGGTGGAACAGGACGGCGCCCGCCGGATCGAGCTGACCGGGCGCGGCACCGACCTGCGCTTCGGCCAGCAGGACGTGGACGGGGCGCTGACCGGCGTGACCGATCTGCGGCTCTCGGCCGAGCAGCGCGGCGACGAGATCACCGTGCACGGTTTCAACCTGACCAACCAGCAGATGCTGGCGACCGCGCAGGGCCGCATCGCGCCCACCGGCACCGACATGGAGGGCCGGGTCGAGATTCGCTCTCTGGCCAGTTTCGGCCGCGGCTGGCGCGGTGCGCTGAACGCGCAGGGCAGCTTCAAGGACGACGGTTCGGGCGCGCGGCGGCTGGACGTGACCGGCACCGGCACCGACCTCTCCTTTGGCCAGGCGCAGGTCGATGGCGCGCTGGCCGGCGAAACCCGGCTGGCCCTGCACGGCGTCGAGCGGGACGGGGTGTTTTCCATCGAGACCGCGACGGTCGACAACCCGCGCCTGAACCTGGGCGCCGAGGGCCGCGTCGGCCAGGGCGCCACCGACCTGACCGCGACCCTGCGCGCCGACGACCTGCGCTTTCTGGGCCGCGGCTTCCGGGGCGCGGTCAATGCCTCGGGCCATGTCCAGGACCAGCAGGGCGGCGGGCGGCAGATCACCGCCAGCGGCGCGGCGCGCGGCCTGGGCATCGGCAACCCGCAGGCCGATGCCGTGCTGGCGGGGGAAACCAGCTTCGACCTTGCCGCCGCGCAGCGCCCGGACGGCAGCCTGACCGTCAGCCGGCTGCGCGCCGGCAACGGCCAGTTCAGCATCACCGGCGACGGCAACCCGACCGAGGGGCTGAACCTCGATGCCCGGCTGAACGACCTGGGCCTGCTGGTGCAGGGCTTTCCCGGGCCGGCCACCGTTGCCGGCACTGTCCGCAATACCGGCCGCGCCTATGACGTGAACCTGACCGCGACCGGGCCGGGCAATACCCAGGCAAGGGTGACCGGCACGGCGGCGACGGATCTTTCGACCGCCGATATCGCGGTCAGCGGCAGCAGCAACGCCGCCGCGGCGAACCCCTTCCTGCGCACCCGCTCGATCGAGGGGCCGCTGAGCTTCGACCTGCGCCTGAACGGCCGGCCGGCGCTGGAATCGCTGTCGGGCCGGGTGGCGCTGACGAATGGCCGGCTGGCCGAGCCGCGCTTCGGCCTGGCGGTCGGCAGCCTGAACGCCAATGCCGATTTCAACGGCGGGCGCATCACCGTCGATCTGCGCGGCGCGGTCGAGGCCGGCGGCATCATCACCGTCAGCGGCCCGGTCAATCTGGTCGGCGACCGGCAGATGAACCTGGACGTGCGGCTGTCCGACGTGGTGCTGCGCGACCCGAATCTTTACCAGACGCTGGTGAACGGCGCGATCAACGTCGCCGGCACGGTGGGGCAGGGGCCGATGGTCTCGGGCCGCATCGATGTCGGCCATACCGAATTGCGCATCCCCTCGACCGGGCTGGGCGGCGCCAAGGCGATCCCGGACATCATCCACCGTTCCGAACGCCCGCCGCAGCGCCAGACCCGCGCCAAGGCCGGGCTGCTGGAATATCCCAGCGAAGCCTCGCGCCAGGCCGGCATGGCCGCGCCGCCGGCGACGCCGCCGGCCAATCCGGCGCGCTTCGACCTGCTGATCTCGGCCCCCTCGCAGGTCTTTGTCCGCGGCCGCGGCGTCGATGCCGAACTGGGCGGCGAGCTGCGCCTGACCGGCAATGCCCGCCAGCCCATCCCCATCGGCCAGCTGGAGCTGATCCGCGGCCGCGTCGACCTGCTGGGCAAGCGGTTCGACATGACCGAGGGGCTGATCGAGCTGCAGGGCAGCCTGATCCCGGTGATCCGGCTGGTGGCCGAGACGGTGCAGGACGGCATCACCACCCACATCATCATCGACGGCGAGGCGCAGGATCCCGAGATCACCTTCGAATCCTCGCCCGACATGCCGCAGGAAGAGGTGCTGTCGCAGCTGCTGTTCGGGCGCGGCCTCGACAATATCAGCGCCCTGCAGGCCGCGCAGCTGGCCAGCGCCGTGGCGACCCTGGCCGGCCGTGGCGGCGAGGGGATCGTCGGGCGGCTGCGCGCCTCGACCGGGCTCGACGACCTGGACCTGGCGACGGACGATCAGGGCAATGTCTCGGTCCGGGCGGGCAAGTATCTCTCTGAAAATCTCTATACCGACGTGCAGGTCGGCGGCGACGGCAAGACCAAGCTGAACCTGAACCTTGACATCTCGCAGACCCTGACCGCCCGCGGCTCGGTGGACAGCGAAGGCGAAAGCACCATCGGCCTGTTCTACGAGCGCGACTACTGATGCCTGTTCCGCAGGCCGCAGCGATGGACCCCGCCCGCAGCCGCGCGGCGGGGTCTTGAATAACTGCGGCGAGTTTATTAGCTAGCTAATGAAATTTGCCCCAGGACATTCCATGCCAGACCGTTCCTTCACCCTTTTGGAATCGCTGATCGCCCTGACCCAGACGCTGCGCTCGGCCTTCGAGAGCCGCGTCGAACAACACGGGCTGACCTTTGCCCGCGCCCGGCTCCTGACCACCATCGGCCGGAACGAGGGCGCGAGCCAGGCCGAGCTTGCCGCCATCCTCGGCATCGAGACGCCGACGCTGAAGCGCCTGCTGGACGCGCTGGAGGATCAGGGCCTGGCCGAACGCCGCCCGATCCCCGAGGACGGCCGCAAGCACGCCATCTTCCTGACCGAGGCGGCGCGCATCGAGCCGCTGCTGGGCTTCCGTGCCGAGGTCGATGCCGCGCTGGCCGAGGGCATCCCGCCCGAGGATCTGGCGGCGACGCGCCGCACGCTGGCGCAGATGGCGCTGAATGCGGAAAAGCTGAGGCACGCATGAGCCAGCCCGCCGCCGACCCTGCCCCGGCCGCGCCCGCGCCGCCGCCCTTCGTGCCGATGTCCTGGCCGGCCACGCTGGGCTATATCGGCGCCTCGGTGACCATCGGCCTGACGCAGGGTCTGGCGCAGGGCTTCGTCAGCACCAACATCCCGCAGATCGCCGGCGACCTGGGCGCCACCACCACACAGGCGAGCTGGCTGATGGCGGCCTTCATGATCCCGCGCGCCTCGATGCCGATCCTGCTGATCAAGATCCGCACCCAGTTCGGCCTGCGCCGCTTTGCCGAGGTGGCGATCCTGGTCTATCTGGCGGTCTCGCTGGCGGCCTTCGCCATCTCGGACCTGCGCTCGGCGGTGACGGTGCAGTTCTTCGCCGGCATGGCCTCGGCGCCGCTGTCGACGCTGGCCTTCATGTATATGCTGGAACCGCTGCCGCCGGCCTGGAAGATGCGGCTGGGCCTGCCGATGGTGCTGGCCATGGTCGCCGCCGGGCCGATGCTGGCGCGGGTGATCTCGCCCGCTTTGATGGGCGATCACGGCTGGGACGGGCTGCATGTCATGGCGCTTGGCATGGCGGCGGTCTCGCTGGGGCTGGTCTATGCCCTGCCGCTGGCCTCGCAGCCGCGCGTCAAGGTGATCGCCGCGATGGACCTGGTCAGCTGGCTGCTGATCGCCACTGGTTTCGGCGGGCTGACGGTGGCCTTCGTCATGGGCTCGATCTACTGGTGGACCGATGTCGCCTGGCTGGGCTGGGTGCTGGCGCTGGCCATCGTGGCGCTGACGCTGGCCGTGGTGATCGAGCTGCACCGCAAGGCGCCGCTTCTGGACATCCGCTGGCTGGCCAGCCCGGCCATGCTGCACCTGACGGCGACGCTGCTGATCTTCCGGCTGGTGCTGTCCGAGCAGAGCTCGGGCGCGCCGCGCATGTTCCAGGTGCTGGGCGTGACGCAGGACCAGCTGGTGCCGCTTTTCGCGCTGATCTCGGCCGCGACGGTGCTGGGCGGGCTGGCGCTGATCCCCTTCATGAAGCCCGAGCGCGTGCCGCTGTTCCACATCATCGCGCTGGCGCTGATCGCCGCCGGCGCCTTCATGGACAGCCATGCCACCATCGACACCCGGCCGGCGCAGATGATGCTGAGCCAGGCGATGATCGCCTTTGCCGGCTCGCTCTTCTTGGCGCCGGCGATGATGCGCGGGCTGCTTTCGGCCCTGGCGCGCGGGCCGAACTACATCCTGTCCTTCGTGATCGTCTTTCTGTCCACGCAATCGCTGGGCGGGGCCGTGGGGTCCGGCCTGTTCTCGACCCTCATCAATCACCGTCAGGCCCTGCACCTGCAGGTGCTGCGCGAGGAGCTGACCGCCGCCGACCCGCTGACCGCGGCCGAGATCGCGCAGCGCAGCATGGCGCTGGCGCCGCAGATCGCCGATGCCGCGCAGCGCCAGGCGCAGGCGGTGGCGCAGATCGCCCAGGACGCCGGCGCGCAGGCCTATGTCATGGCCTATAACGACGCCTATTTCCTGACCTTCCTCGTCGCGGCGGCGGCGCTTTGCGCGCTGCTCCTGCACCTGTTCCGCGACTGGCTGGTGGCGCGCCGCGCGCCGCTGCCGGCTGTCGCCCAGCCCCTTTCCGAGCCCAAGACATCATGACCAGAAACCACCTTGTCCCGACCTTGATCGCCCTTGCCGCCGGCCTGGCCGGCCTGCTGATCGTGCTTTACGCTTGGCACCTGCCGCCGTTTCGCCCGGCGCATCCCCAGACCGAGAACGCCTATATCCGCGGCCAGCTGACCACCATCGCGCCGCAGCTTTCGGGCTATGTGGCGGCGGTCGAGGTGCGGGACTTCCAGCCGGTGACCCGGGGCCAGGTCATCGCCCGGCTCGACGACCGGCAGTATCGCCAGAAGCTGGCCCAGGCCCAGGCCAGCCTGCAAGGCGTCGAGGCGGCGCTGAAGATCCAGGAGCAGAGCGTCCAATCCGCCCGCGCCAGCCAGCAATCGGCCGAGGCGGCGCTTTCCGCGGCGCAGGCGGCCCGGGACACGGCGGCATCGACCTGGGACCGGGCGCAGGCCCTGCAATCGCGCGGCGTGACCGCGCAAAGCTCGGCCGACCAGACCGAGCTGGCGCTGCGTCAGGCCGAAGCGGCCGTCACCCAGGCCGAAAGCGCCATCGCGGTCGCGCGCGAGAACGTCGCCGGCGCCGAGGTCGGGCTGGCCGCGAAACGCGCCGAGATCGCCTCGGCCAGGGCGGCGGTGGAACTGGCGCAGATCGATCTGGACAACACGGTGATCCGCGCGCCCTCGGACGGGCGGCTGGGTCAGGTCGGGGTGCGGCTGGGCCAGTATGTGACCGCCGGCACCGCGCTGGTCAGCCATGTCGGCCCCGAGGTCTGGGTCATCGCCAATTTCCGCGAGACCGAGCTGCATGGCATGCGCGTCGGCGACCGTGCCACCTTCACCGTGGACGCGATGCGGCATCGCAGCTTCACCGGCCGCATCGAGGCGTTCTCGCCGGCCACGGCCTCCGAGTTCAGCCTGCTGTCCGCGTCAAACGCCACCGGCAATTTCACCAAGGTGGCGCAGCGCCTGCCGGTGCGCATCAGCATCGACCCGGGGCAGGAGATGGCGCATTATCTGGAGCCCGGCCTGTCGGTGGTGGTCACCGTGGACGAGGGCTCGGCCGCGCAGGAGCACTCTGCCAGCGCGGCGCCGCTGATCATGGGTCATGCGGGATAGGGGCGGCCCGGCCTGCCCGCCTCCCGCTCAATCGGCCAGGCAGAACTGGATCTCGATGGTCTGGCGGTCCTCGCCGGCCCCTGTCCAGTCGTGATAGACCTCGCGGCTTTCGCCCGTCAGCGTCCGGCCGGATTCACGGATCGCCGCCAGAAGCGGGGCGTAGCCTTCGCCGAACAGGGTCGCCAGCGGCCCGGCATGGATCACGCTGGCCACGGGGACGGCCGGCAGATGGCAAAGCCCGGCCGCGCCGTTCTCCTGCCCTGCCCGGATGACGGGGCGGCAGATCGACCAGTCGAAGAGGGTTTCGCCATCCTTCGGCAGGCCGCGAGAGACGAAGCGCCAGGGCCCGCCGGCCTGCAATCCCTGCCGTTCCCTCTGCTGCTCGATCTCGGGCGCCAGCGCGGCGGCGGCCTGGCCGATCTCGGGGATGCGCAGCCTGCGCTGCCGGCACAGCGCCCATATTTCGTTCGTCGTGCCAATCCGTATGATGCATCCTGTTTCGCTGCCAAGCTTTTCTAGCAAGGCCCCGGCGCACCGGCCAGAGGCATGAAAAAGGCCGGGCGCAGCGGCCCGGCCCCGATTCCGATATGCGGCCGGCCTCAGACCTCCGGCACCAGGACCTCGCGCTTGCCGACATGGTTCGCCGGGCTGACGACGCCCTGCTCTTCCATCTGCTCGACCAGCCGCGCGGCCTTGTTGTAGCCGATGGCGAGCTTCCTCTGGATGTAGGAGGTCGAGCATTTGCGGTCCTTGGCGACGATGGCGACGGCCATGTCGTAAAGCTCGGCATCGCCGCCCTCGCCGGTGCTGAGCCCCAGCACCTGGTCGATGCTGTCGGCGCGCTCCTCGTCCGGGCCCTCGACCACGCCGGACATGTAGCTGGGCGGGCCGAAGCTTTTCAGGTGGTTCACCACCTCCTCGACCTCCTCGTCGCTGACGAAAGGCCCGTGGACGCGGGTGATGCGCGAGCCGCCGGCCATGTAGAGCATGTCGCCCTGGCCCAGCAATTGCTCGGCGCCCTGCTCGCCCAGGATGGTGCGGCTGTCGATCTTGGAGGTGACCTGGAAGCTGATCCGGGTCGGGAAGTTCGCCTTGATCGTGCCGGTGATGACATCGACCGAGGGCCGCTGCGTCGCCATGATCAGGTGGATGCCCGAGGCCCGCGCCATCTGCGCAAGGCGCTGGATGCAGGCCTCGATCTCCTTGCCGGCCACCATCATCAGGTCGGCCATCTCGTCCACGATGACGACGATATAGGGGAAGGTCTCGGGCTGGAATTCCTCGGTCTCGAAGACCGGCTCGCCGGTGTCCTCGTCGAAGCCGGTCTGCACGGTGCGCTTGAACAGCTCGCCCTTGTCCAGCGCCTCGCGCACGCGGCCGTTATAGCCCTCGATGTTGCGCACACCCATCTTGGACATCTTGCGATAGCGTTCCTCCATCTCGCCCACGACCCATTTCAGGGCGACCACGGCCTTCTTGGGATCGGTGACGACGGGGGAAAGCAGATGCGGGATACCATCATAGACCGACAGTTCCAGCATCTTGGGGTCGATCATGATGAGGCGGCATTCCTCGGGCGTCAGCTTGTAGAGCAGCGACAGGATCATGGTGTTGATCGCCACCGACTTGCCCGAGCCGGTGGTCCCGGCGATCAAGAGGTGCGGCATCTTGGCCAGGTTCGCCACCACCGGCCCGCCGCCGATATCCTTGCCAAGCGCCAGCGGCAGCGGCTGGGTGCCGTCGCCATAGGCCTTGGAGGCCAGGATCTCGCGCAGCACCACCTTCTCGCGCCGGGCATTGGGCAGCTCGATGCCGATCACCGAGCGACCGGGCACGGTCGAGACGCGCGCCGACAGCGCCGACATGCTGCGCGCGATGTCGTCGGCCAGGCCGATCACCCGGCTGGCCTTCAGCCCCGGCGCCGGCTCCAACTCGTAAAGCGTGACCACCGGGCCGGGGCGGACCTCGGTGATCTGGCCCTTGACGCCGTAATCGTCCAGCACCGCTTCCAGCATGCGGGCGTTTTCCATCAGCGCCTCTTGCGACAGCTGGTGACGCTCGACGGTGGTCGGCGCGGTCAGCAGCGACAGCGGCGGATGCTCGTAATGGCTGGCCGATTCGTCGAAGCGCAGCGCCGGCTGCGCCTCGGACTGCGCCTGCCGCGAGGGGGCGGGTTTCTTCGGCGGCACCACGACGCGCGGCGTTTCTGCGCCGAAGGGCGCGGCGCTGACGGGTTCGGCGAAATCCTCGTCCTCGTCCTCCTCGGCGCTCAGCGGCGGCTCGGCGCGCGCCGGGGCGGCGCGGGCGCCGGTCAGCCGCGCGGTCACCGCCGACAGCAGGCTCTTGCCTTCCGAACGGGTGCGGATGGCATCGGTGATGCGGGCGCTGATCGCGGCGTCCGAAGGCGGTTCGTCATCCTCGGCATAATGCGTCTCGGGGTCGATCAGCTCGGGCTGGGGGGCGAACTCGCGGTCCTCGGCCAAGGGGGCCGGGGCAGGGCGCAGGCCCGGCAGGCTGCGGCGCGACGCCTGCGGCAGGGCTGCGTCGCCAGAGCGGCCGGCGCGCTCGCGCCGGGCCTCGGCCCGGGTCCTGATCCCGCGCGCCGCGCCCGAGGACAGCCGCGCCCCGCGATCCACCGCATGCAGCGCCAGGATGCGGGCGGTGGCCAGCCCGTCGCGCAGGAAGGTGCCGATGGCCGCCAGTTCCTTGCGGTCGAAGCCCAGCACGAAGGCCAGGAAGGCCAGGGCGCCGATGGCGGTCAGCAGCGCCAGCAGCTTGATGGCGATCGAGGCCTTCATCGGCATCGCGGACAGCATGCCGCCCATCAGCATGTCGCCCAGATGCCCGCCCAGACCGAAGCTTTGCGTCCAGTCGAGGGGCGGGGTCATCGAGGTGGCATAGATCGACACCAGCACCATGGCGATGGGCAGGAAGATGCCGCGCATCAGCCGTTCCTCGCCCCGGTGCAGCATCAGCCGCAGGCCCCAGGCCACGGCACCGACGACCAGCACCCAGGTGCCGTAGCCGGTGATCATGAACAGCGCCGAGGCGACATAGGCGCCGAAGCGGCCCAGATAGTTCTGCGCCGGCTGGTCGGTCGCCGACATGAAGCTGGGATCGTCGGGGGAATAGCTGACCAGCATCATCGCGATCAGCACGCCCAGGATGACCAGGCCTGCGCCCAGCAGCTCCTTGCCGCGCCGTTCCAGCGCCGCCTGCGTGCTCTGGTCGAACAGCGGATCGCGGTGTTTCGCCTGCCAGCTCGCCATGCGTCAACCCCCTTGATACAAACAGTTTTTCAGGCGGTTCAGCGCCGCCTCGGTCTGGTCCGCCGGGGCGACCAGCGCCACGCGGATGAAATTCCGGCCGGGATTGCCGGCCTGGCCGTCGCGGGCCAGATAGGCGCCGGGCAGCACCTGGATGCCGGCCTCGGCCCAAAGCTGCTTCGCGGCATCCTCGCCGGTGCCGACGCTTTCCGGGACCGGCAGCCACAGGAAGAAGCCGCCCGCGACCGGCTGATAGCCCGGCACATTGCCCAGCACCCGGTCGGCGATGGCGTATTTCTGCTGATAGAGCGCGCGGCTGGCCTCGACATGGCCCTCGTCGCCCCAGGCCATGGCGCTGACGCGCTGCACCGGCAGGGGCAGGGGGGCGCCGGCATAGCTGCGCAGCCGCCGCATCTGCGCGATCTGTTCCTTCCCGCCCGCCGCGAAGCCCGAGCGCAGCCCCGGCAGGTTCGAGCGTTTCGACAGCGAGTTGAACATCACCACCCGGTCGGGCAGACCCATGCGCGTCGCCACGGCAAGCGCGCCGGGTGGCGGCGCGTCGCGCCAGATCTCGGAATAGCATTCGTCGGAAAACACCAGGAAATCGTGCTTTTCCGCCAGCGCGATCAGCTCTTCGAGATAGTCTTCGGAGGCGATGCTGCCCTGCGGATTGGCGGGCGAGCACAGATAGGCCACGGTGGCGCGGTCCAGCACCGCGGCGGGCAGGTCGGCAAAGCGCGGCAGGTGGCCGGTTTCCGGCGTGGCGGGCACGAAGACGGGCTCGGCGCCCACGGCGGCGGCGGCCACGGCATAGACCTGGTAGAACGGGTTCGGCACCAGGATTGCGGGCTTCTGGCCGTTCTTGCGCTCGGGCGCCAGCGCCAGGGCGGCGTTGAACAGCCCCTCGCGCGTGCCGTTCAGCGCCATGATGCGCTCGGGCGCCACATCCAGCCCGTGGCGCCGCTTCAGCCAGCCCGAGATCGCGGCCAGCAGTTCGGCCGTGCCCTCGTTCGCGGGGTATCTGCCGAAATCGGCGATGCTTTCGGCCATGACCGGCCCGACGAAATCCGGCAGCGCGTGGCGCGGTTCGCCAATGGTCAGGATCAGGGGATCGCCCCCGGGCTCAATGCCCGCGAGCAGTTTCCGCAGGCGCGGAAACGCGTAATCCGGCAGGTTCGAGAACCGCTCGGGAATTGCCATGACTGCCTCTCGTTCGGGGTCGTCGCGCCCCGTTTCGTCGCAAGATTACCGGCAATCCCCCCATGCGTCCAGAGTTTCGCGGGAAGATTGCGCCTGCCCGCCCCGGATTTGCCCGGAAAATCCGGGGGTCAGCGCAGGCCGGCCTCGGCCCCGGCGGCGGCGGCCAGCAGGGCGCGGTCGCCGCCCGCGCGGCCCATCAGCATGATGCCGCAGGCCGGATGGCCGGTCGGCAGGCTGATCGCCGGCAGGCCCAGCAGATTGGCGATGCGGGTGTTGCGCAGGGTCAGCAGGTTCTCGCGCGCGAAGAACTCCTCTTCGGCCAGCAGCCGGTCCACCGGCGGCGGCAGGATCGGCGCCGTGGGCAGGATCACCGCGTCGAAGCCGGCGACCAGCCGCGCCCAGTCGGCGCGCAGCCGGTCGAGCTCTTCCCAGGCGGCGACGTAATCCGCGGCCAGCACGAACTGGCCGCCCCGGAAGCGTTCCAGGATCGGCGGATACATCAGCTCGGGCGCCGCCTCGATCTGCTCGCGCCAGATGCCATAGGCCTCGGGGGCGAAAAGCAGCGGCGCCAGCACCATGGCCTCGGCCACGCAGGGCGGCGCGGCATGGGTGATGCGGGCGCCGGCGCGGGCCAGGCGGTCCACCGCATCCTCGAAACCGGCCACGGGCTCCTTGCGCGCCTCGTCGAAGGGCACGCCGTCCAGCACCATCAGCCGCAGGCCGCGCGGGCCGGCCCCGGCCAGGTCGGGCGCGGGCTCGCCGCGCAGCACGGCGAAAAGCTCGGCGCAATCCTCGACCGTGCGGGCGATGGGGCCGGCCACGTCGAAGCGGCGGCACAGCGGCACGATGCCCTCGCCGCTGACGGCGCCCTGCGTGGGCTTGAAGCCGACCAGCCCGTTCCAGGCCGCCGGCACCCGCAGAGAGCCGCCGGTATCCGAGCCGACGGCCGCCGCCGCCAGCCCCAGCGCCACCGAGACCGCCGCCCCCGCGCTTGATCCGCCCGGCGCCAGCTCCTGGTCGATGCTGTTCGGCGGGGTCGCCGTCACCGGGTTCACCCCCAGCCCGGAAAAGGCCAGTTCGGTCATATGTGTCTTGCCCAGGCAGACCAGCCCGTCCAGCGTCGCGCCGGCCAGGATGGCGGCGTCGCGCTCGGGCACCCGGCCCTCCAGCAGGCGCGAGCCCGCCTCGGTCGCGGTGCCGGCGCTGTCGATATTGTCCTTCCAGCTGATCGCCACCCCGTCCAGCAGCCCGCGCCGCAGCCCTGCGCGGGCCCGGTCATGGGCGGCGATGGCCTCGGCCCGGGCGCGTTCGGGGGTCAGCCGGGCATAGATGCGGTCGCCATAGGGGTGGCGGGCGGCTGCGTCCAGATAGGCCTCGGCCTGCCCGACCGGGCTGATGAGCCCGGCGAGGATCGCCCGGCCCTGTTCCGCCGCTGACACCTTGAGCCAATCCATGCCCATCCCCCGACAAACGTTCAAATACCAAATAAGGCACAGGCTATCCCGCCGCGCAGGCGCCCGCAATGCCGCTTGGCGGCGACGGAGACGCATGGACATTGCCTCGCCGACGGTCATATTGCGCAGCATGAAGACCGATTTCGACATCCTGATCGCGGGCGGCGGGCTGAACGGCCCGGCGCTGGCGCTGGCGCTGGCCGATGCGGGCCTGTCGGTGGCCGTGGTCGATGCCCGCCCCGCCGATGCCCGCGCCGGCGACGCTTTCGACGGCCGCGCCTATGCGCTGGCCCTGGCCTCGCAGCGGCTGCTGGCCGCGCTGGGGCTGTGGCGCGACCTGGCCGACAAGGCGCAGGAGATCCGCAAGGTCGAGGCCACGCAGGGCGTGCCGGGCGAAGGCGCCGGTCCCTTCGGCCTGCATTTCGACGGCGCCGAGATGGAGGAGGGCCGGCTGGGCTACATGCTCGAGGACCGGTTCCTTTACCGCGCGCTGCTGGCCGGGATGCAGGACCGGGTCGCGCATCTGCCGGGCCTTTCGGTCATCGGGCAGCAGCCCGACGGCCCGGCCATCCGCGCCACGCTGTCGGACGGCCGCGTGCTGCGCGCGGCGCTGCTGGTCGGGGCCGACGGGCGGCAGTCGGGCGTGGCGGCGCGGGCCGGAATCCGGCGCATCGGCCATGATTACGGCCAGATCGCGCTGGTCGCGGCGGTCGATCACGACTTGCCGCATCACGGCACCGCGCATCAGTATTTCATGCCCACCGGGCCGCTGGCGATCCTGCCGCTGCCGGGCAATCGCAGCTCGATCGTCTGGTCCGAGGCCGAGGCCCAGGCCCGCGCCGTCATCGAACTGCCGGACCCGGACTTCCTGGCCGTCCTGCGCCCGCGCTTCGGCGATTTCCTGGGCGAAATCCGGCTGGCCGGCCCGCGATTCTCCTATCCGCTGAACCTGACGCTGGCCGAGCGCTATGTCGATGCGCGCGTGGCGCTGGTCGGCGACGCGGCGCATGGCGTGCATCCCATCGCCGGGCAGGGGCTGAACCTGGGCCTGCGCGACGTGGCGGCGCTGGCCGAGGTGATCGTCGCCGCCCGCCGCCGCGGCGAGGATATCGGCGCCGCGCCGGTGCTGGCCCGCTATCAGGACTGGCGCCGCCCGGACGCGACGGCGCTGGCCCTTGGCATGGACGGGGTGAACACGCTGTTTTCCAATGCCAATCCGCTGCTGCGCGCCGCGCGCGAGATCGGCATGGGCCTGGTCGATGCCATTCCGCCGCTGCGGCGCGGCTTCATGCGGCAGGCGGCGGGGCTGGGCCTTGATCCGATGCCGCGGCTGCTGACCGGGCGACGGCTGTGACGGAACGCTCACGCCGCCGTCAGCGTTGAGGCGCCGCGCATCCAGCGAACGTGATGTGCAAGACATCGAAGGATCGGTATCATCCAGCCCATGAAACTGAAAACGCTCGCCCTCGCCCCCGTCCTGTGTCTGGCCATGGCCTTTCCCGCCCTGGCCGAGAAGATCCCGCTGAACGAGATCTCGCGCTATCTCAACGGCCTGAAGACCGCCAAGGCGGATTTCACCCAGGTGAATGCCGACGGCTCGATCTCGACCGGGGTGCTTTACATCCACCGCCCGAACCGGGTGCGCTTCGAATACAAGGGCGACCGGACGCTGGTGCTGGCCTCGGCCGGGCAGGTCGCGGTGTTCGACGGCAAGACGCGCGGCGGCCCGCAGCAATATCCGCTGTCCAAGACGCCGCTGTCGCTGATCCTGGCGCCGAACATCAACCTGGGCCAGGCGCGGATGGTCACCGGCTATGCCGAGAAGAAGAACACCACCGTCGTCACCGCGCAGGACCCGCAGCATCCGGAATACGGCAATATCCAGATGGTCTTCACCGCCAACCCGACGCAGCTGCGGCAATGGGTGGTGACCGACGACACCGGCAAGCGCACCACCGTCATCCTGGGCGACATGCAGACCGGGGTCAGCTTCGCGCCCTCGACCTTCGCCATCGAGAACGAGATCGCCCGCCGCCGCTGAAGACCGCGGCGGGCCGGCATGAATTGGCAGCCTTGCGACCCCTTTTTCCTGCGCCGCGCCCGTGGAACGGCCGGTATGGGTATTTGAGAAACAGAGAAACCGAGCGCGGGGCTTCGGTCTTTCACCGTTTCCCAAATACTCCTATGCGGCCGCGCTACGGCGGCTCAGCGGCAGGAGGCGAGCTGCATCCGGTAAAGCTCGGACCGGGTCTGAACCTTGCCGGCCACGTTCACCAGCCAGGGCTTGGAATTGTGCGATCCCTTGGCGAAGCCGCTGCGGCCTTCGTGATAGGCCAGGTATTGCGCGCCGGCATCCCATTTCGAGATGCCCAGCATCCGCGCCGAATCGTTCATGTACCAGCCCATGAAATCGGTGGCGTCCTTGATGTTGTCGCGCCGGGCGCGGCGGTTGCCGGTCTGCTTGCGGTAATCGTCCCAGGTGCTGTCCAGCGCTTGGCTGTAGCCATAGGCCGAGCTCTGCCGCCCGATCGGGATGATCCCCAGCGCATATTGATGCGGGGTCCGGGCATCGCCGATGAATTTCGATTCCTGGTGAATCGTCGCCATCTGGACGTGGACGGGGATGCCCCAGCGCCGCTCTGTCGCCTTCATCGCGCGCATATAGGCGGGCCGTTCCGCCGCCAGGGCGCAGGCGTTTTCCAGATTGCGCGGTGCCTTGTAGTTCCCGCCTCCTCCGCAAGAGGCCACCAGCCCGACAATGGCGAGCTTGAGAAACCTGTTCATACTGCCCTCATGTTTTTGCGGGCAGGATAAGCGAAATTTCCGGGGTCGCGCAAATGACAAAGCCTCGACCCGACCTAGCTGGGCAGGACCGAGACCGATTTCACGACCGCATGGCAGGCGGTGCCCGGCTGCAATTCCAGTGCCTTGACCGAGCGCGGCGTGACTTGCGCAAGCATCCGCTCATCGCCCAGGGCCAGCTGTACCAGCCCGCCCTCGATCCGCGTCACCGCGACCGGTAGCACATTTAGCGCCGAGAGGCCCTGCGGCGCCTCGCGCGCCAGGATCACCTCATGCGCGAGGATTCGCAGCCGCAGCACCCGCCCGGGCAGCAGATCCAGTTCCGGCAGCAGCATCGGCCCCCCGGCGGTGGCGACCCTTGTCATGCCGTCGGGCTCGCGCCCCTCGACCGTGGCGCGGATGAGCGCGCCGGCCTCGCGCGCGCCGAGTTGCGGGGCCAGCGCCGGATCGGCCAGGATCTCGGTCAGCGGGCCGGAATGGGTGACGCGGCCCTGCCGCATCAGCACCACCGTCGTCGCCAGCCGCAGCACCTCGGGGACCGAATGGCTGACATAGAGGATCGGCAATCGGATCTCGTCCCGCAGGCGTTCCAGCCAGGGCATGATCTCGGCCTTGCGGGCCTCGTCCAGCGCCGCCAGCGGCTCGTCCATCACCAAAAGCGCCGGGTCCGACAGCAGCGCCCGGCCGATGGCGACGCGCTGGCGCTCGCCGCCCGACAACGTGCCGGGGCGGCGCGCAAGCAGCGGCCCCAGCGCCAGCATCTCGACGATGCGGTCGAAATCCCGCGCCGCGCCGCGCCGCCAGCGCGAGGGATAGCGCAGGTTCGCCGCCACCGTCATATGCGGAAACAGCCGCGCGTCCTGGAACACGCAGCCGATGCGCCGCGCCTGAGGCGGCAGATTGGTCCTACTGTCGAACAGCACCCGCCCGTTCAGCGCGATCCGGCCCTGGTCGGGACGCAAGAGCCCGGCGATGGCGTTGATCGCCGTGCTTTTCCCGCAGCCCGAGGGGCCGAACAGCGCCGTCACGCCGGCCGGCGCCTCGAAGGCGACATCCAGCGCCAGACCAGGAAAACGGTGGCGAAAGGCGACTGCCAGCATCAGCGCCGCCCCGACATGCGCGCCGACATGCGCCATGCCAGCCATTCCGAGACCAGCACCGCCGCCATGGCGATCACCACCGAGACCAGCACCAGCCGCAGCGCCGCCGCATCGCCCGAGGGCACCTGCAGCAGCGCATAGATGGCCGAGGGCAGGGTCTGGGTCTGGCCGGGAATGTTCGAGACGAAGGTGATGGTGGCGCCGAACTCGCCCATCGCCTTGGCGAAGCCCAGCGTGGCGCCGGCCAGGATGGCGGGCAGGATCAGGGGCAGGGTCACGGTCAGGAAGATCCAGGCCCGCGGCGCGCCCAGGGTGGCGGCGGCCTGTTCCAGCCTGGGGTCCACCGCCTCGAAGCCCAGCCGGATGGCGCGCACCATCAGCGGAAAGCCCATGATGCCGCAGGCCAGCGCCGCGCCGGTCCAGCGAAAGGCGAAGACGATGCCCAAGGGCTTCAGCAGGCTGCCCACCGGCCCCTGCGTGCCGAAGGTGACCAGCAGCAGGTAGCCGGTGACGACCGGGGGCAGGATCAGCGGCAGATGCACGAGGCCGCTCAGCAGCCCGTGCCCGGGAAACCGCCGTCGCGCCAGAAGCCAGGCGATGGCGACGGCAAAGGGCAGGCTGGCGAGCGTGGCGACGCAGGCCACCCGCAGGGACAGGCGCACGGCCTGCCATTCCTGAGGGCCAAGCCAGTCGGTGGGGATCATTGCGTGACGGTGAAGCCTTGAGATTCAAAGATCGACTTTGCCGGCTCCTGCGACAGGCTGTCAAGGAAGGCGGCGGCCTGCGGCGTGTCGGCGGCCCTGGTCACAGCGCCGGGATAGGTGATCTTGTCATGGCTGTCGGCCGGGAAGGTCGCGACCACGCCCACGCCCGGCTCGGCCACGGCGTCGCTTCCGTAGACGATGCCCAGGGGCGCCTCTCCGGTGGCGACCAGCTTCAGCGCGGCGCGGACGTTGTCGGTCTGAGCGACCTGGCTTTCCACCTGGTCCCAGAGGCCCAGCGAGGTCAGCGCCGCCTTGCCGTATTGCCCGGCGGGCACGGAATCGACCAGCGCCATGGCCAGCTTGCCGTCGCCCAGCAGGGCGGGCAGCTCGGTCACCGGCGCCTCGGCCGGCTTGCCGGTGCCGACCAGCACCAGCGTGTTGCCCAGCAGGTCCTTGCGCGTGGCCGGGTCGATGTCGCCCGATTCCTGCACCACGTCCATCCAGTCCGTCGAGGCCGAGATGAACAGGTCGGCCGGCGCCCCCTCCTGGATCTGCTTGGCCAGCTGCGAGCTGCCGGCATAGGAGATGGCCACCGTATCGTCATGGCTTCTCTGCCAATCGGCGGCGATCTCGTCCAGCGCGTCCTTGAGGCTGGCGGCGGCGAAGATGGTGATCTCGTCGGCCTGCGCGGCGGGGGCAAGCGCGATCAGGGCGGCGGCAAGGAAAGACAGGCGCATCGGGCTGGTCCATTCGTTATGTTTCAATGGACATAACCAGGTGGCCGGGCATCTGGCAACCGTTATTTACGCTGAAACAGATCGCTGCCCCGCCCGCAGCCGCGCCAGCTGCCCGGCGCCCTGGTCGCGCAGCAGCGCCTCCAGCGCCCGGTAATCGGCCAGCACCTGCCGGCCCCGTTCGGTCAGCTGGGCGCCGCCGCCCCTGGCGCCGCCACGGCTGCTGTCGACCAGGGGTGCATCGAAATGCGCATTCATCTCCTCGACCAGCGACCAGGCGCGGCGATAGCTCATCTTCATGCGCCGCCCGGCGGCCGAGATCGAGCCTTCCTCGGCAATGCCTTGCAGCAGGTCGGCCTTGCCGCGCCCGAAGGTCAGGCCGGAATCGAAATGCAGGCGGAGGCTCAGCCGGGGATCGTTCGTCATGGCCGCATCTTGCGCGGTTTCCGCAACGTTGCAAGAGGCCGGGTCTTTTCCGTTCGCTGCCGCGCGGCTACGAGTAATAAAATTCCAGCATGACCGGAGGAATCATGTCCGAGAACGAAATCGTCATCCTGTCCGGCGCGCGCACGGCCATCGGCACCTTCGGCGGCAGCCTGGCGGGCGTGCCGCCGATCCAGCTGGCCGCGACCGTGACCCGCGCCGCGATCGAGCGCGCGGGCATCGGCGCCGAGCGCATCGGCACCGTGGTCTTCGGCCATGTGCTGAACACCGAGCCGCGCGACATGTATCTGTCGCGCGTGGCGATGCTGGAGGCCGGGGTGCCGGACACCACGCCGGCGATGAACGTGAACCGGCTCTGCGGCTCGGGGGCGCAGGCCATCGTTTCGGCCGCGCAGGCACTGATGCTGGGCGATGCGGATTTTGCCGTGGCGGGCGGCGCGGAATCGATGAGCCGCGCGCCCTATGCGGTGCCCGCGGCGCGCTTCGGCGCCAAGATGGGCGACGTGCAGATGCTCGACATGATGGTCGGCGCGCTGACCTGCCCGATGGGCACCGGCCATATGGGGGTGACGGCGGAAAACGTCGCGCGCGAGCACGACATCTCGCGCCAGGCGCAGGACGATTTCGCGCTGGAAAGCCAGAAGCGCGCCGCCGCCGCCATCGCCGAGGGCCGCTTCAAGGAGCAGATCGTCCCCATCGAGATCAAGACCCGCAAGGGCATGGTGGCCTTCGACACCGACGAGCACCCGAAAGCGACGGATCTGGAGAAGCTGGCCGGGCTGAAGGCGGTGTTCCAGAAGGACGGCACGGTCACCGCCGGCAACGCCTCGGGCATCAATGACGGCGCGGCGGCGCTGGTGCTGGCGCGGGCCGAGGCGGCGCAGGCGGCGGGCGCCAGGCCGCTGTTCCGGGTGCTCGGCTATGCCGTGGCGGGGGTGCGCCCCGAGGTCATGGGCATCGGCCCGGTGCCCGCGGTCGAGGCGCTGCTGAAGCGCACCGGCCTGAAGGCCGGCGATTTCGACGTGATCGAATCGAACGAGGCTTTCGCCGCGCAGGCCCTGGCAGTGAACAAGGGGCTGGGCCTCGACCCTGCCAAGGTCAATCCGAACGGCGGCGCCATCGCGCTGGGTCATCCGGTCGGGGCGACCGGCGCCATCGTCACCGTCAAGGCCATGTACGAGCTGATGCGCACCGGCGGCCGCAAGGGCCTGATCACCATGTGCATCGGCGGCGGCCAGGGCATCGCGCTGGCCATCGAGCGTATCTGAGCCTGGCTCGACCCGGTCCCTGCATCGGGGCCGGGGCTTTGACGGCACCCTCCTATGGGTATTTGGAAAACAGAGAAGTCCAGGTCGCTTCTCTGTTTTCCAAATACCCATGCGACCTTGCCACGGGCGCGGCGCTCGGGGGGTGTGGCATTGGCCGGAAAATGGAACGAGCCGTTCTGCTGGAGAACGGCTCGCGAGATCCACGGAGATGGTCCGGTTAGGGTTGGTGCCCACCGTCCCAGCCAGGGTTTACGACCCTTGGGGCTGCCCTCAGGCCACGGCCCCCCTGACTGTCCCGACACCTCTCTCCAATATCACTCTCGACACTGGACCACCTCCTTTCAATAAGTTGCCGTATGGGTTCAGCCTGCCACAGAACCGTTAACAGTCAATGAATTTGCGCGCGGCGCTGGATCAAATTTCCGACGACGATGCGGAACGGCACGAGCGCCAGCACCGCTTGCGCAAGCTTCACCGAACAGTCCGCGACGGCCAGTGAGACCCAGAGCGGCTGCACGGGGCCATGCCCCAGCAGCGGAACCAGTTCATTTGCCCAGGAAACATCGTCCGCGGGGAAGATCGGCGTCAGCTGCGAGGCAAAGGCGATGCTGAAGAAAATGGTGGTGTCGATGATCGAGCCGACGACGCTGGCCGCCAGGGGTGGTAGCCACCAGTTGTATTTTCGCAACTGGTTGAAGACCGAGATGTCCATCAGCTGCGCCGAAAGGAAGGCGGCGCCCGAGGCGACGGCAACGCGCAGCGTGGTCTTGTCCATGCCGGCGGCCACGACCGAGCAGAGCACGCCGGTCACGAAGCCGGCATAGACCACCTTGCGCGCGGCGGTCGGGCCATAGACCCGGTTCATGATGTCGGTCACCAGGAAGGCGACCGGATAGGTCAGCGCCCCCCAGGTCAGCCAGGAGCCCAGCAGGTGCTGGACCAGGATGTTCGAGGCCACCACGACGGTGGCCATGGCGATGACGCCGGGAAGAAGGCGGGGCATGTCTGTTTTTCCGTTTTGGCAAGGTCGCGGAGACTCGGCCCCGTCCGGGGCAAGGCCCCATAAGGCCGTCCGGGGATTCTGTCAACGATCTCGTGCGGGCTTATAGCGCGGCCGCGGCGGCAATTTCCACCGCGAAGGCGTCGTTCATGCCCTCGACCGCGGTATTGGTCAGCGCGACCAGGCTGCGGCGGCGGGCGGGATCGACGATCCAGCTGTGGCCGTAGATGCCGCCCCAGCTCAGGCTGCCCTGCGGCAGGCCGATGCCCGCCGCCACGGCATCGGTGACGACCGCGCCCGCCCAGGCATGGCCCCAGCCCGGACCGCGCAGCGGATGGCGCTGGCGGATGCGGTTGCGCTGCGCCTCGGTGCGCAGGTCGTCGCCGAGGAAGGAGCCCGTGCGCAGGGTTTCCAGCAGCGCCAGCGCGGCCCCGGCCGTGCCGGCCATGCCGCCGCCGCCCGAAGGATAGGCCGAGGGGTCGCGAATGCGCTCGGGCAGGTAGGCGTAGCTTTGCTCGGGCTGCAGCGGGTTCCTGACCCTGGTCGGGCCGCGCATCCGCTGCGGCTGGGGGCGGGCATCGGCGTAGTTCGCGGCCAGGTCGGCGGAGTCCGGGGCGTGGAAACCGGCCTTGATGCCCAGGGGGTCGGTCACCAGCCGGGCCATGGCCTCGGGCAGCGGCATGTCGGCGGCCGCCTCGATCACTGCGCCCAGCACATCGGTCGCCACCGAATAGCGCCAGCGCGACCCGGGCAACCGGTCCAGCGGCACCGAGGCGATGCGGCGCAGGTTCTCGGCCAGCGAGATGCCGCTGTCGCCGATCCCGTCCGAGACCCCGGCGCGGGCATAGGGGCCGTCCGGCGGCTGGTTGAAGCCGTAGTCGAGCCCCGCCAGATGCGACATCAGCTGGTCCACGGTGATCACGGGGCGGCTGCCGTCGGGCAGCGCCGGGACGAAATCCGGCAGCCAGCGCGTCACCGGATCCTCGGGAGACAGCTGCCCCGCCTGGATCAGCCGCAGCGCCGCGACCGTGGTGAAGGGCTTCGAGACCGAAGCATAGCGCAGCCAGGTCCCCCGGCGCATCGGCCGGGCGGCCTCGCGGTCGGCGAAACCTTCGGCGCGGGCATGGACCAGCCGGCCATCCTCGGCCAGCAGGACCACGCAGCCGACGATCCGCCGCTCGGCCAGGGCGCTTTCGACCGCGCGGTCCAGCGCGGCGATGCAGGCGGCAAGGCTCATTCCGCCACCCGGTATTCGACCAGTTCCGTGCGCTGCAGCCAGCCGAAATTGTCGTCCGAGATCAGCGTGATGCGGATGCCCTGCCCGTCATGCCAGACCGAGATCCCTTCGAGGTTGTCGTATTGCAGCGGCCGCGATTCCAGCAGCACCCGCTCGTTCGAGACGCCGCTTTCCGACAGGTCGAAGCGCCGGACGCGGGAGCGGAAGCCCAAGAGGCCCTTGAAGTCGCGTTCCAGCAGGTAGAAGCGCCCGTCCGGGCCGATATCGGCGCCCACCGCCAGCCAGTCGCCCGAGCGCGGGATCGAGAAGGGCTGGTCCCATTTGCCGTTCCGCCAGCGCCAGACCGGAAAGGGCCGGGTCAGGGCGCCGGATCGCTCGGGCAGGGTCAGGAGCGTGCCGTCGGGCAGGATCGCCAGCGCCTCCAGCGAGGAATTGCGCTGCATCGCCTTGAATTCCGGCGGCCGGGGCAGGGGCTTGGCCGGACTGTCGGGGGTGTCGTAGCCCGCGACGCGGGTCAGCCCCTCGAAGCTGACCCAGATCGTGCCGTCCGGGGCGATGGCCAGCCCCTCGCTGTCGCCCTGCCAGCCGGGCTTCAGCGGCTGGCCGGCGCTGTCGCGCAGGCGCGCGCGGCCGGCCGGCTCCAGTCCGCGGATGCGGCCCTGCGCATCGCGCTGGACGCTGCCCCAGCGAAGGGTGGCGCGATCCGAGAGCGCGGTGAAGCGACTGCCGTCGGCGCTGATCTCGATGCCCGAGAAGCCGCCGAAATCCTCGTCCTCCATCTGCCAGACATAGGTCGCGACGTAATCCGCCTTCGGCGCGGCCGGCGGCGCCGGGTCGGCCGCGCAGGCCGACGAGGCCGAGAGCAGCAGCAGCGACAGCGCAAGGCCCGGCAGGCGGCGGGGCCGCGCTGCCGCGCCGCCGGCCGTGCCGCCGCGCCCTAGCGGGCGGTGGCGACGACCTGGCATTGACGGGGCATCTCGCTTAGCCTGAAGCTGCGGGGGTGGCGATAGTTCGGGTCGGGCGGAACCGGCTTGACCCGGCTGGGATCGATGCGGTTCTTGATCCATTCCGCCGCCTCGGCGCAACCGTCGCCGGGGGGCGGCGCGTCCTGCTGCTGGCAGACCGAGCCTGCCGGGCAGGCCATCCGGACGTGGAAGTGATAGTCGTGGCCGCCCAGCGGCCGGATCTTGCGCAGGTAGCTGCGGTCGCCGGTCTCGGTCTGGCACATGGCGAGCTTGGCGACCGGATCGACGAAGATGCGCTCGACCCTGGGGTCGCGGGCGGCGGCGCGCATGATCGCCATGTGCCCGCCGTTCCACAGGCCCGAGGGCGCGGTGCCGGCCTTGTTCACCACCGATTGCGACGAGATCTTCTCGCGCTGCGCCGCGGTCAGGCGCAGGCTTTGCGGCGGCAGCATCCAGATATCGGCGTCGAGCCCGGACTGGTGGCTGGCATGGCCCGAGGTCATCGGCCCGCCCCTCGGCTGGCCCATGTCGCCGATATAGAGCCCCTGCCAGCCCACCTGGCGCGCCGCCTGCGACAGGCCGATCAGGAAGCTGACCAGTTCGGGATGGCCCCAGTTGCGGTTCCGGGACAGGCGCATGGCCTGCCAGGTCGGGCCGGATTCCGGCAGTTGCACGGCGCCCGAGATGCAGCCCTTGGAATAGAACCCGATCGAGACGGGTGCGCCTCCGGTCGGGCCGGGAACGGCGCCGAAGACGCTGCGGGCCAGCGGGTCGGCCCCGGCGGGCTGCACGAGGCCAAGCCCGGTCAGCGCCAGCACGGCGGCGGTCAGGAATTTGCGGATCACTGCTCGGCCTCTCCTTTTGCTTTGACCCAAACTAGCAGAACCAGCGCCAGAAGGAACATCACGATGAGCGGAGAGATGCCGAGCCGTTGGCTTCCGGTCACATCCGTCACCGTGGCGATCAACAGGGGCGCAAGGAAAGCCGTCGCCTTGCCCGACAGCGCGTAAAGGCCGAAGGCCTCGGTGGCCCGTTCCGGCGTGGTGTGGCGCACCATCATGGTGCGGCTAGCCGATTGCAGCGCGCCCCCCGCGCCGCCGATCAGCGCGCCGCAGAGGAAGAACAGCGCATCGGGCAGGCGCGAGCCCTCGGCCAGCGGCAGGCCCAGCACCTGCTGGCGGCTCATGCCGGTGACGAGGATGCACACGCCGATCAACACCAGCGTGCAGGCGACGATCACCGGCTTCGGCCCCCAGCGCCGGTCGGCGCGGCCGCCGATCCAGCTGATGACGGCGGCCGAAACGGCGCTGACCACGCCGAAGACCCCGGCCAGAAAGACCGGCCAGCCCAGCACCGTGCCGGCATAGACCCCGCCAAAGGCGTAAAGCGCGTTCAGCGCATCGCGCGAGAACATGGACGAGGCCAGCCAGGCCGCCAGCGAATGCCGGTGCCGCAGGCTGGCGAGCAGCCGGCCCAGTTCCGCCATGGCCGCGCCCAGATGCAGCGGCCGGCGCGGCCCCCGCGTTTCCGGCACCCAAAGCGCGAAGGGGATCATGAAGGCCAGATACCACAGCGCCGTGAACGGCCCCACGGCCCGCGTGCCCTCGCGCAGCGCCGGATCGAGGCCCAGCACCGGAGGGATGCCCAGCATGGTGCGGCCGGTCTGGGCGTTCTCGGCCAGAAGCAGCAGCACCGCGGCCAGCGCGATGACGCCGCCGAGATAGCCGAAGGCGAAGCCCGAGCCCGAGATGCGGCCGATCTCGTCATGCGGCGCCAGCCCGGGCAGCAGGGCATTGGTGAAGATGGTGGCGAATTCCATGCCGATCAGCCCGATGCCGAAGCTGACGATGGCCAGGTGCAGGTTCGGCTGGTCGGGCATCAGGAACCACAGCCCCCAGGACCCTGCCATGTAGAAGGCGGAAAAGATCCAGACCCAGACCAGCCGCCGCCCGGTATTGTCGGCGATGGCGCCCAGCACCGGGGCCAGGACCGCGATGATCACCCCGCAGATGCCCAGACCGTAGCCCCAGAGCGACTGCGCCGCCGCGCCCGCCGCCTCGGGCGTCATGCCTTGCGCGGTATAGTGCTGGCGGGCGACCTCGGCGTAATAGACCGGGAAGATGAAGGTCATCAGCAGCGTCGCGAAGGGCTGGCTGGCCCAGTCGAAGAACCACCAGCCCCAGATGCGTCTGCGTTCCATGATGGTTCCCCGCCCTTGGGATGCGCTGAAGCGCACCCTGTGTTCCGCCTTTCGGGGCGCATAAGGCCCCAGCGCGGTCAGGCTGGCAAGTCGGCATTCCGGTCGGCGGGGGCGATCGGCGGCAGCACCGGCGGCCAGGGCCGCTGGGCATCCGCCGCGATCCAGGCCTGCACCCAGCCCGGCAGGTCCGGGCTGACGGGATCGCGCCCGGCCGCCTGCATCAGCCGCGCCGGCGCGACGATGCCCTGGGCCGAGGTGATGGCGCCGCGCAGCAGCATGTGGTTGCAGCATTCGCCCGCCCGCCACATGCTCTGCTCCATGTAAAGGAAGCGTTCGTCCCAGCCCAGCGTGCGCGAGACCATGGTGAAGTGCTGGAACCCCTTGATCCGCCGCCGATAGCGCACCGTGTTTCCGGCCACGGTGATGCCCCAGCCGTTTTCCCGCATCGTGCCGATGATGCCGGTGCGCACCGCCATCGGCAGCCGCCCCAGGTCGTAAAGCGTCAGCGTGCGGCCGTTGTTCAGCTCGATCCACGGGTCGAGGTCCCAGGGCCAGCAGCGATGGGTCGAGACATGCGGCTCCAGCACGCCGATCCGGGGGCTGCGGCGGAACTTCAGCATCTCCTTGGCAAAGCGGAACATGGGATACATGGCGGCGTCCTTCTGCCTTGGGCAACGCCGCGGGGCTAGCGGCGGTCCGCCGGGGCGTCAATCGGAACGCTGCGGCCATGCTTGCAGCTTGCGCAAGGCGGATGCCTGCCTTACCTGTCCGGGGAACAGCCGGAAGGGAATGGAATGGGCACGCTCTACGAAGCCTTGATGCTGATACTCGACGTGGTCTGGTTCGTGATGATCGCCCATATCATCATGTCCTGGCTGATCAACTTCCAGGTGCTGAACCTGCGCCAGCCGCTGATCTGGCAGGTCTGGAACGGGCTCAATCGCCTGCTGGAGCCGATCTATGCCCCGGTGCGGTCCATCCTGCCCAATACCGGCGGGCTGGACCTGGCGCCGCTGGTGGTGTTCATCGCCATCATCATCCTGCAGCGCGCGCTCGCCAACAACGCCGGCTGGTTCTACGGCTTCTAGATGTCGGCCGCCCCCCTCCTGCGGCAGGTCTTCGGCTTCGACGCCTTCCGTCCGGGGCAGGAGGAGATCGTCGATGCCGTCGCCGCCGGCCGCGATGTGCTGGCGATCATGCCGACCGGAGGCGGCAAGTCGCTGTGCTACCAGCTGCCGGCGCTGATGCGCGACGGGCTGACCGTGGTGATCTCGCCGCTGATCGCGCTGATGCGCGACCAGGTGCGGGCGCTGACCGAGGCGGGCGTGGCGGCGGCGGCGCTCACCTCCGGCAATTCGGACGAGGAAAACAGCGAGGTCCTGCGGGCGATGGCTGCCCGCGAGCTGCGGCTTCTGTATATGGCGCCGGAACGATTGGCCTCGGGCGCGACCATCCCGATGCTGCGCCGCGCCGGCGTGCAGGCCATCGCCGTGGACGAGGCGCATTGCGTCAGCCAATGGGGCCACGATTTCCGCCCCGACTACCTGCGCGTGGGCGAGCTGCGCCGGGCGCTGGCGGTGCCGCTGGCCGCCTTCACCGCCACGGCAGATGCCGAGACGCGCGAGGAAATCGTCAAGCGCCTGTTCGACGGCGCCCAGCCGCAGATCTTCCTGCGCGGCTTCGACCGGCCGAACATTCACCTGGCCTTCCAGCCCAAGGACGGGCCGCGCCGGCAGATCCTCGACTTCGCCGCCGCCCGCCGCGGCCAGTCCGGCATCGTCTATTGCGGCACCCGCGCCAAGACCGAGACGCTGGCCGGGGCGCTGAACGACGCGGGCCTTGCCGCCGCCGCTTATCACGGCGGCATGGAGGCCGACCTGCGCCGCGAGGTCGAGACCCGCTTCCAGCGCGAGGACGGGCTGATCGTGGTCGCCACCGTGGCCTTCGGCATGGGCATCGACAAGCCCGACATCCGCTGGGTCGCCCATGCCGACCTGCCGAAATCCATCGAGGCCTATTACCAGGAGATCGGCCGCAGCGGCCGCGACGGCGCCCCGGCCGAGACGCTGACGCTTTACGGCCCCGACGACATCCGCCTGCGCCGCGGCCAGATCGACGAGGGGCTGGCCCCGGCCGAGCGCAAGGCCGCCGACCATGCCCGGCTGAACGCGCTGCTGGGCCTGGCCGAGGCGACCGCCTGCCGCCGCGTCGCCCTGCTGTCCTATTTCGGCGAAGAGGCGACGCCCTGCGGCAATTGCGACATCTGCGACAACCCGCCCGAATGTTTCGACGCGACCGAGGCGGCGCAGAAGGTGCTGTCGGCGGTGCTGCGCACCGGCCAGACCTATGGCGCCGGCCATGTCATCGACGTGCTGACCGGCACCATGACCGACCGCATCCGGGGCCGCGGCCATGACCGGCTGCCGACCTTCGGCTGCGGGCGCGACCTGTCGAAGGCGCAATGGCAGGCGGTGATCCGGCAGATGCTGGGCCGCGACCTGATCCGGCCCGACCCGGAACGCCATGGCGGCCTGGCCATCACCGCCGCCGCCCATCCCGTGCTGCGCGGCGAGGCGCGGATCACCCTGCGCCGCGACGCCATGACCCGCGCCCGTCCCGCCGTGGTGGTCCGCGCCTCGGTCGACGAGGAGGACGCGCCGCTGCTCTCGGCGCTGAAGGCCAAGCGGCGGGCGCTGGCCGAGGCGGCGCGTGTGCCGGCCTATGTCATCTTTCCCGACCGCACGCTGATCGAGATGGCGCAGAGCCGTCCCCGGACGCTGGACGAGATGGCGCGGGTGAACGGCGTCGGCGCCAAGAAGCTGGAAAGCTATGGCGAGGAATTCCTGCGCGTCATCGCCGGCGAGGTGGCGCCGATGCATCCGGCACGCCGGGCGCTGGCCGGTCGCGCCTCGGGCGCATTGTTCGACCGGCTGGCCGAGGCCCAGGCCCGGCTGATGCGCGGCGAGGACGGCACGGAAAAGCCGCTCTCGGTCGGCAATTCCGCCCTGCGCCGCATCGCCGAGGACCGACCGCGCGACCTGTCGCGCTATCTGGACGCGGCGCGGCTGGAGCGTTTCGGCCCCGCCTTCGCCGCCGAGATCACCGCCGACCCCGAGGGCTGAACGGGGCAGGAGGCCCGATGCCGGCTTTTCGGCAGCAACGGGGCGCGTCGCCGGACCGCGGGCGATGGCGTAGCAGAGGGGATGCGGTTTCTGTGGGCCCATGCAGGCGATTTCGCGGCGGCGATGTCCGGCTTTGCGTCCCGGACGGCCCTACGGGCAGCGGCGGTCGAGCCATCCGGCCGTGGCGTCGCCCTTTGCCGCTTCGATGCCCAGTCGGATCTGGCGATGTCTCCGGGAACGCCTTTTCCGCTTCCTCAGGGCTGATGGACTTCGGAACCAATGCTTAAGGGATTCCGAGGATGGCGCCCATCATCCCGGATAAAGCGCGTCCCCGGCTGGGGATTTTTCCCGACACCGCGCATCGGACCGGATGGAGGCCGGAGCCATATTCCCGGCATGACGCGACGCCCCAGGCCCGGGCTCGGCGCGGCCAGGGGCGGTTTTCACGCCGGGCCGGCCTTCGCGCCGCTGTCCGCTCCGCGCGATAAGCGTGAAGATGCGCCGCTGCTCCGGCTTCGGGCCCGGGCGGCGGCCCGCACGGCAATCTGCCTGATCCTCGCGCCCTGCCTCATTCATGCGCGGCGGCGCGGGCGCGGTCCTCGGGGCTGGGCATCGGGTCGCCTTCGGGCGGGCGCACGCCGAACACCGCGCAATAAAGCGCCGGGACGAAGATCAGCGTGACCAGCGTGCCGGCGATGATGCCGCCCATCATGGCAAAGGCCATCGGCCCCCAGAACACCTGCCGCGAGATCGGGATCAGCGCCAGGCTGGCAGCCGCCGCCGTCAGCAGGATCGGGCGGGCGCGGCTGTCCGAAGCCTCGAAAACCGCGTCCCATCTGGCATGGCCGCGCGCGATCAGTTCCTGCACCTCGTGCACCAGGATGACCGAATTGCGGATCAGGATGCCGATCAGCGCCAGGATGCCCAGGATGGCGACGAAGCCCATCGGCACGCCGAAGGGCAGAAGCGCCGCCACCACGCCGATCAGACCCAGCGGCGCGGCGGCAAAGACGATGAAGGACAGCCGGAAGCCCTGCATCTGCACCATGACCAGGGCCGCCATGATCAGCAGCATGATCGGCACCACCGCGGCGATGGGCTCCTGGCTTTCGGCCGAGGTCTCGACCGTGCCGCCCACCGTCACCCGGACGCCGGGGGGCAATCCGGCCTGGAAGCGCGCGACCTTGTCGGCCAGCGCCTCGACCAGCGTGGCCGGCTGGTCCTTGCTGGCGATATCGGCCTTGACCGTCACCGTCGGCAACCCGTCGCGCTGCATGATCAGCGGCTGTTCGGTATCGTATTCCAGCTGTGCGAGCGAGGCGAGCGGGATCGGCATGCCGGTGGCCGTGGCCAGCTGCAGGTTCTGGATCGATTCCAGCGATTCGCGATCCGCCTGCGAACCGCGCGCCGTGACGTCGATCAGGAAGATCCCGTCGCGCAGCTGGGTGATGGTGCGGCCGTTGAACGTGCCCGACAGCGCCCCCGAGATATCCTCGTTCGTCAGCCCCAGCCGGCGCGCCTGGTCCTGGTTCACCTGCAGCCGCACCACCCGGGCGGGCTCGTTCCAGTCCAGCGCGATGTCGCGCAGCCGCGGCTCGGTCGCCAGCAGCGCGGCAAGCTCGCGCGCCGCGTCGCGCGCCTGGTCCAGGTCGGGCGACGAAACGCGGTATTGCACCGGCTTGCCGACCGGCGGCCCGATCTCGAGATTCTTGACATAGAGGTCGGTGCCGATCAGCTCGCGCTGGCCGAATTCGACCAGCCGCGCCTTGAGCCGGTCGCGCGCCGCCAGATCCGGGGTCTGGATCACGATCTGGCCCATATAGGGGCCGGGGGTCGGCACATCCATCGACAGCACGAAGCGCGGCGCGCCGCGGCCGACATAGGTGGTCCAGAACAGCGCGTCCGGTTCCTCGGCCAGCATCGCCTCGATCCTGGCCATGTCGGCATCGGTCTTGGCGATCGAGGCATTGGCGCGTTCGGTCACGTCCAGGATGATCTCGGTCCGGTCCGAGGTCGGGAAGAACTGCTGCTCGACGAAGCGCATGCCGACCACCGAGGCGCCGAAGACGGCCATGGTGATGGCGATGGTCAGCCATTTGCGCCGCATCCCCCAAAGCAGCAGGCCGTGGAACTGCCGCCTGAGCCAGCTCGGCCGTTCCGGCTTGTGCGCCATGGTCGCGGGCAGCATGGTGACGCCCAGAAGCGGCGCGAACAGCACCGCCACGATCCAGCTGACGATCAGCGAGACCGCGATCACCACGAACAGCGAAAAGGTGAACTCGCCGGCCGCCGAGCTGTTCAGCCCGATGGGGATGAAGCCCGCCACCGTGACCAGCGTGCCGGTCAGCATCGGGAAGGCGATGGAACTCCAGGCGTAGCTGGCGGCGCTCTCCAGGCTGTCGCCGACCTCGAGCCGCGAGATCATCGTCTCGATGGCGATCATCGCGTCGTCGACCAGCAGCCCCAGCGCGATGATCAACGCCCCGAGCGAGATGCGCTGCAGGGTGATGCCATAGACGTCCAGGATCACGAAGGTGATCGCCAGCACCAGCGGAATGGTCAGCGTCACCACCAGCCCGGCGCGCAGGCCCAGGCTGACGAAGCTGACCAGCAGCACGATGGCCACCGCCTCGACCAGCGCCTGCACGAAATGACCGACCGCCTCGTCCACCACATGCGGCTGGTCGGCGAACTTGGCCATCTCGATGCCGATGGGCAGGCCGCGCGCCACCTCGGCCATCAGCGCATCGACCTCCTGGCCGAATTCCAGGATGTTGCCGCCGTCGCGCATGCCGATCTGCAGGCCGATGGCCGGCTTGCCGTTATAGCGGAACAGCGCGCTGGGCGGGTCCTCGTAGCCGCGCTGCACGGTCGCCACGTCGCCGATGTTGAAGAAGCGGTCGCCGACCCGCAGGTTCACCGCCGCGATCGAGGCCGCGTCGTCGAACTGGCCGCCGACGCGCACCAGCACCTGCTCGGGCCCGGCCTGCACGATCCCCGAGGGCGAGATGGCGTTCTGCACCGCCAGCGTCTGCACCACCTGGTTGTGGTTCAGCCCCAGCGAGGCCAGCCGCGCCGAGGAGAATTCCAGATAGATCTGTTCCTTGCGCACCCCCAGCAGCGAGGTCTTGCCCGCCATGGGCAGCGCCTGGACCTGCTTGCGGATGTCCTCGACCCGGTCGCGCAGCTCGCGCTGGGTGAAGCCGTCCGAGGTGAAGGCGTAGATATTGCCGAAGACGTCGCCGAAATCGTCGTTGAACTGGAAGCCCTGGAATTCCTGGGGGAATTCCGGGCGGATGTCCGACATCATGTTGCGGACCCGCTTCCAGACCTCGGGGACCTGCGGGCCGCGGATGGTCGGGTCCAGCTCCAGATAGACCACCGACTGGCCCGGCATGGTGACCGAGCGGGTGAATTTCAGCTCGTCCAGCTCCTCGAGCTTGGTCTCGATCCGGGTGGTGACCTGATTCAGCGTGTCCTCGATGGTGGCGCCGGGCAGCGAGGCGCTGATCACCATGATCTTGATGGTGAAATTCGGGTCCTCCTCGCGGCCGAGGCGCAGATAGCTCAGCGTGCCGGCGACCATCGAGACGATCAGCAGGAACCACACCAGCGAACGGTGGTGCAGCGCCCAGTCGGAAAGATTGAAGCCGCGTCGGGTCATGGTGTCACGCCTGGTCCCACGGATTGGCCCTCGGTCAGGGAATGGATGCCGCGGATCACCACCTCCTCGCCCGGGGACAGGCCCGAGGCGACGGTGACGCTCCGGCCGATCGGCTGGCCCAGGACCTCGATCCGGCGCAGCGAGACGGTGCCTTGGTCGCCCTCGCGGCTGACCACCCAGACATGCGCGCCGTCGTCGCGCTGCAGGATCGCGGCCTCGGGCAGGACCAGCCGCGCGGCGGCGGCGCCGGCGGGCCGGGCACGCACCAGCGCCCCCAGGCGCAGGTCGGCGTCCTCGCCAAGCGCCAGGTGGATGCGCCGGGTCCGGGTCACGGCATCGGCGACCGGCTCGATCTGCGAGACGGTGGCCGGCAGGATGCGCTCGGGCTCGTTTTCCGACCAGACCTCGTAGGGGTCCCCCGGCCCGACGCGGGAAAGCACGGTATCGGGCAGGTCGATCACCGCCTCGATTCCGTCCTGGGTCGAAAGCCGCAGCACCGGCTCGCCGGCGCTGACCACGGCGCCGGCATTGGCGAAGACCGCGCTGATCACCCCGTCGAAAGGTGCGCGCATTTCCGCGAAGCCTTCGGCGTCGCGGGCGCGGATCAGCTCGGACTGGGCCTGCTGCTCGGTCGCCTGCGCCGCGGCCAGGGCGCGCTCGACCTGTTCCAGCTGCGCGGTCGAGGCGACGTTGCGCCGTGCCAGCGCGCGGGTGCGTTCGGCACTGGCCTGGGCGGTGCGCAGCTCCACCTGCGCCGCCTCGACCGCGGCCTGGGCGGCGCGGACATCGCCCTGAAGATCGTCCGGGTTCAGCGTGGCCAGCACATCGCCCTGGCGGACCACATCGCCGATATCGACATTGCGCGCGGTGACGCGGCCCAGGGTCTGGAAGCCCAGGGCGACCTCGATCCGGGCCGCGATCACCCCGGGAACGGAATGGCCGGCTGCCTGGGCGTCGCTGACCAGGGTGCTGACCACGGGGCGCGGAGCCGCCTCGGGCTGGGCGGGCGGCTTGCGCCAGGGCAGGGTGAAGCCCGCTGCCGTGCCAGCCAGCAGGGTCAGCGCCAGAAATGCCGGGACCAGGGTCTTGCGCATCATTCCTGCCTCGACGGTTTGGATGCGTCCGCGACCTCGCGGCCGGGATAGAGCAGCTGCGATCCGGCCCCGACCACGGTCTGGCCGGGCTCGATGCCGGCGCGCAGGATCACCGTGCCGTTGGCGAAACGCTCGATCTGGACCGAGGCCAGCGAGACGCGGCCGTCGCCCCCCACCAGCCAGACGGCCGGTTTCCCATCCGCGGCGGTCAGCGCGGTCCAGGGCACGGCGATGCCGGTGCCGGCCGGGAAATGCACCGCCCCCCGCACCGCCGCGCCCAGCAGGCTGGCGGTCGGCGGGGCATCCTCGATCTCGGCCCGCACCGTGACCGAGCCCGTGGCCGGATCGACCAGGGGCGCGATCTCGGTCACCCGCGCCCGCATATGCAGATCGGCAAGATCGATGCCGGTCAGCGTCACCGGCGCGCCGATCGCGCCGCGCAGCAGCGGCGTGTCGGGGGTCTGGAACACCGCCTCGCGTCCCGTCGCCGAAGCCAGCGAGATCACCGCCTGCGCCGCGCCCACGATCTGGCCCGGCTCGGCCCGGCGGGCGGTGACGATGGCATCCGCGGGGGCCCGGATCACCGTGTCCTCCAGCGCGCGCTGCGCCTGGCCCAGGGCAGAGCGGGCCTGCGCCAGGCCGCCGCTGGCCGCCGACAGCGCCTGGCTTGCGGCATCCAGCGCCGCGCGGGTGCCCACGCCGCGATTCAGCATCGCCTGGGCGCGCTCCAGGGCCTGGCGGGCCTGGGCTTCGGCCGCCTCGGCCGAGGCGACCCCCGCCTGCGCCACGCGCAGTGCCTGTTCCTGCTGCAGCGGATCGGTCCGCGCCAGGGCCTGGCCCTGGGCGACATGGTCGCCCTCGCGCACCAGCACCTCGGTGACGCGCCCGCCCAGGCGGAAGCCGATATCGACGCTGTCCTTGGCCTGGATCGTCCCGGCCAGGGCGGCGTCGAAGGTCAGCTCGGTCCGCTGGACCTGCACGAACTCAACCGGCAGCGCCGTCTCGGCCCGGACCGGCGCGGCCAGCAGAAGCGCTGCAAAGATCAGCATGGTCAGGCGTGGCATGGCTATCCCGTCGTCCGTTTCCCATCCGATGCCCAAATCCCGCGCTCCTGAAAAGCCCCCGGGCGCAGTGACCTTGCGGACACCAGGCCCCGCCCGGCCGATTTTCGCCGTCGGCTGTCGGCACGGCCGCATTCCGCCCTGGCCCGCCCCGCCGGGTCTTGGTCTTGGCGGATTCCGGTCCCGGACCCGGCCGGGCGGCCTGCTATTGATAACTTCGCACCAGCGCGGCCGCAATCATGCCCCAGCCGTCGACGACGACAAAGAACGCCAGCTTGAAGGGCAGCGCGACCATGACCGGAGGCACCATCATCATGCCCATCGACATCAGCACCGCCGAGACCACCAGGTCGATGATGAGGAACGGCAGCGCGACCAGGAAGCCGATCTCGAAGGCGCGCTGGATCTCGCTGAGCATGAAGGCGGGGATCAGCACCGACAGCCGGTCGGGCGGCGCCTTGGGATCGGGCGCGACCTCGGCCAGGGCGGCCAGCATGCCGGGATCAGTCCTGATCTCCATGAAGCCGCGGAAGGGGACGATGCCGCGCTGGAAGGCCTGCTCGACGCTGATCCGGCCGTCGCGCAGCGGCGCGCCGGCGACGTTCCAGGCCTCGGACAGCACCGGGCTCATCACGAACCAGGTCAGGAACATCGCCAGGCTGACGATCAGCATGTTTGGCGGCGATTGCTGCAGGCCCAGCGATTGCCGCAGGATCGACAGCACCGTCACGATGAAGGGAAAGCAGGTCACCATGATGGCGATGCCGGGTGCCAGAGACAGCGCCGTCATCACCGCCAGCAGCGTGACCGCATGCCGCCCGACCCCGCCAGAGACCGCGTCGAGCCCCGCCGTGTCGAACAGCGGCAGGTCCTGCGCCGCCGCGGCCTGGGGCAGGAACAGGGCCGCAAGGACAAGAAGCAGCCGGATCACGATGCGCTGGCCGGACCAAGGATGCGGACGCAGAGCCGGTTGTCGGTCTCGTCGCCCGACACCAGTTCGCCGCGGGCGATGACCCGGTCGCCGACGCAGATCTCGACCCCGTCGGACATGTCCTGATCCAGTGTCAGGACATCGTCCGGCCGCAGGCGGGAAAGCTCGGCCACGGAAAGCTGCGTGCCGCCCAGCCGGATGGTGATTTCCACCTGGATCTGGTCGGTTGCAATCAGGCTGGCGAGATCGTCCATGATCATTCCTCGGTCTTGATGTCGTCAATGATGGATTTCAGCGCGGCGGTGACGAGCGAAGGTTCGAAGGTGATCGCGCCCTGGCCCGAGGCCAGCTCGACCAGGTCCTGGCCGGCAGCCGGGGGCTCGATCCGCACATCCCCCAGCCCGGCCCGGGCAAGGCAGTCGGCGAGGTCGGGATGCAGGTCTTCGGGACAACGGATGGTCAGAACCCGGCCGGGGGCATGTTCGATCAGACGGGCCATCTCTTGCGCCAGGGCCAGACGCAGCCGCTCCATTTCCGCGCGTGGACCCAGCAGGTCCACGACGGCATGCAGCACGGGGACCAGCGCGTTGCGGATTTCCCGGCGCAGGGCTTCCTCCCTTTCAAGGCTCGCCGACAGGTCCTTGCGCAGATCGGCCAGGGCCCCGGTCAGGGCATCGAGGCTGAGCTCGCGCCCTTCGGCCAGGCCTTTTTCGTAGCCGTCGTGAAAGGCGCCGTCCCGCGCCATCGCGGCGGCCAGCTGCGCGGCGTCCGAAGGGCCCGAGGAGAACGAGTCGAGGCGAAGTGCGGCGGGTCTCATACGGCATCCTCACGCTTCTCGATCCAGCCCGACAGGATCTGCAGGCTTTCGTCCTTGCGCGATTTCATCAGTTCCTTGAGCCGTCCGACCGGATCGGCGTCGCCCGCGGCCATCGGCGTAAAGTCGATTTCGGGGACGACGTTCGGAATGGCCGGCGCCGGCGCGGCATCGGCAGCGGTCCTGTCCGCCGCCAGGGCGGGCAGCGGCCCGGACCTGTCGAGCGCCGCCGGGGCCGCTCCGCCCCCGGTCCTCGACCTCAGCAGCGGGCGCAGCAGGAAGGCCGCCAGCGCCAGCGCGAAGAAGCCGACCAGCGCGATGCGGATGAAGCCGTTCAGGTCCAGCCTGGACAGGAAGCCGCCGGTGCTGGCAAGGGTGCCCGCCTCGGACAGCGTAGCGAAGGGCAGCGATTTCACGGTGATCGCATCGCCGCGCGCCTCGTCGAAGCCGACGGCCGAGGCGACCAGCTCGCGGATCGCCTGCAGTTCGGCCTCGTCGCGCGGAACCAGCGCGGTTTCGCCATTCGCACCCGGTCGGGCGACGCCGTTGACCAGAACGGCCACCGTCAGGCGGCGGGTCGCGCCGGGCTGGCGCGTCACCTCGCGCGTGACCCTGCTGACCTCGAAATTCGAACGCTGGCGGGTTTCGGACCGCGAGGAGCGGCTCTGATCGCCGGAACTGCCCTGCCCTTCGGGCAGATTCGAGGCCGCAGTGACCACGCCCTGCTGCGCGTTGGTGCTCTGATCGGCGGTTTCCTCGTTTTCCTGCGAGATCAGCGCGCGTTCCTGCGGGTCGAAACGCTGCTCGGTCAGCAGTTCGGATTCGTTGACCACGTCCAGATGCAGCTCGACGATGGCGTTGCCATGGCCGACATGCGCGGCCAGGATGCGCTCGACATTGCGCTTCATGTCGGCCTCACGGTCCTCGCCGGCGAATTCCTCGCCCGACGAGACCACGCCCCGCTCGCTGTCGATCACGGCCACCCGATCCGCAGACATCCCCGGCACGCCGGAGGAAACCAGGAATTTCAGGGCCCTGGCCTGGCCGCGATTGATGGGCGTGCCGTCGGTCGTCAGCGTCACCGAGGCGGTCGCCTCGGCCTCGCGCCGATAGCCGCGGCCCTGGGGAACGGCAAGGTGCACGCGGGCCGCCTTGACATTCGGCAGCGCCAGGATGGTGCGTGCAAGCTCGCCTTCCTTCGCGCGCCAATAGGCGGCATCGAACATCTGCGATGTGGTGCCGAATCCCGACATGCCGTCGAGGATTTCGTATCCGGTGCCGCCGGCAGAAGGCAGCCCCTCGCCGGCAAGCGTCATGCGCAGCGCGTCGCGGCGGCTTTCCGCGACCCAGATCGAATCGCCCCGGATCTCGTAGGGGACGCCGGACTTCTCGACCGCGGCCATCACCGCGCCGGATTGCTGCGGGTCGAGGCCGGAATAGAGCAGCGCCATCCCGGGACGGCTGGCCATCCAGGAAAGCCCGGCAATCGCGGCAAATGTGAACAGAAAGGCCGCGGCCAGAATGGCCCTCTGCCTTGCGCTTCGTTCGCGCCAATAGTCTTGCAGCTTCAGCAAAACCGCCCCCTTCGAATCGCATCATCCTTGTGGCGACCTTGATGGCATGGGGCGATTAAGAATTGGTTAGCCCGCCGGTGATATCCAGACCCCAGACGGATGGAGAATCACCATGACCGATGTCGCCGACATCAATGCGGAAGAAAAGCCCCGCGGGGGGATCGGCCGCATCCTGCTGCCGCTGGGGCTTGCGCTTGTGCTGGGCGGGGCTGGCTTTGCCTCGACCTATCTGGGTTTCTGGTCGCCGCTGTCGCTTCTGGCGCCAAGGGCGGAAAAGGTACAGGCCGAAGCCGTCCCGGCGGTCGATTTCGTCGATCTTCCCCAGATCGTGCTGACGCTGGCCGGGCCCAGGTCGCGGACCCTGGTGATGACGGTCAAGATCGAGACCGACCAGAGCCACCGGGCCGCGGTCGAGCATCTGATCCCGCGCCTTCTGGACAGCTTCAACGGCTTTCTCGCGGATATCGACGGCTCGGCCTTCGAAAAGCGCGGAATACTGGAGATCGTCCGCGACGAGCTCGCGACCCGCGCGGTCTTCGTCCTGGGCAAGGAGGCGTTCACCGATGTCCTCATCACGGAGTTCAGGGTCCAATGACGATAGCGCAGCTTTTGCAGATCGCTCTGATCGCCTTCACCATCGGCCTGTCGGGCTTCTGCTTCGCGCTGGCGCGCCGCCTGCGCAAGCTGAACGACCTGGAGACCGGGCTGGGCGGCGCCATAGCCGTGATGACCAGCGAGATCGGCCGGCTGGAGAGGTCCATCCTGCTGGCCAAATCCGAGGCCACCAGCGCGACCCAGGCCCTTGCCGACGAGATCGAGCGTGCCAAGGAAGAGCGGGCCTTCTGGATGCTGCAGCAGAAATTCGCCGAGGCCGGACCGGCCCGCCCGGCGCGGCTGCAGCGTCGCCGCCGGCGCGAAGGGGTGGCAGCCGATGCGTAAGCCGATCCTGTCGTTTCTGGGCGGAGTGATGATCCTTGCCGCGGCCGGCCAGGCGGTGATGCTGATGGACGGCGTGTCGCGCCTGTCCGCCAATGCCGAGCCCTCGGCGCTGATGTCCGGCTGCACCGACGTTCCCGAGGCCGTCGCCCTGGCCGATACGCTGCGCGAGCGCGCGCTGCGCATCGACCGCTATATGCAGGACATCGACCGCCGCAAGGCCGAGATCGCCTTTGCCGAAAGGCAGCTGACCGAAAAGCTGGTCGAACTGCGCAAGCTGAAGCAGCAGATCGCCCAGGGCCACCAGGGCCAGAGCCAGGCGCAAGGCGAGGATATCGCGCGCCTGATCGCGGTCTATGACCAGATGAAGCCCGAACAGGCGGCCATGGTCCTGTCCAACCTGCCGCCCGACTTCGCCGCGCAGATCCTCGCCCGGGTCCAGCCGGAAACCGGCGCCCGCATCATGGCCTCGGTCGAGCCGGGCCATGCGGCGGTCCTGACCTCGTACATGGGCGCAATAAGAGCTGCCAGGAAATAGGTGTAACTCATGTTCGGCATGATCGGCATTGTCGTGACCTTCGCGATGGTCTTCGGCGGATATATCATGGCAGGGGGAAAGCTCGGGGTCATCCTGCATTCCCTGCCCTTCGAGATGATGATGATCGGAGGGGCGGCCATCGGCTCGTTCCTGCTTTCCAACGAGACCGTGGTGATCAAGCAGGCGCTGACCGGCATCGGCCGCTCGCTCAAGGGCCCGCGCTGGCACGAATCCGACCTGCAGGACGTGCTGTGCCTGCTGTTCCAGCTGCTGCGCATCGCGCGGTCCAGCCCGGTCGAACTGGAGGAGCATATCGAGAACCCCGAATCCTCGCCGATCTTTCAGGCCTATCCCCGGATCATGGCCGACGAGAACGCGGTGACGCTGATCACCGACACCCTGCGCTCGGCCAGCCTGAACTACGACGACCCCTATCAGGTCGAGGAAATGCTGTCCCAGCGCATCGGCCTGATGAACGAAGAGGCCATGCATGCGCCGCATGCGCTTCAGAACATGGCCGATGCGCTGCCGGCACTGGGAATCGTCGCCGCCGTCCTGGGGGTGATCAAGACCATGAGCGCCATCGACCAGCCGCCCGAGGTGCTGGGCAAGATGATCGGGGGGGCGCTGGTCGGCACCTTCCTCGGCGTGTTCCTCGCCTATGCGATCGTGGCCCCCTTCGCCCAGCGGCTCGGGGCGGTGACGAAGCAGGATCAGGCCTTCTACGACGTGATCAAATCCGTGCTGGTTGCGGGCCTGCACCAGCACGCCACCAATCTTTGCGTCGAGGTGGGCCGCCAGTCGGCGCCGGAACATGTCCGCCCGTCTTTCGGAGATGTCGAGAACGCGCTGCGCGAGTTGAAGAGGGCATCGTGATCGCCCTCCTCATCCTGTCCGCGGCGCTGGCCGCCGAACCGGCCGGCAGCGCGGTCTCGACCCGCGACGGCCTGATCCGCGAGGCGACGGACTGGCTGCTCAGCGGCGAATCCCTGCCGCGCGACATCGATGAAAGGCTGATGCGGCTGCCTCCGGCCGACCGGATCGAGGTGCTGATCTTTCTGCGCCGGTCGGGAATGCTGATCGGACCCGGCTGGACCGTCGACCGCCTGCTGGCGCCAGCCAAACCCACAGGAAACCAGGCCAGGGGAGCCCAGGAATGAGCATTGCCGAGACGGGCCAGGGCGCGGGCTGGGCGGCGCGCCCGCTGATCATCACCGGCGTGCTGCTGCTGATCGTGCTGTCCATGGTGATCCCGATGCCGGCGCGCCTGCTGGACCTGGGAATCGCGCTTTCCATCGCCAGCGCCGCCTTGATCCTGGTCATGGCCTCGCTGGTCGAGAAGCCGACGGACTTCCAGGCCTTTCCGGTGCTGCTGCTGATCTCGCTGCTGATCCGGCTGTCGCTCAACATCTCGTCCACACGGCTGATCCTGACCGACGGCCAGAGCGGGACCGCCGCCGCCGGCCATGTCATCCAGGCCTTCGCCGAATTCGTTGCCGGCGGCTCGCTGCTGGTCGGGCTGACCGTCTTTGCCGTGATCACGGTGGTGAACTTCATGGTCATCACCAAGGGCTCCGGGCGGATGGCCGAGGTCTCGGCCCGGTTCGCGCTGGATTCCCTGCCCGGCAAGCAGCTCGCCATCGACGGCGACCTGAACTCCGGCGCCATCGACCATGAGGAAGCCAAGCGCAGGCGGGCCCGCGAGCAGCGCGAGATCAGCTTCTTCGGCTCGCTCGACGGGGCTTCGAAATTCGTCAAGGGCGATGCCATCGCCGGCCTGGTGATCACGCTGATCAACCTGTTCGTCGGCCTGGCTGCGGGCGTGCTTGTGCACGGCATGCCGGTGGGCGAGGCGATGACCACCTATTCCAAGCTGACCATCGGCGACGGGCTGGTCAGCCAGGTTCCGGCGCTGATCACCTCGATGGCGGCGGCACTGCTGCTGTCGCGGGGCGGCGCCACCGAGACGACGGCCGACCTGCTGTCGCAGCAGCTCCTCAGCAACTGGCAGGTGCCCTTCGTCAGCGGGGTCGGGATGCTGGTCATCGGCCTGGTTCCCGGCATGCCGACGCTGGTGTTCTTCGGCCTGGCGGCGGTGCTGGGCACGGCCGCGTGGTTCAGCCGCAGCCGCCAGGGCAAGCCCCCGCCGGACAAGGCCGCGATGCCAGAGCCGCAGGCTGTCGCCCCGTCCCCGGCGCGCATCGGCGACGTGCTGGACACGGACGAGATCTGCGTCGAGATCGGCGCGGGGCTGATCCTCGGCGCGCTCGATCCGGCGCGCGGGCTGGGCCAGCGCATCACCAACCTGCGGCTGCATATCGCCCGGACCTATGGGCTGATCCTGCCCGATGTCCGCATCACCGACGGCACCGGCTTCGAGGATGGCGAATATATCATCCGCCTGCAGGGGGTGGTGCGCGGCAAGGGGGTTCTGCGGCCGCAGGGGGTGCTGGCCCTGGGCGCCGATTCCGCCCTGGAGGGGCTGGTCGGCGAAAGCGTGCGCGAGCCGGTCTATGGCAGCGCAGCGCGCTGGATCGCGCCGGACTGGCAGGACGAGGCGGCGATTGCCGGCGCCACCGTCGTGACCCCGATGGAGGTCCTGTCCACCCATCTGATGGAGGTGGTCAAGACCAACCTGCCGGCGCTGCTGACCATGTCCTCGATGCAGCGCATGATCCGCGAACTGGGCAGCGTTTCGGACGAGCACCGCGCGCAGCTGAACCAGCGGTTCTTCGACAGCATGGTGCCGGACAAGGTCTCGCCCGAGATGCTGCTGGCCGTGCTGCGCGGCCTGCTGGAGGAGCGTATCTCGATCCGCAACCTGGTGCTGATCACCGATGCTGTGCACGAGGCGCGCAATGCCGCCACGCCCGAAGCGGTCTATGAGCAGGTGCGCAAGCGGCTGCGCGGCCAGATCACCGAGCAGTTCCTGGACGCCGAGGGTCAGCTCGGCATCCTGCAGTTGCACCCGCAATGGGAGGCCGAGATCACCCGCGCCGAAGCCGAGGCGGCCAGGACGGGGGCAAGCGCCATCCCGCAGATCCAGAAACGGCTGGCCGAGGCGGTGCAGGCCGCCTTGCGCGACCAGCGGCCGGGTCCGGAGGCGGTGCTGGCCGTGCCCGATCACCGCCGGCGCCTGGTGCGGATGATGCTGGCCTCGGCCGGGATCGCGATGCCGGTTCTGGGGCTGGACGAGATCGACCCGGCCGCGCAGGTGCGGCTGCTGGGCTCGGTCGAAGCATGAGCCAGCTGCTGGCAGATCCGCGCATGGCGGCCGCGCTGACCGCGCTGCTGCTGACCTATTGCCGCGCGCAGGCCTGCTTCCTGATGCTGCCGGTCTTTTCCGAGCGCGCCATGCCCGTCAGGCTGCGCGCCGCGCTGGCCATGGCGGTCACGCCGCTGCTGGCCGAACATACGCCGCCGCCGGGCGAGATCGGCGGCCTGCTGCCCCTGGCCGCCCTGGCCGGGGCCGAGATCCTGTCGGGGCTTGCGCTGGGCGGGCTGGTGCGGCTTTTCGCCAGCGCGCTGGACATCGCTGCGACGGCTATCGCCGCCACGGCCTCGCTGTCGCAGCTGGTTGGCGCCGCCAATGAATATTCGCCCCATCCGATCGGCAACCTGATGCATGTCGCCGGCCTGGCCCTTCTGATGGCGCTGGGCTTTCCGGTCCTGGCCTGCGACCTTTTGCGCGAAAGCCTGGCGCTGCGGCCGCTGGGGGCCTGGCCGCAGATCCCGGACATCCTGCCGGGCGCCGTTTCCCTGACCCGGCAGAGCTTTGTCCTGGCCATGCTGCTGGCCGCGCCGTTCATCCTGGGCGGCTTTCTGTTCCAGGCGCTGTCGGGGATGATCAGCAAGGTGATGCCCGCCCTGCCGGTGGTCTTCATCGCCGCGCCGGGGGCGATTCTTCTGGCGCTTCTGGCGCTTGTCGTGCTGACGCCCACCATCCTTTCGGTCTGGGCCGAGGCCGTCCTGGCCATGATGGAAACCCTTCTCCGATGAGCCAGGACAACGACGACAAGCAATTCGACCCCACGGAAAGCAAGCTGCGCAAGGCGCGGCAGGAAGGCGACGTCCCGCGCTCGGCCGAGCTGCAATCGGCGCTGATGTATCTGGGCTTCTGGCTGGCGGCGCTGTTTGCCATGGGCTGGGCGGCCCCGGCCTGGACCGGCATGGCCGCCCGCGCCCTGGGCGGCGAGCCCTGGCCCGATGCCGAAGGCCGGGCGGTCGCCGATCTGGCGCGCGCCCTGGCCGGCCAGGCCGCTCTGGCCACGCTGGCGGGGGTGGCGATCATGGCGGTGCCGGTGGTGCTGGGCCTGGTGGTGCAGCGCTCGGTCGTGCTGACGCCCAAGAAGCTGCTGCCCGACGTCAAGCGCATCAATCCGGTCAAGAATGCGGCGCAGAAATTCGGGAAAAGCGGGCTCGTGACCTTCTCGATCTCTCTGGGCAAGGCCCTGCTGGTGGGTGTCGGGGGGTGGTTTCTCTATGCCTCGCTGCTGTCCTGGCTGCTGAACTCCGGCGTCATGGCAGATCTGCAATGGGTCGAGGGGCTGGGGCTGATCCTGCGCCGGGCGGCTCTGCTGGCGCTGGGCATCGGCGCGATCTTCGCCGGCATCGACCTGATCTGGAAGCGGCGGGAATACCTGAAGCGGCATCGCATGTCCCGGCAGGAAATGCAGGACGAACACAAGGAAAACGAGGGTGATCCCCACCTGAAGGCCGCGCGGCGGCAAAAGGGGGTCGACATCGTGCTCAGCACCATGCTGGCCGATGTGGAAAAGGCGGATGTGATCATCGTCAACCCCACGCATTACGCGGTGGCGCTGGAATGGAAACGCGGCAGCGGCCGGGCCCCGGTCTGCCTGGCGAAAGGGGTGGACGAGGTCGCCCGCCGCATTCGCGAGCGTGCGCATGAGCATCGGGTCCCGATCTGGTCCGATCCGCCCTGCGCGCGCGCGCTGCACGCCACGGTCGAGATCGGGCAAGAGATCAAGGCCGAGCACTTCGCCCCGGTCGCCGCCGCCATCCGCTTTGCCGAAGCCATGCGCAAGAAGGCGCGCGAGGGCTGGGGCGGCCTGCCCCGGCGCAAGGAGGGAACATGAGTCGCAGGCAGGACGCGCTTGGCGGGCTGGAACGCATCGCGCGGTTGAAGGCCGATCTGGAGATGCGGCGCCTTGCCGCCTTTCGCGCCCATGTCGAGGCCGCGCGCCATCGCGTCAGGCAATTGGAGGATGAGCTCGACACCCTCTATCGCGTCGAGCGGCCGTTTTCGATCGCCGAGGCGCGGCTGGCCAATGCCCTGGCGGGCGAGCGCAGCCGGGCGTTGCTGAATGCCGAACAGGAGCTTGCCCGGCTCCTGCCCGGCTACGAGCAGGCGCGACAGGCTGCGGCGCGCGAATTCGGCCGGGCCGAGGCTGTCCACTCCCTGCGAAAGCAGCTGATCGCCGAGGCGCGCCAGAACAGGCTGCGGCGCGGTGCGCTGGCCGATCCTGCAGGGCCGGGCGGCGCCTTGGGCCCTGCGTCCTGTCCCGGCGCCGGATGATGCGATGCCGGGCCGATCTCCATGGTGATCCTTGCCGCGATTTCCGCGGGACGAAGGCGTGGCGATCAGCGCCACCGATGCCGGCTCCGATGCTTCTCGCAGCACAAAAGCGCGCAGTTCATCGTATGCGGCCCTTTGCCGGCGGCCGAGAGATCGCCGACGCTGCAGCGCGGCTTTCCCGGACCGGACGCCCGGCTTGCCGTTTCCCAGGCCAATGCCACCGATACGGGACAAAGCTTCCATTGACGCATCAGGATCTTCTACCCCTTCCGGGGCGCCCGGTGGCCGAGCCCTCTGCCAAGCGGCCGCCATCCGATCGCAGTGACCAGCGAGATACCGGCTGCGGCCACCCAGAATGGGGCGGTCAGGGCCGAGTCGCGGGCGACCACCGCCTCGGCTGCGCGCACGACAATGCCGGACAGCAGCAGGCCAAGCGGCATCATCCCCCAGGCCAGCAGCCGGTAGAGGCTGTTGACGCGGCCGAGCAGGCGGTCGGGGATCATCCGTTGCCGGGTCGAGACCGAAACCGTGTTCCACACCAGCCCGCAGAACTCGAAGATCGCAAGGATCAGGCCCAGCACCCACGCGCTCGGGGCCAAGGCGATGGCTGCAAAGGCGGGAATCGAGGCGAAGAGCATCCATTGGGCCGCCGCTCCGGCACCCATCCGCCGCACGACGCGCTCGCCGAGCAATCCGCCAGCGATGCCGCCGACCGCCCCCGCCGCCAGCACCAGCCCATAGCCGGTGGCGGACAGGCCGAGATTCTCCTGCACATGCAGGATCAGGCCGATCATCACCATCTGGAAAAACAGGTTCCAGAACCCGGTGAGCCAGGCGAGCAGCCCCAGGATCGGGGCAGCGCGCAGAAAAGCCATTGCCTCGGCCAGTTCACTGCGCCAGTTCCTCCTGTCCGCGTGGCGTGGCCGGAAGCCCCCCGCGATCCCCGCAACGATCAGCGCCGCAAGGCCGTGGCTCACGCCGTTGACGACGAACGGCAGCGGCAGCGCCATCGCCACCAGCACTGCGCCGAGCGGGGGGCCGACAAGCGCGTTGCCGGTCAGTTCCACGCTCCACAACCTGCCGTTTGCCGCCTCCAGCCGCTCATGCGGCACCAGCGAGGGCAGCATGGTCTGCGCGGCATTGTCGCGAAAGACCTCGGCCCCGCCAACGGTCAGGGCTGCAAGGATCAGCGCCGCGAAAGCAGGCATCGAGGAGACCCCGACCTGCGGCGCGTCCGCCAGCGGCAACGCCGACCAGAGCGCCACGGCCGCCCCGCCGAAACCCGCAGACCGAAGCACATCCATGCCGAGGATGAGCCTGCGCCGGTCGGCCCTGTCGGTGACGATCCCGGCCGGAATCGCGAAGATGGCCCAGGGCAACCGCAGCGCCACGGCAACCAGGGCGATCAGCAGCGGGTCACGCGTCAGCAGCGACGCCGTCCAGGCCCAGGCGACGGTAGCGATTCCGTCCGCCAGATTGGTCAGGCCGCTCGCCGCGATGAACCGCGGGAGCGGCCCGCCGCTGATCGTTGCGGGTGGCTGCCGAACATGCTGCCCCATGATCCCTCCCTCGCGCTTTCGGCCGGTTCCGCGGATCGTGCATCCTCAAGTCCCCTGGAAATCAAGCCGAATGTCGCAGGCAGAAGGCAAAAAATCCCGCGGGCCTGACCGTCGGGCAGATGTCGGCACGCTCATCCTCGATCGGGAGCGACCCCCGACATGAACGATGCATGCTCGCGGCTTGAGCGCCATGCTTTTGCGCTGGGGATAGTGGAGACAGAAACGGGGAAAGGCGGCAGGAAGCCCTCCCGCATCGGGCGTACCGCGTGCGGCATCGGTCGAAGCCTGATTGGCGGGCATTCACACGCATGCCGGATGGTTCTGCCACGCCTCTTGCCCGGGCAGGGCCAGCGTCCTATCTTCTGGGGCGAAAGGACGATTACATGCATCAGTCGATCCGCAAGCGCTAAGGACCCGGTTTCCGGTTTCGCCACCCTGCCTGCCGGCGGGGGGTCTTCTTGCACTTGCTGGACTGATATCATGAAAACCTTTCAGACTTTCGACAATCCCGATGGCTGGGCTTCTGCCGCCGAGGCCTTCCGCGACGACTTCGCCGCCGGCGAGCGCATCCAGATCGCGCCATGGGGAGGTTATGCCATCCTGGGCCACCGGGAACTGGTCAGCCTTGCCCGCAATCCGCTGGCCGACGGCATGGCGCCCGATCCCGCCGCGATGGCGGAGACGCCCGCGCTGCTGGCGCTGCTCGACCGGGCGCTCTTCACCAAATCCGGCGAGGTCCATCGGACCGAGCGGGCCGCACTGATCGCCGCCTTCAACACCGTGCCGCTGGCCGGCATCACCCGCGAAGCGGTGCGGCGGGCGCTGCCCTCCGGCCCGGCCAGAATCGACCTGAGGACCGGGCTGATCGCGCCGGTCGTGCGCCGGGTCTGGGGCGAGATCATCGGTCTTGACGCGACTGCGGCCCTGCAGATGGAGGATGCGGTGCGCGACCTGGCCCATGTCCTGTCCCTCTCGCCCGATCCGGCAAAGGCCCATCTGGCCGAAGCGGCGGCCGGCAGGGTGCGGGACCTGTCGCTGGCGGCGCTGCAGGGCGGGGCGCCCTTCTCGCGGAACCTGCGGGACCGGCTGGGCGACGGGCTGGCCGCCGACCTGATCGCCGGCATGGCCTTCGACGCGATCGAGTCGGCCGCCACCGGGCTGGATGCGGCGCTGCGGGTGGCCTTTGCGCATCGGGACCAGGTCACGGCAACGGCGCAATGCGCCAATGAATGCCTGCGCCTGGCCAGCTCTACCCCGATGACCATGCGGCTGGCGACGGGCAGGATTGCCCTGGGCGATCTGGTGGTGGAGGCCGGGACCGTCCTGTCGATGGTCTGGGCGGCGGGCAATCACGACCCGCTGGCCTTCCCTGCGCCGGAACGGTTCGATCCCGATCGCGAGGGCGCGCGCCCGCTGATGTTCGGCATGGGCCAGCACGCCTGCCTGGGCCATGCGATCATCCGGGCGACCTTGGTGCAGCTGCTGGGCGTCCTGGAAACGCTCACCCCCGAGACCGGCACCCTGCCAGCGCGCTGGTCGCCATTTGCGAAGGACTATCTTCCCGTCCTCGGCATCCGTTTCGAGGGCTGATCGAGGGGGGGCGGGTCGCAGCTTGGCCGTGGTCTTTCCTTGGGGTGATGCAGATCGCGCCTTGCTTGCGCCGCACCTCGCCCGAGTGCCCGGCCTGACGGCTTTCGCCGCAGGGGCTGCGGCCGATGCGCGATTGGCAGCCCGCATCGGCCGTGCCAGAGTGAGAGCGGATGCGCCTTACAGTGGCCCCCGCCGGCCGGATGGGCGCCACGCTCGTGCGGCGGGCCCCGTCTCGTCGCCATCCTCATGCGTCAGGTCGAAGGGAAGGCGGATGAGCGAAACAGGAAGGATAGCATCATGAAGGAACTGCCGCTGAGCCGCGCCTTCACCCTGATCGAGCCGGGACCGGTGACGCTGGTCACCACGCATGACGGCGCAAGGAACAACGTGATGACCATCACCTGGACCATGGTGATGGATTTCACCCCGCGTTTCGCCATCACCACCGGGCCATGGAACCATTCCTGGACAGCACTGCGCGAGACCGGGGAATGCGTGATCGCCATCCCGACGCTGGACATGATCGACACGGTGATCGGCATCGGAACCTGCTCGGGCGCCGAGGTGGACAAGTTCCAGCGGTTCGGCCTGACGCGCCTGCCCGCAACGCATGTCCGCGCGCCGCTGATCCGCGACTGCCTTGCCAATATCGAATGCCGGGTGGTCGATATCGTCGAGCGGCACGGCATCGTCGTTCTGGACGGATTGGCGGCCTGGTTCGACACCAACCGCACGGAAACGCGAACCCTGCATGCGGTGGGCGACGGCACCTTCGTCATCGACGGAGACAGGCTCGACCGAAGGGAGGCGATGCGATCGAAGCTGCCCGAGGGGGTATAGGCAGAACCTTGCGGAGACAGTCGGCCCTTGCAGCAGGCCGCACGCGGTTTCTCCGCAACTGCCGCCTGAACCTGGCGCAGCGAAAGCGGTCCGAAGGTCACCGCCTGTCCGCACCGCTGTTAAGCCCGGCCGGTTACCCGTTGTTCGGCAAGGAAAGAATTGGTGACCAGCATCGTCGGAAAACCCGACGGCGCGCTCCCCGCCGTCCAGTTCCCGGGCGTTCGTTTTCGCTATGGTCTCATGCAGTCGCGAATGGGCGGATTGCCGTGCATCGAGCGCGCCACGGCCTGGTCGAGCGCCGTCTTGTCCAGCCCACCGAATTGAGGAGCCGCCTCCTTGATCGCCCAGTAGAGCCGGCGCATCACCGGGCTGTCGCCCCGGCGCGCATAGCCCCTGGCATAGCGCGGCATCCCTGCCTTCGACACATCGACATGGTGCTTTGCAGCCCCGGCGGCTGCAGGGTTTTGCAGCGCCTCGGGCATAGGGGTTCGCCGAAGGCACGAGCGCCAATGCAGCCCAAGAAGCGGATGCTGATATTCGAACAGGACCGCTCGCCTTGGCCCCGGCATGGGCTGCCGGTCCTGCAGCCAGCGCATCAGCGTGCCGTCGTCGCCTGCCTCGTCCGGCAGCTGCAGCGGTAGGCCGCCGGTCTGCTGGGGGGCAAGATCCATCGGCGACACAGAGCCCATCGCGCTGCCTTTCAGTTCCGGCAGATGCACCGCGACGGGCGTACGGACTGGCCGGACACCTGTACAGGGTCGAGGATTTTCTGTCGATGCACCGTGCGGCGCTGCATCATCCCTTGCGCGGACAGGATCGCGACGCTGGTCGGTGCCGTGGCGGGAACCTCCGCAGCCCGGGATAGGCTTGGCCTCTTTCCGGGAACGGATCGCCGAGCGGCGGCTGAAGCAGCCGCGGATGACGTCCGCGGACCGGGAGGATCCTCGCCTAGGAAGGTCGGCGCCGCAAGCCGGTGCGCCGGGTGCTCTCGCCGGGGCGATCCCGTTCCTGATCCCGAGGCAGATCGGCGGCTGAAGCAGGGAAGGGAGGGGAAATACCCCGGCCCATGGCGCGCGAAATGACCGCCCGCGGGCGTTTCGCCCGATCCCCTCCAGCCGAAGGCGCGACCGGCCGGCTTTCCCGGCATGGCGAAAAGGCGACCCGCCCAGGGCCGATGCCCGCGCCTTGCCGCCGCCGCTTCGGTCCGCCGGAAGCTGGCAGCGCGGTTTCTCGGCCCGGGGATGCCGGTGCCGGCCGGGGCAAGGCCGCCCCGCCCGCGGCCGGCCGGCGGCGCGTCAGCGCAGCTGCGCCTTGTGCGGGGGATTGAGCTTGAAGATCCGCTCTTGCGCCAGCCGCCAATGCGCCAGGTCACCGACGCATTTGCGCACCTCGCTCAGGCTGCCCTCGACCCGGATCGTGCCCGGCACGACCTCTTCGGCCGGCAGCGGCTTCAGATGGTCCAGCATCTCGGCCGTTTCCTCGCGGCTGGGATCGCGGTCGTCGGAATAGACGAGCATGCAGCTTTCGGTCTTCTTGCGTTGCGCCTTCATTGCCATCATCCTTGGCCCTGGTTCTGGTCGATCAGCCCCGCACCTTCGTATTCCGGGCCGAAGCCGATCGGAACGGCATGGCTGTTCGCCATCTTGATAATGTCGTCGGAACGCTGCTGGTTGCGCTCGGCCGACAGGAGTTCCGGGGTCGCGGACAGCAGCCGGGCAATCAGCCCCGCCACCGCGGGACAGGCCATCGAGGTGCCGTCCATCACCCCTTTCGAGGTCTTGCTGACCCAAGATATAATCCCCACGCCGGGCCCGATAAAGTCCACTTCCGGTCCGATATTGCTGAATCGGGCGAAAAAGCGGTCCCCGACGGGGGCGGGATCCGTTGCGACGTTGCGCCCGGTGACTGCGCCCTCGGGCCAGGCGTCCAGCACCCCGCCGGCCGAAACCGCCACCACCGTGCCCGAGCGCGCCGGGTATGAGACCGGCGACATGTAGTCGTTGCCCGAGGCGGCGACGCAGACCACGCCCATTGCCCGCGCCCGCCGCACCTCGCGCGAGATCGAGACCGGCTCGGAGCCCTGGCCGAGGCTGAGATTGATCAGGTCGCAGCCGTCGTCGACGGCCTGGCGGATGGCGCGGGCGATGGCGAATTCGCTGGCTCCGCCCGCATCCTTTTCGAAGACGCGATAGGAATGCAGCGCGACCTGGGGCGCGACGCGCGCCACGATGCCCGCGACATGGGTGCCGTGCCCGGTGCCGTTGTCGAACCATTCGTCGGCGGGCTCGGTGCCGGTGGTGTTCAGCCCGCGTTCGAGCTTCAGCCCCTTCGCGGGATCGACCCCGGTGTCGACGATGGCGACGCGGACGCCGCGCCCGTCGGCCTTTTCCGCCGGCGCCAGCATCCGCGCAAGCCCGTCGGGGAAATCCGCCCGGATGGGCGCCAGCGACAGGGTCAGCTCGGTCGGGCCCTTGTCCCTGACCGCGATATCCTCGGCCCCGCCCGGCCAATGGTCCGCGAAGGGCTGGCAGATCACCGCGTCGATGCGGGTCTGCCCGGCCGGCAGCGCGGTGCGGTAGCGCCCGTCCCGGTCCGTCACCCCGTCCGAGATGCCGAAGCCGCGCCGGCTGTCCAGCACCACCACGACCGAGGCCCCGGCGACCGGCTTGCCGCTGGCCGCATCGACGCAGCGCAACTCAAGCTCCTTGGCTGAGCGAAAGGCCGAGGGCTTGGCCTCCTTGCGGATGATGTCCATCTGGCCGTAGCGCAGCGGGTAAAGCCGCAGCTCGCGCCGCACGCGCAGGCCGGGATAGGCGCGCTGCAATTCGCGCGCCTGCTCGGGCCTCATGCAGACCAGCGATGCCTCGTTCTCGCCGATCGAATCGATCAGCCGGATGCGGCCGACCTCGGTGTCGAGCAATCGCAGGCGCGGCCGGATCGCGGGCGCCGAGCCCTCGCCGGCGCCCTGCGCCACGCTGCCCGCGGGCCGGGCGCCCGATGCCCGGAACAGCCGGTGATGCATGGCGCGGAACAGCCGGAAGCTGCTGGTCTCCATGCTGTCGTTGAAGACGTTGTCATCGGGGACGATGACATAGCGGGCGGTCTTTCGGGACATGCGCTTGTGCTCCTTCCTGCCACCGCAAGGCTACACCGCCCGGCCGGTTTCGCCAAAGAATTGTCCATCACGGCCCCGGCCGCCGCTTTCGCGGAGGGCCGGAACCATGGAACCGGGCTTGTCGAGGGGTGCCGACCGGGCGAAGGGCGGCGCGGGGGAATGAGGGCCCCGGCCGGACGGCGGCGGGTCCGGGTTCAGTCGGCGGGAGCGGGCTCCGGCACCGGCTTGCGGACGTATTTCGCGTTCATCCCGGCTTCGATGACCGCGATCTGCGCGGCGATCTCGTCCTCGGTCAGGTTGCGCCAGCCCGACGTGTCCTCGATGAGGCCGAGCGCCTTCAGTTCCTGCCCGACCTGCCCCAGATCCACCTCGCCCCAGGACGAGCGGCCGATGCGCGGCAGGCGTGCATGCACGTGATTGGCGACCAGACGGTCGATCACCGTCACCTGGCTGCCGCCGAAGGATTCGAGATGCTGCACGATGTCGTCGACCGCATTCATCGAGCGCCGCTTGATGATGGCGATCTGCTGATGGGGCTGGGCGACATAGGCCAGAAGATGCAGCGGCGAGGCGTCGACCGAGATGATCTGCCGGGCGGCGCGATATTGCGCGACCTGCTCCTCCTTGCTGCAGCGATGCGGCAGCCAGATCCGGTAGCCCTCGCGCTCCAGAAGCGCCTCGACCAGCGTTTCGCCCAGGATGGTGCCGCGGTCGAAGGGCAGGTCGCGGCGCGAGATGTAGAGCTTTTCCGCACCGGCCGGCGCGACCTTCTCCGCCGCGCTGCGGGCGAAGGCGACAAAGCGTCCGCTGCCCGAGATCAGGTCCGGGCCCAGGCCGAATTCCTGTCGCGGCACCACCAGCCGCTCGACCCGCGTCGGCCCCTTGGCGACCCGGATCTCGGCCGAGATGCCCAGGGCGGCAAGCAGCGCGGTCTGGGCCTTGATCGCCGCATCGTTCACCGGCCCGGCCTTGGGGATGTAGAGCGCCGAGCGGGTTCCGAAGGCCGGATCGTCCAGCGCCCAGAGCCTGCCGGTCGATTCCGTGATGAAATGGCCGAAATGGCCAAAGAAGATGCCGCCGAAGATATGGGTGCCCGGAATGAACTCCGGCGCCTCGGGGGCGCTGTATTCGACCGGGGCGTGCCGGGGGCGGCCATGGGTCAGCGAGACCGCGATGTCGACCGGCCTGCCGTCCCTGTCGAAAACGCCCGAGGCGTTTTGCAGGCGGCCGTTCTCATCCTCGCTGGGCGGCAGAATTATCGCATCGTCAACAATGATATAATCAACTGATTCGGACATATGGGCACCTTGAACGGCTTTGGCGCCACATTAGCCACGCGCGCGGCCATCGGCCAGCGGTAAAGGGCCGCGCATGCCGGCACGCCCCCGGAAAGCCGCGGAACGTGCCGGCCCATAGGTCGGCGAAACTTGACCGTGCCGCGGGAATGCGGGATCAATCCTGACGGGTCCGGCCCCCAGCAGGGCACCATCTGGAGAAGAAACCTCTTGGCTAGCGGCGCACAATCGGTTCGGCGGACAGGCGATCGGCTGCGGACGATCGTCTGCACGGTGAAGAACGAGGGGCCATTCTTTCTGGAATGGCTGGCCTATCACCGCCTGATCGGCTTCAACCGCTTCGTCATCTTCTCGAACGACTGCACCGACGGCACGCACGAGATTCTGCAGGCCCTGGACGGCGCCGGGCTGATCCATCACTTCGACAACAGCGAGCTGTCCACAGACCTGCCCGAGGACCCGCAGGTCCGCGCCTATACCCGCGCCAACCGCATGGAGATCGTGCGCGAGTCGGACTGGATCATGGTGATTGACGGCGACGAGTTCCTGCAGGTCAAGGTCGGGGACGGCACGCTGGACGCGCTGTTCGCGGCCATGCCCGACAACGCCGATGCCATCGGCCTGCCCTGGCGGATCTTTGGCTCGGGCGGGGTGATCGAATTCAGCGACCGGCTGCAGATCGACACCTTCCGCCGCGCCGCGCCGCTGGACTTCGCGCCCAGCCCCAACCATCTGGCGATCAAGACGCTGTTCCGCCCCGACCTGGTGCAGCGTTTCGGCGTGCATCGCCCGGTCTACAAGGGCACATCGGGCACGCCGCGCAATCCGCTGCTGTTCGTCAACGGCTCGGGCCAGGACGTCACCGAGCATTTCCTGCGCGGGCGCTGGTGCATGCCGCCGGCGCTGGCGGGGTTCGATCTCGCGCAGGTCAATCACTACATGATCCGGTCGCACGAGGTCTTCCTGATGAAGAAATGGCGCGGCACGGCGAACAGCGCCAATGCGCAGCGGATCAATTTCGAATATTTCGACAAGTATAACAGCAATCACGACGTCGATCGCGGCATGCTGCGCTGGGTGCCCGCCGTGACGCAGGAAATCGCAAGCCTCACCGCCGCGCTGCCCGAGCTGACGGCGCTGGGCCGGTCGGCCTTCGATCTTTATGCCGGCCAGATCGCCGAGCTGAAATCCCGGCTGCTGCGGGAATCGCCGCAAGAGCACGACCGCCTCTTCGACCCCGAGGTGGTGCAGGCCGAGATCGAGGCGCAAGAGCGGCGGATCGCGAAGCTCCGCGCCACCGTGCCCGCCGCGGACCGGGTGCGGATGATGCCGCCCGAGCGCCCCTCGCAGGCCGGCCCGGCGCCGCAGGCCGGCAAGGGCGACGCCGCTGCCCGGGCCGCGGGCGGGGACGATGCCGCGCCGCCGCCCGTTCCGGCGGCACCCGGCTGGCTTCTGGAGCTGCGCGGCGATCCGGCGCGGCGCGGGTTCTTCCAGTCCTTCGAACAGACCGGGCTGCATTACGTCCAGCGCGACACCGACCAGCTGGTGATCAGCTTCGACAACCTGTCGGCGGTCAATATCGACCCGGTCGACCGCGAAAGCTGGGGCTACGGCTTCATCAGGAAGAACGGCTGGTCGCATCTGGGCGTCTTTGCCTATGCCGCGAAATGGTTCCGCGAGGATGCGCTGTTCGACTACCTGTCCGGGCTGGCGCGGGACGGGTTCTTTGCCCGGTTCCGGTCGGTGGCGCTGATCGGCACTTCGATGGGCGCCTATGCCGCCACCGCCCTGGCGCCGCTGGCTCCGGGCTGCACGGTGGTGGCGTTTTCCCCGCAATCGACGCTGAAGAAGGCGCTGGTGCCCTGGGAGAAACGCTTCAGCTCGGGGCGCAAGGCCGACTGGTCGGGCGATTTCGCCGACGGCGCCGAAGGCGCGCGGGCCGCGGGCAAGCTGTGGCTGGTCTACGATCCGCGCATCGAAGAGGACCGCCTGCATATCGAACGCTATCAGGGCGAGAACGTCTCGTTCCTGAAGGCGCGCTATGCCGGGCACAAGACGGCGCTGTTCCTGCGCCGGGCCGGCCTGCTCAGCACGGTGGTGCGCGAGGCGGTCACCGGCACGCTGACCGAAAGCCGGTTCTACGACCTCTATCGCCAGAGCCGCTCGATGCCCTGGTATCTGAACAGCACCGCGAACCGCATCGCCGAATCCGCGCATCCGCGGCGGCTGCAGCGGCTGGACGCCTATCTGAAGAAGGTCGAGAAGCCGCAGATTTCCCGCAACCTGCACGCCCGCTTCCCCGAGATCATGTCCTCGGCCTGATCCGCCGGGGCGGCGGCTTCGGCCAATGGCCGCCGTTCGTCACCAGGATCCGCGCGGTCTTGGCGTCCGGCGCCGCGACCATACCGGCTGCCGGCTCGCGCTGCCGAAGATGCGGCCGACCGTCTGGACATTTCCCCTGACCGGGCGAAGAGGTCGGATTGACAGGGCAGGGCGCAAAACCCAAGCTGGCCGGCGGGGTGACGCGGGTTCCCCGCCGCCGGAGCCCCTGCGCAACCGCCGCCATTCCGAAGGATCCATGGACCCCCGCAGCGCCCTTCCCTCGATCGACAGGCTTTTGCGCCAGGCCGAGGCGCGGGAAATGATCGCGCATCACGGGCGCGACAATGTCGTCGGGATGCTGCGCGAATTGCTGCGGGACCGGCGCATGGCGGCGGGCCGCGGCGATGCGGCGGCGGGCGAGGGCGTGCTGGAGGAATGCGCCCGGCGGCTGGCCGCGCAGGCCCGGCCCTCGCTGCGGCCGGTGCTGAACCTCACCGGCACGGTCAACCACACCAATCTGGGCCGGGCGCTGCTGTCGCGCCGCGCCGCCGAGGCCGCCTTTCAGGCCATGGTCAATGCCACGAACCTGGAATACGACCTCGACGGCGGCGCGCGCGGCGACCGTGACAGCCATGTCGAGGCGCTGATCTGCCGGCTGACCGGGGCCGAGGCGGCGACGGTGGTGAACAACAACGCCGCCGCGGTGATGCTGATGCTGAATACCCTGGCCCTGGGGCGCGAGGTCGTCGTCTCGCGCGGGGAGCTGGTCGAGATCGGCGGCGCCTTCCGGGTGCCCGACGTGATGGCCCGCGCCGGCTGCCGCCTGCACGAGGTCGGCACCACCAACCGCACGCATCTGCGCGACTATGCCAATGCGGTGAACGAGGACACCGCCGCCTTCATGAAGGTCCATGCCAGCAATTACGCCATCGAGGGCTTTACCGCCGAGGTGCCGCAGGCCGATCTGGCGGCGCTGGCCCGGCGGCACGGCATCCCCTTCCTGATCGACCTGGGCAGCGGCTCGCTGATCGATCTGGACGCCTTCGGCCTGCCGCCCGAGCCGACGGCGCGGCAGGCGATCCGCGACGGCGCCGATGCGGTGACCTTCAGCGGCGACAAGCTGCTGGGCGGGCCGCAATGCGGCATCATCGCCGGCTCGCGCGCGCTGGTGGACCGGATGCGGGCCAACCCGCTGAAACGGGCGCTGCGGGTGGACAAGATCATCCTGGCCGCGCTGGCCGAGACGCTGCAAAGCCATGGCGATCCCGAACGCGCCCTGGCCGAAATCCCGACCCTGCGCCTGCTGACCCGGTCCCGGGACGAGATCCGCGCCCTGGCCGAGCGGCTTTGCCCGCAGGTCCGCGCCGCGCTGCAGGGCGCGGCCGAGGTCTCGGTCGTCGACTGCCTGAGCCAGATCGGCAGCGGCGCCCAGCCCGTGGACCTGCTGCCCAGCGCCGGGCTGGCCTTTGCCGAAACCGGCGCCGTCTCGGCCGCGCGCATCGCCCGGGCCTTCCGCGACCTGCCGCTGCCGGTGATCGGCCGCATCCACAAGGGGCAGTTCCTGCTGGATCTGCGCTGCCTCGAAGACCCGGCGCCCTTCCTGGCCCAGCTCGACCGGCTGCACTTCGGGGGGCCGGCCGCGTGAATGCGGGCCATGCGCGGCGGAGTGCGGGCCGGCGGCAAGCCGACCAGGCCCCCGGCGCCGCGCCTTGAGGCGGGCCGCCCGCCGTGGCAGGGAGGGCACGCCGCAAGGGATGACGAGATGACGCAACCCGGTCCTGGACAGGAGAACGAGCCATGGAATTCAGCCTGAAACGCCGACAAGTCATCGCGGGCCTCGCCGCCTGCGCCGCGATCGCCCCCGGCCTGGGCCGCGCCGCCGAGGTGCTGCGCTTCTCGGCCATCCCGGACGAGGACGCGACGAAGCTGATGGGCCGCTTTACCAAGGTGGCCGAATACCTGTCCGGCAAGCTGGGCGTTCCGGTCGAATTCGTGCCGGTGAAATCCTATCCCGCCGCCGTGGTGGCCTTTCGCAACGACCAGATCCAGCTGGCCTGGTTCGGCGGGCTGTCGGGCGTGCAGGCCCGGCTGGCGCTGCCCGGCTCGGTCGCCATCGCCCAGGGCGAGGAGGACGCGGCCTTCGTCAGCTATTTCATCGCCAACAAGGCGGCCGGCCTGACCGAGAGCCCGGATTTCCCGCAGGCGGCCCAGGGACGCAGCTTCACCTTCGGCGCCAAGACCTCGACCTCGGGGCGGCTGATGCCGGAATACGAGATCCGGCGCAACACCGGCATGGCGCCCGAGGCGTTCTTTTCCCGGGTCGGCTTTTCCGGCGATCACACCAAGACCGTCGAGCTGGTGCAGAGCGGCGCCTACGAGATCGGCGCGGTCAATTTCACCGCCTATGACGACATGGTGGCCAAGGGCCAGGTCGATCCCGCCGAAGTTCCGGTCATCTGGCGCACGCCCTCCTATCCCGACTACAACTTCACCCTGCGCGGCGATGCCGACGACCGGTTCGGCGCAGGCTTTACCGAGCGGCTGAAAGCGGCGATCCTCGGCATGGACGATCCGGAGATTCTCGGTGCCTTTCCGCGCAGCAAGTTCATCCCCGCCAGCAACGCGGATTATGAGCCCATCGAAGAGGTCGCCCGGCAGCTCGACCTGCTGGACTGAGGCCGGCTGATGGTGGAACTGCGCGGGCAGACGCTGGCCTATGGCCCGACCGTGGTGCTGGAGAACGTGACGCTGGCGATCCGGCCCGGCGAGCGGGTGGCGCTGCTTGGCCGCAGCGGGGCCGGGAAATCCACCCTGCTGGCGGCGATCCGCGACAGCGCCATGGCGGCGGGCGAGGATGTGGCGCTGGTGCCGCAGGAAAACGGGCTGGTGCCGCAGCTGAGCCTGTTCCACAATGTCCATATGGGCCGGCTGCACCGGCATTCGGCCTTCTACAATCTGGTCACGCTGCTGCGCCCCTTTCGCCGCGACCGGGCCGAGGTGGCCGCGCTGGCGCGCGAGCTGGGGCTGGAGCCGCTGCTCGACCGCCCGGTCGAGCGGCTGTCGGGCGGCCAGCGCCAGCGCACGGCGGTGGCCCGCGCCATCCATGCCGGCGGCGGCTTCCTGCTGGCGGACGAGCCGGTCTCGGCGCTGGACGAGATGCAGGCGCCCGAGGTGCTGCGGGCGCTGCTGTCGCGCTTTCCGACCAGCGTGATCTCGCTGCACGATATCGGGCTGGCGCTGGCGCATTGCACCCGGCTGGTCGGGCTGAAGGACCGGCGCATCATCTTCGACCTGCGCACGGGCGAGCAGAATGCCTCCGACATCGACCGTCTCTACGCCGCTTGAGCCGCCGCGGCCGCGCCGGCGCGACAGGCCGCTGCGGCGGCTGCAGGTGGTGTGGATCGCGCTGACGCTGGCGGCGCTGGCGCTGTTCGCGGCCGATCTGCAGGTCAGCGCGCCCTCGCCCGGGGCGGTGCTGAAGGCGCTGGCGCTGGGCTTCGCGCGTCCCGATTTCCTGGCGCTGGAGAATCTGGGCCAGGCGCTGCTGCTGACGCTGACCGTGGCCTTCGGCGGGGTCGCCATCGGCGCCGCGGCGGGCTTCGCCATGGCGCTGGCCTGGAACTGGCGGGCGGTCCGGGTGCTTTCGCTTTGCCTGCGCAGCGTGCACGAGCTGATCTGGGCGCTGTTCATCATCACCGTGACCGGCCCGGTGGCCATCGCGGCGGTGATGGCGCTGGCCCTGTCCTATAGCGGCATCTTCGCCAAGGTCTTCGGCGAGATCCTGGACGAGGCCGACCCCGCCCCGCGCGATGCCCTGCCGGGGCGCGGCCTGTCGCTGTCCGGGCTGATCTATGCCAAGCTGGTGCCCAGCCTGCCGGCCTTCTGGAGCTATTTCTGCTATCGCATCGAATGCGGCATCCGCTCCAGCGCGGTGCTGGGCTTCGTCGGCCTGCCGACCCTGGGCTTCGAGCTCGACACGCTGTTCAAGCAGGGCCGCTACGACGGCGCGGCGGCGGTGCTGCTGCTGACCTATGCGCTGATCATCAGCCAGTCGCTGTGGCTGCGGCGGCGGCTGGTGCCGCTCTATGTGCTGGGGGCGCTGGCCTATCTTGCCGCGCTGTCGCCCGGGCAGGTCTCAGGCTTCGGGCTGTGGCAGCTTCTGGCGGTGGACATGGTGCCCGCGCCGCTGCGCGACGCCGACCTGACGGCGGCGGGGACCTGGGGCGCCTTCGGCGACTGGCTCTGGCGGCTCGTCTCGCAGCAGGTCCTGCCGGGGGCCTGGGCCACGGTGCTGGTCAGCTACCTGGCCTTCGTGCTGTGCGGCATCGTCGCGCTTGTGGCATTCCCGCTGATCGTCACCGCGCTGGCCGGCCGGATCGGCGCCGGGCTGGGCCATGTGGCGCTGGTGATCATGCGCTCGACCCCGGAATACATGCTGGTCTTTGTCGGCGTGCAGGTGCTGGGCCCCTCGATGCTGCCGGCGGTGCTGGCGCTGGGGCTGCACAACGGCGCCATCATTGCCCATCTGGTCGGGCGGCAGGCCGAGGGCATGGTCCCGACCCTGCGCCCCGACCGGCCGGGCGGGGCCGGGCTTTATGCCTATGAGCTGGTGCCGCGCGTCTCCTCCGGGCTCATCGCCTATCTGTTCTATCGCGGCGAGATCATCCTGCGCGAAAGCATGATCCTGGGCATCCTGGGCATCGCCACGCTGGGCTTTTACGTGGACAGCGCCATCGCCACGCTGCGCTTCGATCGCGCCGCGCTGCTGGTGGTGGCGATGATCCTGCTGACGGCGCTGGCCGACTGGGCCTCGCGGGCGCTGCGCCGGCGGCTGAAGGTCGGCGCCGTCTCGACCCGGCCCTTCTGCTGAGGTCCTAGCCGGCGCCCGGGGCCGGAAAGCCGCTGATCCGCATGGCGGCAAAGCGTTCGCGCAGCCAGCGCGCGGCCGGGCCGCTGGGACGCTGCTTGTGCCAGACCAGTTCCAGCGCCACCGGCCAGTCGGCGCCGTCGAATTGCAGCGCCGGGGTGACCAGATCGTCCCGCACCGGCGATTCCTCGATGATGTGGTCGGGCACCAGCGCCCAGCCGATGCCGCGGCGCACCAGTTGCAGGATCACCCAGTGGCTTTCAACCCACCAGACCTCGGCCGCCGTGCGCAGGCGCTGCTTTTCCGGTCCCTCGCTGCGCACCGCGACCATCAGCTGGCGGTGGCGCTTCAGGTCCTCCCAGTCCACCACCGTATGGGCCAGCGGGTGGTCCTTGCCGCAGACCAGCTTCAGCGGCACCCAGCCCAGCGTGTGGAAGGCGATCTCGGTCGGCAGCACCTCTTGCCGCCACATCACGCCGATATCGGCCTTGCCGTCCAGCACCAGCCGGCTGACATCCTCCATCATCGGGAACAGCAGTTCCAGCTCGACATGCGGGAAGCGCGCGGCGAATTGGGCGAACAGCGTCGCCAGCGGCTCTTCGGGATAAAGCTCGTCGATGGCGACGACCAGCCGGTGCTCGACATGCGCGGTCAGGCTGGCGGCGACGCCGATCAGGTGCTCGCGGCGGTCCAGCACCACGCGGGCCTCGGCCAGCAGACGTTCGCCCGCAGGCGTCAGCACCGGGTTGCGTCCTTCGCGGCTGAACAGCGCCACGCCCAGGTCGTCCTCGAGATTCGAGACCTGGGTGCTGATCGCCGACTGCGCCTTGCGCAGCGCCCGGCCGGCGGCCGAGAACGAGCCGTGCTGCGCGGCGGCGACAAAGGCTTCCAGCTGGTCCAGCGTGACGGTCATCTATCCGCAAATCCGATGGTATCTAACTTTGTATTCTGGAAAATACAGATAGAAAGCGCAGCAAGCAACGATGAGGAATCACGATGACGATGCGCAGTTTCCCGGACCGGGTCCGCCACGCGGTAAGCTTCGAGCTGATCGGCCTGGCGATCGTCACCCCGCTGGCCGCCTGGATCTATGACAAGCCGGTGTTCGACATGGGCGTCGTCGGCGTCGGCGCGGCGACGCTGGCCACGGTCTGGACTTTTGTCTTCAACCTGGGCTTCGACCACGCCATGCGGCGCTGGGTCGGCCATGTCGGCAAGTCGCTGCGTCACCGGCTGCTGCATACCGCGCTGTTCGAGCTGGGCCTGCTGGTCATGCTGCTGCCGCCGATGGCCTGGTATCTGGGCATGACGCTGTGGCAGACGCTGCTGCTCGACCTGTTCATCGTGGCCTTCTATCTGGTCTACAACTTCGTCTTCAACATCGCCTATGACCGGATCTTCCCGCTGCCTGCCGCGCCGCAGGGTCGCGGGCGGGATCACGGGCGCCGCCAGCCGGCCTAGCCCGGATCGCAGGCGATCTCGTCCAGCAGGAAGGCGCGGAACTTGCGGATCGCGGGACGGTTGCGGCGGCCCTTGGGATAGACCAGCCAGAAGCTGCGGCCGTTCTGCGCCACCAGCGGAAAGGGCTGGATCAGGCTGCCGGTCGCCAGCTCGAAGCGGAAGAAGCGCGGCGTCAGCAGCGCCACGCCGTAACCCTCCAGCGCCGCCCGCGCCTCGTGCAGGTCGGTCGAGAGCGTCAGGCCGGGCTTGGGCGGGGCCTCCCAGAAATCCACCCCCGCCTCGCGCATCCAGACCGCCCAGTTCGGGTCCACCCGGTCCAGCAGCGGCAGCTTCAGCAGGTCGGCGGGCTCGCGCAGCTCGTGCTTCCTGGCCAGTGCCGGCGACAGCATGGGGGTGTATTCGATGGGCATCAGGAAATGCTCCTCGACCCCCGGCCAGCCGCCCTCGCCGGCGCGGATGGCGACGGTGATGTCCTCGCGCCCGAAATCGACCAGATTGTCGCTGGTCTCCAGCCGCACCGCCAGGTTCGGGTGGTTCATCTGGAACTTGCCCAGCCGCGGCGACAGCCAGGCCCCGGCGAAGGTCGGCACGGTCGAGATCGACAGGGTCGAGACCGAATCCGCCGAGGGGTCGGCAAAGGCTTCGCGCAGCATGTCGAAGGCGTCGATGGTCGGCCGGGCGAACAGCGCCCCGGTCTCGGTCAGCACGATCTCGCGCGGCTTGCGCAGGAACAGCGGCGTGCCGAGCCGTTCCTCGAGCAAACGGATCTGATAGCTGACCGCGGCCTGGGTCATGCCCAGTTCCTCGGCGGCGCGGGTGAAGTTCAGGTGCCGCGCCACCGCCTCGAAGGCGCGCAGGGCGGCAAGCGGGGGAATCGACATAAGCCTGCCTTATGGATGCTTGCCGAGGCTTTGTTGGTCATTGCCGTGGAAACCTAGCATGATCGAAGCGTGGATCAACCATGACCACCGAAAGGAGGGCAAAAATGTCCGATAATTCCGTATGCGATCGCCAACGCCCCTTCCTGCCGGGCCTGACCCGGCTGCTTTTCGGTGTGCTGCGCCGGGATAAGTCCAGCCTATCGCCATGCGAGGGGCGCATGGCGGCGCTGGACCATCCCGCGACCCGCAAGGCGCTGGCCGATCTGCCGGCGCATCTGCTGCGCGACATCGGCGTCGCCGACACGCGCAGCGACACGGCCGCCCCGCCGCAGGAAGGCGACGCGCTGCGCCGGCATCTGTGGTAAGGCGTCAGCCCGCCGCGCTTTTGCGCACGGTTTCCCCGAACTGCTTGCGATAGGCGCGCGCCAGCGTGGCGGGCGACGAGAACCCGGTGCGCGAGGCGATCTCGCCCAGCGTCAGCTTGGTCTCCAAGGCCAGCGCCCGGGCATGGGACAGCCGGATCTGCCGGTAATAGCCGCCGGCCGACAGGCCCAGATGGGCATGGAACAGCCGGTCCATGCTGCGCGGCGACAGCGCAGCGCGCTCGGCGATGCGGGGCAGGGGCAAGGGCTGCTCGGCGGTCTCGCGCATGGCGACGATGGCGCGCTGCAGCGACGGCGGCAGCGCGCTGTCGGTCATGCGGCTGGGCAATTGCCATTCCACCGGATCGGTGCTGCGCCCCATCACCCGGCCGAACATGTTCGCCACGTCGAAGCGCAGCGCCTCGCCCGCCTGCGCGCCGATCAGGTCCAGCGACCAGCTGAGCACGCTTTGCGCGCCGCCGCAGGTGACGATGTTGCCGTCCGCAACATAGGGGTCCGGCACCACGGTGATCTCGGGGAAAGCCTCGGCCAGTGCCCCGCGCTCCATCCAGTGGATCGCGGCCCGGCGCCCGGCCAGCAGGCCCATGCGGGCCAGCAGCCACGCCCCGGTATCAAGGCCCCCCACCACCGGTAGCCCCCGCGCCTTGCGCAGCACCGCCTGCGCCGAGTCGCGCTGCAGATGGTCGCGCATGCCATAGCCCGAAACCAGGATCAGCGCATCCGTCGCCCCCACCCGTTCCAGCGGCAGATCGACCGAGATCGCCAGCCGCGAGGAACTGGTCACCGCCCCGCCGTCCAGCGAAGCGACCTGCCAGGAAAACAGCCGCCGCCCCGACAGGTCGCGCGCCGCCCGCAGGGGCTCGATGGCGCTGGCCAGCACCATGTTCGAGAAGCCGTCGAACAGCAGGAAGGTCAGGTGCAGCGGCGATTTTGGCGACATAGGCAAAGATTATGGCGTAAATTGCACATCATGCCAGCCAAATAGCTGTCAGGCTGCGGTGAAATCACATATTGCCGGAGCCATGAATGAACCGTGACGTCTTCATCACCTGCGCGGTAACCGGATCGGGGCAGAGCCACAAGAAGTCCGACCTGGTGCCGATCACGCCCCGGCAGATCGCCGAAGCCTGCATCGAGGCGGCGAATGCGGGCGCGGCCATCGCCCATGTGCATGTGCGCGATCCCCAGACCGGCGCGCCCTCGCGCGATCCGGCGCTGTATCGCGAGGTGGTGGACCGGGTGCGTTCCGCGGGCACCGACGTGGTGCTGAACCTGACGGCGGGCATGGGCGGCGACATCGTGCTGGGCTCGGCCGAGGCGCCGCTGCCGCTGTCGCCGCAATCCGACCTGATCGGCGCCAGCGAGCGGCTGGTGCATGTCGAGGAACTGCTGCCCGAGATCTGCACCCTCGATTGCGGCACGATGAACTTCGCCGAGGCCGATTACGTCATGACCAACACCCCCGGCACGCTGCGCGCCATGGCGGCGCGTATCCAGGCGGCGGGGGTGCGGCCCGAGATCGAGGTCTTCGACACCGGCCATCTGTGGCTGGCCAAGACGCTGGTGGAGGAGGGGCTGATCGACGATCCGGTGATGATCCAGCTGTGCATGGGCATCCCCTATGGCGCGCCCGCCGATCCGAACAGCCTGATGGCGATGGTGAACAACATCCCGCCCGGCTGGGTCTATTCCATGTTCTCGATCGGGCGGATGCAATTGCCTTACGTCGCGCAGGCGGCGCTGGCCGGCGGCAATGTCCGTGTCGGGCTTGAGGACAATATCTGGCTGGACAAGGGCGTGCCGGCCCGCAACGGCGATCTGGTCGAGCGGGCGGCGACGATCCTGAATGCGATGGGCTGCTGCATCCTCGGCCCGCAGGAGGTGCGCGACACGCTGAAGCTGACCCGGCGCTGAGCCGCAGGCCGAACCAATCCATAACACAAGACAGGGGGTCCATCATGAGCATCAATCTGACGAGTCGGGGGCTGACAAGGCGGGGCTTGCTGGCCGGCGCGGCGGGCATGGCGGCGGCGGGGCTGATCCTGCCGCGCGGCGCGCGGGCGCAAGAGGCCAGGCGCGGCGGCAGGCTGCGCATCGGCCATCTGGGCGGCGCGACCTCGGACACGCTGGACCCGGCGACCTATGCCGCCGGCCCGGTGGTGACGGCGATGCTGGCGGTCTGCAACAACCTGGTCGAGATCGACGCCAAGGGCCAGGCCGTGCCCGAACTGGCCGAGTTCGAGCCCGATGCCGAGGCCCGGGTCTGGACCTTCCGCCTGCGCGACGGCGTCACCTTCTCGGACGGGCGCAAGGTCACGGCGCGGGACGTGATCGCGTCCTTCGACCACCATCGCGGTGCGGATACCAAGTCCGGCGCCAAGGGCTCGCTGGAGCAGGTCAAGGAGATCCGCGCCGATGGCGACAATGTGGTGGTGTTCGAGCTGACCTCGGGCAATGCCGATTTCGCCTATCTGACTTCGGACTATCACTTCGTCATCATGCCGGCGAACGAGGACGGCACGCTGGACTGGCAGTCGGGCCTGGGAACCGGCGGCTATGTGCTGGAGAATTTCGAGCCGGGCGTCCGCATCACGCTCAAGCGCCGCGACGATTACTGGAAGCCCGACCGCGCCTGGTTCGACGAGGCGGTGCTGCTGACCATCAACGACGCCACCGCCCGGCAGAACGCGCTGATGACCGGCGAGGTCGATGTCATCAACTCGCCCGACCTCGCCACGCTGCACCTGTTGCAGCGCCGTCCGGGCCTGCAACTGGTCGAGGTGACGGGGACCGCGCATTACACCATGCCGATGTTCTGCGACCAGGCGCCCTTTACCGATCCGAACCTGCGGCTGGCGCTGAAATACGCCATCGACCGGCAGGAGGTGCTGGACAAGGTGCTGCGCGGCCATGGCCAGATCGCCAATGACAGCCCGATCGCGCCGGCGAACCGCTTCTTTGCCGCCGACCTGCCGCAGCGGGCCTATGACCCGGACAAGGCGAAACATTACCTGAAACAGGCCGGCATGGAGGGGCTGAAGGTCGAGATTTCGGCCTCGGACGCGGCCTCGGTCGGGGCGCTCGACATGGTGCAGCTGTTCCAGCAATCGGCCAAGGCGGCCGGGATCGACCTGACCGTCAAGCGCGAGCCGGACGACGGCTATTGGTCCAACGTCTGGCTGAAGAAGCCCTTCTGCGTCAGCTACTGGAACGGCCGCCCGACCGAGGATGACATGTTCAGCCTGGTCTATGCCCGGGGCGCCGAGTGGAACGAGAGCCACTGGGACAACGAACGCTTCAACGAGTTGCTGCTGAAGGCGCGGGCCGAGCTGGACGACAGCCTGCGCGCCGAGATGTATCGCGAGATGCAGGGGCTGGTCTCCGAGGACGGCGGCACCATCATCCCGATCTTCGTGAACTATATCGACGTGGCCAATGACAAGGTGGCGCATGGCGAGGTGGCGTCGAACCGCTTCCTCGACGGCTGGAAGATCGTGGAACGGTGGTGGCAGGCATGAAGATCGCGGCAATCGGCGGCGGGGTCATCGGCGGCGGCTGGATCGCCCGCTTCATCCTCTCGGGGCATGACGTGGCGGTCCACGACCCGCATCCCGAGGCGCAGCGCATCGTCGGCGAGGTGCTGGCGAATGCCACCCGCGCCTGGGAAAGGCTGTTCCAGGCGCCGCCGCCCCGGCCGGGGCGCATCCTCTGGGCCGGCTCGGTCGCCGAGGCGGTCCGGGACGCCGATTACATCCAGGAAAGCGTGCCCGAGCGGCTGGAGCTGAAGCACCGCATCATCGCCGAGATCGAGGGCGCCGCGCCCGGGACGGCGCTGATCGGCTCCTCGACCTCGGGCTTCAAGCCGTCCGAGTTGCGGCAGGGGGCGCGGCATCCCGCCCGCATCCTCGTCGCCCATCCCTTCAACCCGGTCTACCTTTTGCCGGTGGTCGAGGTCGTGGGCGGCGGCGAGGCGGCGGATCGCGCCTGCGAGATCCTGACCGAAATCGGCATGAAGCCGGTCCGGATCGCGCGCGAGATCGACGCCCATATCGGCGACCGCCTGCTGGAAGCCGTCTGGCGCGAGGCGCTGTGGCTGGTCCATGACGGCATCGCCACCACCGAGGAGATCGACGACATCATCCGCTTCGGCTTCGGCCTGCGTTGGGCGCAGATGGGCCTGTTCGAGACCTATCGCATCGCCGGCGGCGAGGCCGGGATGCGGCATTTCCTCGGCCAGTTCGGCCCGGCGCTGAAATGGCCCTGGACCAAGCTGATGGAGGTGCCCGACCTCGACGAGGCGCTGATCGACCGTATCGCCGGCCAGTCCGACGCGCAGTCGGGCCGGCATTCGATCCGCGAGCTGGAGCGGATCCGCGACGACAACCTGGTCGGCATCTTCCAGGCACTCAAGGCGAACGACTGGGGTGTCGGCCAGACCGTGCGCGCGCAGGAGGACGGCTTCTATGCCCGCGCGCCCGTGCGGGCCGAGGGCTATCCGCTGCGCATCCATCAGGCCCGCGTGACCGGCGGCTGGGTCGACTACAACGGCCACATGACCGAGTTCCGCTATCTGCAGGTGCTGGGCGATGCGACGGACGCCTTCCTGATCCATATCGGGCTGGATGCCGATTACCGGGCGCAGGGCCGCTCGGCCTATACGGTCGAGACCCATATCCGCCATCTGGCCGAGGTGAGGGCCGGCGAATTGCTGACCGTCGAGACCCGGCTGCTGGGCCATGACGCGAAACGCTTCCGCCTGCATCACGTCATCCTGCGCGAGGACGGGACCGAGGCCGCGACCGGCGAACACATGCTGCTGCATGTCGATACCGGCGAGGGCCGCGCCATCCCGATGCCGCCGGCGCTGCTGGAGGCGCTGGACCGGGTGGCCGCGCAGGACGGCGCGCCGCATCCCGACCATGCCGGCGCCGGCATCCGCCCGATCCGCCAGAAGGAGGCCACCGCATGAGCGCCGCCGAGGCCCGGCGGCGGCCCATCCTGAGGATGATCGCGGGTCGGCTGGGCATCGGGGTCTTTACGCTCTTCGTCATCTCCGTGCTGATCTTCCTGGCCGTCAGCCTGCTGCCCGGCGACATCGCCCAGCAGGTGCTGGGCCAGTCCGCCACGCCCGAGACCGTCGCGGCCTTCCGGCGCGAGCTTGGCCTCGACCAGCCCTTGGCCTGGCGCTATCTCGACTGGGTCGGCGGGGTGTTGTCGGGCGATTTCGGCCGTTCGCTGGCCAATGGCCGGCCGGTGGCGGACCTGCTGGCCGCGCGGCTGGGCAACACCCTGTTTTTGGCCGCCTATGCGGCGGTGATCGCGGTGCCGCTGGCGGTGGGGCTGGGCCTGCTCGCCGCTTTGTGGCGCGGCAGCTGGTTCGACCGCATCGCCAATGTGGCAACGCTGTCGGCGATCTCGTTTCCGGAATTCTTCATCGCCTATATCCTGATGTTCTGGCTGTCGGTCAGGATGGGCTGGTTCCCCTCGATCGCCGATCCCGGCGCCTCGCCGCGGCTGGCCGAGATGCTGGGCCGCGCCTTCCTGCCCGCGATCACGCTGGTCCTGGTGGTGACCGCCCACATGATGCGGATGACGCGGGCGGCGGTGGTCAACGTGCTGGGCGCGCCCTATGTCACCATGGCGCGGCTGAAAGGGGTGTCGCGCTGGCGCGTCGTCACCCGCCACGCCCTGCCGAACGCGCTGGCCCCCATCGTCAACGTGGTGGCGCTGAACGTGGCCTGGCTGATCACCGGCGTCGTCATCGTCGAGGTTGTCTTCGTCTATCCCGGCCTCGGTCAGCTGATGGTGGACAGCGTCACCAACCGCGACATTCCGGTGGTGCAGGCCTGCGCGCTGATCTTCGCCGCGGTCTATATCCTGCTGAACCTGCTGGCCGACGTTCTGGCGATCGCCACGAACCCCCGCCTGCTGCATCCGAGGTAAGCCCATGATCCGGATGCTGAAAACCATGCCGCCGACTGCGATCCTGGGGGTTCTGGTCATCGCCGCCTATGCGGTGATCGCGCTCTTCGCGCCGCTGCTGGCCCCCCATGCCGAGGCGCAGATCGTCGGCGCCCAGTTCGAGCCGTGGAGCGCCGCCTATCCCCTTGGCACCGACACGCTGGGCCGGGACATGCTGTCGCGGCTGATCTGGGGCGCGCGCAATACCGTGGGCGTGGCGCTGGTCACCACGGCGCTGGCCTTCGGCATCGGCGCCATTGCCGGACTGCTGGCGGCGGCGCTTGGCGGCTGGGTCGATCTGGCGCTGTCGCGGCTGGTCGACGTGCTGATGGCGGTGCCGGCGCTGATCCTGACGCTGCTGGCCCTGTCGGCGCTGGGGCCGGGGGTGGCGAACCTGGTCGTGGTGGTGGCGATCCTCGATTCCACGCGGGTCTTTCGCCTGGCCCGCGCCACGGCGATGAACGTCATGGTGATGGACTATGTCGAGGCGGCGCAGCTGCGCGGCGAGGGCACCTGGTGGATCATCAGCCGCGAGGTGCTGCCGAACATCTCGGCGCCGCTGATCGCCGAGTTCGGGCTGCGGTTCTGCTTCGTGTTCCTGACCATCTCGGCGCTCAGCTTCCTGGGCCTCGGCCTGCCGCCGCCGATGGCGGACTGGGGCGCGATGGTGCGCGACAATGCGGCGCTGATCACCTTCGGCGACATCACGCCGCTGCTGCCCGCCGCCTGCATCGCCGTGCTGACGGTCTCGGTCAATTTCGTGGTGGACTGGATGCTGCACCGCGCCTCGGGTCTGAAGGACTGAACCATGCTGCTGAACATCGAAAAGCTGAAGGTCGAGGCGCGGGGCGAGGAAGGCTGGACCCCGATCCTGCACGGCGTCGACCTGCAGGTCGCCCGGGGCGAGGTCGTCGGGCTGATCGGCGAATCCGGGGCCGGGAAGTCCACGCTGGGCCTTGCGGCGCTGGGTTTCGCGCAGGGCGGGCTGCGCTTTGCCGGCGGGCGGGTGATCCTCGACGGCACCGACCTGCTGCAATTGCCCGAGCGCCGGCGCCGCGCCTTTCGCGGCCGCCGGGTGGCCTATGTCGCGCAATCGGCGGCGGCAAGCTTCAACCCGGCATGGCGGCTTCTGGACCAGTTCTGCGAAGGGCCGGCGATCCACCACACGGCGGACCGCGCGGAATCCGAAGCCTTCGCGCGCCAGCTCTACGCCGCCATGCACCTGCCCGACCCGGAGCATTTCGGGCTGCGCTTTCCGCATCAGGTCTCGGGCGGGCAGTTGCAGCGGGCGATGGTCGCCATGGCCATGGCCTGCAAGCCCGACCTGATCGTCTTTGACGAGCCGACCACGGCGCTGGACGTGACCACGCAGATCGGCGTGCTGGCGGCGATCCGGCAGGCGGTCGAGACCACGGGCACGGCGGCGATCTACATCACCCACGACCTGGCCGTGGTCGCCCAGATGGCCGACCGCATCAAGGTCATGCGCCACGGCCGCGAGGTCGAGGACGCACCGACCCGCCGGATGATCGAGGCGCCGGCGCAGGAGTACACCCGCTCGCTCTGGGCGGTGCGCGAGTTCCGCCGGCCGCCGCGCACCCTGCCGCAGGCCAGCGCGCCGACGATCAGCATCCGCGAGGTGACGGCGGGCTATTCCTCGCTGGACGTGCTCAGCGAGGTCAGCTTCGACATCCCGCGCGGCGCCACCGTGGCGGTGGTGGGCGAATCTGGCTCGGGCAAGTCCACCACGGCGCGGGCGATCACCGGGCTGCTGCCGCCGCGCGCCGGCAGCATCGCGCTGAACGGCACGCCCCTGCCGCCGCGCCTGGCGCAGCGCAGGCTGGAACAGAAGCGGGCGGTGCAGATGATCTATCAGATGGCCGACACGGCGCTGAACCCGCGCCAGACCATCCGGCAGATCCTGTCGCGGCCCCTGCAATTCTACCTGGGCCTGACCGGCCGCGCGCGCGAGACGCGGCTGCATGAGCTGATGGAGCAGATCGAGCTGGAACCGGCGCGCTTCCTCGACCGCCTGCCGGGCGAGCTGTCGGGCGGGCAGAAGCAGCGCATCGGCATCGCCCGCGCGCTGGCCGCCGATCCTGAATTCATCATCTGCGACGAGGTGACCAGCGCGCTGGACCAGCTGGTGGCCGAGGGCATCCTGCGGCTGCTCAGCAAGGTGCAGGACGAAACCGGCGTCAGCTACATGTTCATCACCCATGACATCGCCACCGTCCGCGCCATCGCCGACGAAGTGGTGGTGATGAAGGGCGGCCGGGTCATGGACAAGGGCTTGAGGTCCGAGGTGCTGGACCCGCCGCGCCATGCCTATACCCGCGAATTGCTGGCCTCGGTGCCGCAGATGGACCCGGACTGGCTGACGCGCCGCATCGCCGAGGGCCGCATCGCCGAGGGCGCGGCATGATCCGCGATCCGCAGGTGCTGGACTTCATCGCCCGGACCGAGGCCGCCTATCCGCCCGAGGCGAACGCGGCCAGCGCCGCCGAGAACCGCCGCTTCTACGATGCGATGTGCACTGTCTTTCGCGCCCCGCGCCCGCCCGGCCTGAAGGTCGAGGATCGCCGCATCGGCGGCGTGCCCTGCCGCGTCTATGGCGCGGAGACCCGCGTGGCCGTGGCCTATGTGCATGGCGGCGGTTTCGTGGTCGGCGGGCTCGACAGCCATGACGATATTTGCGCCGAGATTGCCGATGCCACCGGCTTGCAGGTCGTCGCGGTCGATTACCGGCTGGCGCCCGAGCATCGCTGGCCGGCGCAGATCGCGGATGTGCAGGCGGTCTGGGACGCGCTGGACCGTCCCGCCGTCATCGCGGGCGACAGCGCGGGCGGGTTGCTGGCCGCCGCGCTTTGCCTGTCGCGTCGCGGGGCGCGGCAGCCGCTGGGGCAGGTGCTGGTCTATCCCGGCCTTGGCGGCGACGGCAGCGCGCCCTCCTATCGCGAGAATGCCGAGGCGCCCCTGCTGCGGACCGAGGATCTGGCCGGCTATCACACCGCGCTGCATGGCAAAGGCCCCGTCGATCCGCTGGCGCGTCCCCTGCAGGCCGACAGCCTGGCCGGCTTGGCGCCGGGTTTCGTCGTCACCGCCGATGTCGATCCGCTGCGCGACGACGGGCGCGACTATGCGCGGCGGCTGCGGGTCGAGGGCGTCGCGGCGCATTGGCGCAACGAGCCGGAGCTGCCCCATGGCTATCTGCGCGCCCGCCGCCGCAGCGACCGGGCGCGGCGCAGCTTCCAGGCGATCCTGGTCGCGATCCGGCAATTCGCGGACCGGGCCTAGTCGCGCTTGCCTGCCAGCGCGACGATTTCCGAATGCGGGCGGTCCAGCCTCTGGTGCAGCCCGTCGCGGAAGGCGCGCTGCAGGATCCTGCGATAGCGCGCCGCGTCCGGGCCGTAATGCCGCGCCTTGCCGCGCCAGCGCAGCGCCAGCACCGGCAGAAGCGGCCAGAACCACGGTCCCGCCGCGACGCGATAGGCCAGAAGCGCGTTGCGATACATGTAATAGACCTTCCACATCGGCCGCAGCACCAGATGCCCGCCGGACTGGATCGAGCCGGTGTCATGCTCGAACCGGATCTCGGGCAGGAAGCCGATGCGCAGGCCCTTGCGGCGCATTTCCAGCGTATAAAGCTGGTCGTCGCCATAGATGAACAGCCGCTCGTCGGGATAGCCGGCGCGGGCGATGCTGGCGCGCGACAGGAACAGCCCGACAAAAGAGGTCATGTCGATCTCGACCGGTCCGCTTTCGGGGCCGTAATCGTCGTCGCCCAGGTGAAAGCCGCGCCGCCCGGCGCCGGCGAGGGTGCGCAGGAATTCCGGCAGCCGCCAGAACGGGGTGCGATAGGGCCGGTTCATCTCGCAGACCTGGCCCCCGGGCGTCAGCACCGCTGCCCCCAGCGCGTCCCAGCCCCGCAGGTCCAGGCTGCGGAAATGCGCGATCTGGCCCGGGGCGGGGCGGCCGTCGTCGTCCATCAGCACCACCCAGTCGGGGTCCAGCGTCTCGACCACCTGGCGCAGCCCGCGCGCGAAACCGCCGGCGCCGCCCAGGTTGACCGGGTGATGCACGGCGATCAGCCGGGGATCGTTGATGCCGCCCAGATAGTCCCGCGTGCCGTCGCCCGAGGCGTTGTCGAAGACTAGCACATGATCCAGGTCCTCGGCCAGCAGGCGCGAGAGCGTGACGCGCAGCCGCTCCAGCCGGTCATGCGTGACGACCAGCGCCGCGATGATCTGGCGTGCGGGGACCGCGCTGGCGGGCGGAATCTGGTCTGGACGCATATCCGGTTCGCTGTTCAGGACTACGCCACGGATCGCCGGCCTGCGCCCGCCCCGGATCGTAATGAACAGCATACATATCGAAGGATAGCGTCCGGAACAAGCGCGCCCGCACCAGAGCGACGGGTCCGGTTCAGGCCGGATCCGGCCGGCGAAGCCCCAGCGCCAGCATGGCCAGCGTCACGAGCCCCGAGCAGACATAAAGTCCAATCAGCCCGACAGGGCCGATGCCGGCCAGACATCCCGCCATGGCCGCAAGCTTGGCGATCAGCACGGCAAGGATCAGGATCGGCATGCCGCCCCGCGCCCAGCCGGCCGGTTCCGCCGGAGGCCATGCGTTCTTCCCGATGATCCCCGTCCCGATAATCCTCGCCCTTGGTCCTGCCGCATGCCGTTTCCCGTCGATTCGCCCGTGTGCGAATCAAGCTATATCGGCAAAAGATTGACGGAGTCCTGACGGCGTGGCGTCAGCAAGGGGGCGGTTGGCGTGAAACCGCCGAGTCCCGGGCCGCCCCGCGACCGGGCGGGGCGCCTGATCGGGCTTACAGGTGGATCGCGGCGAATTTGGCTTCGTCGATGCCCAGGCGGCGCAGGTCCGCGGCCGCCGGGCGGCGATGCGCTTCAGCCGCCGAGGCGACGGCGATGGCGGCCCGCAGGGTCGAAAGGGCCGAATGGATGGAATGGAAGGCGCGGTGCATTTTTCTGCCTGTCTGTATGATCGTTTCCGATGACAGACAGATGGGCGCCGCAGGCCCGTTCTGCAACGCAGCAAAAGGACAAGGCGGCCATGCCGCCAGAACATGGCAGGCCCCGGCCCTTGCGGGACCGGGGCGGTTTTTCGGTCAGTCCTCTTCGCCGGCGAGCTGGCTCAGCACCTCGCCCTTGCCGCGGGCGCGCAGGATCAGCGGCACGATCAGCGCCAGCGCGGCGATGCCCAGCAGCGCGGCCGCGATGGGGGACTGCACCAGCGTGGTCCAGTCGCCCTGGCTGATGGACAGCGCCCGGCGCAGCTGCTGCTCGGCCAGCGGGCCAAGGATCAGCCCGACCACGATCGGCGCGATCGGATAGCCGAAGAGCCGCATCACATAGCCCAGCACGCCGAAGCCCAGCAGCATCCCCAGCTCGAAGGCCGAGGGGTTGGCGCCGATGGTGCCCAGCGTCGCGAACAGCAGGATGCCGGCGTAAAGCCAGGGCTTCGGCACCGTCAGCAGCTTTACCCACAACCCGATCATCGGCAGGTTCAGCACCAGAAGCATGGCGTTCGCGATCAGGAGCGAGGCGATCAGCCCCCAGACCAGCGTCGGGTTGGTGGCGAAGAGCAGCGGGCCGGGCTGCAGCCCGAACTGCTGGAAGCCCGCCAGCATGATCGCCGCCGTGGCCGAGGTCGGCAGGCCCAGCGTCAGCAGGGGCACCAGCGTGCCGGCGGCGCTGGCGTTGTTGGCGGCCTCGGGTCCGGCCACGCCTTCGATGGCGCCGTGGCCGAATTCCTCGGGATGCTTGGTCAGCTTCTTCTCGGTGGCATAGGACAGGAAGGTGCCGATCTCGGCCCCGCCGGCCGGCATGGCGCCGATGGGAAAGCCGATGAAGGTGCCGCGCAGCCAGGGCTTCCAGGACCGCGCCCAGTCGCGCGCGCTCATCCAGATCGAGCCCTTGACGGCCGTCACCTCGTCCTCCTGCTGGTTGCGCTGGCCGGCGATGAACAGCGCCTCGCCCACGGCGAACATGGCGACGGCCATGGTGGTGACTTCGATCCCGTCCAGCAGCTCGGGCGTGCCGAAGGACAGCCGCGCCTGCCCGGTCAGCTGATCGATGCCGACGCAGGCCAGCGCCAGGCCCAGGAACAGCGAGGTCAGCCCGCGCAGCGCCGAATCGCCGAAGGCGGCCGAGACGGTGACGAAGGCCAGTACCATCAGCGCGAAATATTCGCGCGGACCGAAGACCAGCGCCAGCTTGACGATGCTGGGCGCCAGGAAGGCCAGAAGCAGCGTCGCGATGAGCCCGGCGATGAAGGACCCGATGGCCGCGGTGGCGAGCGCCGGCCCGCCGCGGCCCTTGCGGGCCATCTTGTTGCCTTCCAGCGCGGTGATGATCGAGGCGCTTTCGCCCGGCGTGTTCAGAAGGATCGAGGTGGTCGAGCCGCCATACATGCCGCCGTAATAGATGCCGGCGAACATGATGAGCGAGCCAGCCGGGTCCAGCCGGTAGGTGACGGGCAGCAGCAGCGCCACGGTCAGCGCCGGACCGATGCCCGGCAGCACGCCGACGGCGGTGCCCAGCGTCACGCCGATCAGCGCGTAAAGCAGCATCATCGGCTCGGCGGCGGTGCCGAGCCCCTGCAGCAGGAATTCGAATGCGCTCATGGTTCAGCCCCGCGGAAAGACCAGATGCTCAAGCGGCCCGGCGGGCAGGTGCAGCATCAGAAGTTGCGAGAAGACGACCCAGACCACGAAGGCGAAGACGATGCCGACGGGAATGGTCATCGCCAGGTTGCGCTTGCCGAAGGCCCGGGCGGTAAAGCCGAAGAGAATGCCGGTGGCGATGGAAAAGCCGGTCGTGTGCAGCAGCATCAGCTGCAGGGCCAGGCCCGCGACGATCCACAGCACCGGCGCGGCGTTCTGCGGCGGGCGTTCGGGGAAATCGCCGCGCAGCGCCTCGATGGCGGTCCAGACGGCCAGGCCCAGCAGGCCGAAGCCGACCACGCGCGGCACGCTGGCCGGGCCGATGCCGGAATAGCCGCCCAGATCGGCCAGGCGCGCGCTGTCCCACAGCATCACGCCGCCGGCCACCACCAGCCCGGCGGCGATGATCAGCGCCGCCGTATCCCGGCGGCGCGGCGGTTCATGGCGGGGCGCGCTCATTTCACCAGACCGATGTCCTTGAGGATCGCCTCGGTCGCGGCGACGTCCTGTTCCAGCTGGGCCTCGAATTCCGGGCCGGCCAGATAGGTGTCCATCCAGCCCTTGTCGGCCAGCTGCTTCTGCCAGCTTTCCGATTTCGCCATCTTCTCGATATCGGCGGTGACCTTGGCCTTCTGCTCGTCCGAGAGGCCCGGCGCGGCGGCGACCATGCGCCAGTTTTCCAGCACCACGTCCAGCCCGGCCTCTTGCAGGGTGGGCGCATCGACGCCCTCCAGCCGCTCGGGCGAGGTGACGGCCAGCAGCCGCAGCGTGCCGGCCTGGATCTGGGCCTCGAACTCGCCCAGCGAGGAGATGCCGGCCGTCACCTGGTTGCCCAGGATCGCCGCCAGCGCCTCGCCGCCGCCGGAATAGGCGATATAGTTGATCCTGGTCGGATCGACGCCCGCCGCCTTGGCAATCAGCCCCACGGCGATATGGTCGGTGCCGCCGGCCGAGCCGCCGGCCCAGCTGACCGCGCCGGGATCGGCCTTCAGCGCCTCGATCAGCCCGGCGATGTCCTGGATGGGCGAGGCGGCGGGGACCACGATCGCCTCATATTCGCCGGTCAGCCGGGCGATGGGCGTCACGTCCTTGAGCGAGACGGGCGAGTTGTTGGTCAGGATGGCGCCGACCATCACATAGCCGCCGACGATCAGCGCGTCGGGGTTGCCCTTGTTCTGGCTGGCGAATTGCGCCAGCCCGATGGTGCCGCCGGCGCCGGGCACGTTCTGCACCTGCACCGAGCGCGACACGCCCTCTTCCTGCAGCACGGTCTGCATGGTGCGCGCGGTCTGGTCCCAGCCGCCGCCGGGATTGGCCGGGGCGATGATGGTGTAATCGGCCATGGCGGGCAGGGCCGTGGCCGCCGCGAACAGGCTGGCGAGAACGAATTGCTTCATGGTCTTCCTCCGCATCGACCGGGCGCGTCCGCGCCGGTCCGGTTATCCGTTTTTCCGGTTCTGGCCCGCATCTCTCCCGGAATGCGGGCGGCTCCTCCGCGGGTCCGCGCGCAGGCGGGCCCGGTGCCTTTCCAGCACAGAAAGCTGTCACGGACCTGACATCGCGGCGAAAAACTATTCCCCGGCCAGCGCCTTGTTCCAGCGCGCAAGCAGCCTGGCCCGCGTCGCCTGGTCCAGATAGGCCAGAAGGCCGGGGCTGACCGGCACCGGCTTCAGCCGCAGCCCGGCCAGATCCTGCATGCCGCCCGCCGGGCCGGGCTGGCCGGCCACCTCAAGGCTGACGGCCGACAGCCGCAGCGTTCGGGACAGCAGGCTCTGGCCCTCGGGCGACATCAGGAAGGCCAGGAAATCCGTCCCCAGCCCCGGCTGGCGCGCCGCCGTCGGCACCAGCGCCACGCGCGAGACGACCACGGTGAAATCGCGCGGCAGGATCACGCCCACCTCGGGATGCTGGCGCGCCCAGTCGGCGGCATAGGAGCCGAGCAGGTTGTAGCCCACCGCCAGCCGCCCGTCGGCGATCCGCTCCAGCAGCTCGGCCGAGGTCGGGAATTGCTGCACGCCGGCGCGGCCCATCGCCTGCACCACCGACCAGATGCCGGGATAAAGCTCCTGGTCGCGGGCCAGGAACAGATAGCCCACGCCCGAGCGCGCCACGTCATAGGTGCCGATCCGGCCCTGCGCCTCGGCCGGATGTTCGGCCATCCAGCGGATCAAGGCGGCGCGGGTGGCGGGCGGCTCGTGATCGGCGAAGCTGGGCTTGTGATAGGCAAAGACCGCCGGCTCGAAGGTCAGCGCATAGGCGGTGTCGCGCCAGTTTGCCCAGTTGGGCCAGCCGGGCGTGTCCGGCGTCGCGACCGGCCGGGCGTAGCCGTCATTCGCCAGCTTGACCTGCAGGTCCATGGCCGAGGAAAAGGCGAAATCCGCCGTGCCGCCGCCCGCCTGCGTCTCGGCCACGATGCGGTCGTGCAGCTCGGTCGTCAGCAGGTTCTCGTAGCGCACGGCGACGCCGGGATGGATGCGCTGGAAGGCGGCGACCAGCGGCGCGGCCAGATCGTCGTCGAGCGAGGAATAGACCGACAGCTCGCGCCCGTCGCCGGCCGGGGCGGGAAACAGCGTCACCTGGGCCGATGCGTCGCCCGGCCACAGCGCAAGGGCGGCGGCGATGGCTGGCATAAGGCGGGCAAGCAGGCGCATGATCGGCGACTTTGCCAAAGCGGCAGCCCGTTCACAAGTCCGCCCCGCGCCGCTAGGCTGCAGGCGAGGGGGAAAACCATGCGCATCCTGCTTGTCGAGGACAACCTGTCGCTGGCCGAGGGGCTGACCGCCCTGCTGCGGCAATCGGGTTATGCGGTGGACGTGGTGCATGACGGCGCCTCGGCCGAGGCGCTGGCGGCGGCGGAAAGCTTCGACCTGGTGATCCTGGACCTGAACCTGCCGCAGATGGACGGGCTGGAGGTGCTGCGGGCGATGCGGGCGCGGCGCAATCCGGCGGCGGTGATGATCCTGACCGCGCGCGGCGCGCCCGAGGAGCGGGTGCGCGGCCTCGACCTGGGTGCCGACGACTATCTGATCAAGCCCTTCGACATCGGCGAGTTCGAGGCGCGCATCCGCTCGCTTCTGCGCCGTCAGGCGGGGCTGCGCAACTCCACCGTCAGCTTCGGCGATCTGGTTCTGGACCAGACGGCGCGCAGCTTCCTGCTGGCGGGGCAGCCGCTGGACCTGCCGGCGCGCGAACGCGGGCTGCTGGAGCTGCTGATCATGCGCGCCGGCAAGGTGGTGGCGCGCGAATCGATCGTGCAGTCGCTGACCTCGCTGGAGGACGACCTGTCCGCCAATGCCATCGAGCAATATGTCAGCCGGCTGCGCAAGCGGCTGGCGCCGGCGGGGCTGACGGTCCGGACGGCGCGCGGCATCGGCTATTTCCTCGACCGGGCGGCGCCTTGATCCGGCGGCCGTTTTCCCTGCGCCGCCGCCTGCTGGCCTGGCTGCTGCTGGCGACGCTGGTGCTGGGAACCGCCGCGCTGATCGACACCTGGCGCGAGGCGGTGCGCATGGCCAATGCGCTGGCCGACCGGGTGCTGGCCGGTTCGGCGCTGGTGATCGCCGAGCGAGCCTCGCTGGACGATCAGGGCCGCATCGCCATCGAAATCCCCTATGGCGCGCTGGAGATGCTGAGTTCCGCCGCGCAGGACCGGGTCTTCTATCGCGTGGACGGCCCGCCCGGCCATATCGTCACCGGCTATGGCGACCTGCCGATGGCCCCGGCGCGGCAGGGCGGCGAGCCCGCCTATGCCGACGGCGCGTTCCGGGGCGAGCCGGTGCGGGTCGCGAGCCTCGCCCGCGCCGCCTCGACCGGCATCGACGAGGTGCCCTTCGTGGTGACCGTGGCCGAGACCACCAATGCCCGGCGCGAGCTGACGCGGGCGATCCTGATGCGCTCGGCCCTGCGGCTGGTGCTGATGATCGCCGGCGCGGCGCTGATTGTCTGGATCGCGGTGACGGTGTCGCTGCGCCCGCTCTACCGGCTCAGCGAGGAAATCGCCGCGCGCAGCCCCGACGACCTGAGCCCTATCGGGACGCCGGTGCCTTCGGAGGTGCGGGGGCTGGTCGGCACGGTGAACTCGTTCATGCGGCGGCTGGGCGCGGCGCTGGACGGGATGCGCAACTTTACCGGCAATGCCGGGCATCAGCTGCGCACGCCGCTGGCCGTGGTGCGCACGCAGCTGGCGCTGGCGGCGCGGGCCGCCACCCTGTCCGAGGCGCAGGCCGCCGCCAGCAAGGGCGACGCTGCCGTGGCCCATGCCGAGCGCATCCTGGCGCAGCTTCTGCTGCTGGCCAAGGTCGATGCCGCCGAGGGCGCCGGCCGGGGCACGGTCCTGGACCTTGCGGCGCTGGCGCGCGACCTGACCGCCGAGCATATCCCCGCCGCCGCCGAGGCCGGCATCGACCTGGGCTTCGAGGGCGCGGGGCCGGTGATGGTCCGGGCCGAGCCCCTGCTGCTGGGCGAGGCGCTGAGCAACCTGATTTCGAACGCGCTTCTGCATGCCGGCCGCGCGGCGGTGGTGACGGTGCGCGTCCGGCGCGATGCCGGCGAGGCGGTGCTGGAGGTCGAGGACAACGGCCCCGGCATCCCGCCCGAGGCCCGCGCCGCCGCCGTCAGCCGATTCGCCCGCGGCCAGACCTCGGGGCCGGGCATGGGGCTGGGCCTGCCGGTGGCGCTGGAGATCGCCGGCCTGTTCGGCGGCCGGCTGACCCTGGCCGAGGGGGCCGACGGACGCGGGCTGCTGGCGCGCATCACCCTGCCGGCGGCGGCCCCGGCCCGGTCCGTGCAAGAAAATGCCGGGATCGGCACGGAACCCTTGCAATCGTGACCCGGATTCGCCATCTTTTGCGCGTTCGCGTCTTCGTGAACGCAGTTTGATGGCCGGGCCCCTCTGGCGGACGTGGCGGCACGTCCGTGATGTCGGCATCGATCTTTGACCAGCCGCCTGGACTTGTTCTTAACATGCAGCAAGGAAACAACCCGTCCGCGGGGGGCTCGACGAATGGAACCCATCGTCCGACCCTGCACTATTTCAAGTGGTCCTTCATCGTCACCGTGCTTGGCCTCGCCCTGGGCGCAGTGCTGGGATGGCAGACGACCGGAACCGTCGGCGGCACGCTGACGATCTTTTTCATCTGCGCCGTGCTGGCGGTGCTTGAAATCTCGCTTTCCTTCGACAACGCCATCGTCAACGCCAACAAGCTGAAAGAGATGACCCCGAAGTGGCAGCGCCGCTTCCTGACCTGGGGCATCCTGATCGCCGTCTTCGGCATGCGGATCGTCTTTCCGCTGCTCATCGTGGTCATCGCCGCCAATATCGGCCCCTGGCAGGCGATGGTCCTGGCCGCAAGCCAGCCCGACGAATATTCGCGCATCATGCACGAGGCGCATCTGCCCATCGCGGCCTTCGGCGGCACCTTCCTGATGATGGTCGGCCTCAGCTTCTTCTTCGACCACGAAAAGGACGTGCATTGGGTGCGCTGGCTGGAACATCGCATGCAGCGTTACGCCACCGTCCGCGGCATCGAGGTGGCGGTGGTGCTGGTCACGGTGCTGATCTTCTCGCGCTTCCTCGAAGGGGCCGATTCGCAGGTGTTCTTCCATTCCGCGATCTGGGGCCTTCTGACCTTCCTGCTGGTCGAGGTGCTGGGCGGCCTGCTCGACAGCTCGCAAGAGGCGATGCAG